>BJGF01000080.1 GCA_014190295.1 Actinomycetes bacterium | reverse complement strand
GGTTGTTGCAACTCACGCACAATTAGATCTGCGTCGATCACTATTGCCCCGCGCCGAGTCAACAACGCAGAAACTTCCGACTTGCCAGAACCAATGCCGCCAGTTAACCCAATGAGAATCATCGAAGACTCACTAGACAGACCGAATTTTTATCAGCCTGCGCTTGGTTCTTCTGAAGTTGGTGCTTCTTGTGCTTTTGCAGTTTGAGTTGCAGCATCAGCAGTTGGAGCAGCATTCGGATCAAAGAACTCGGCCCAAGCAGCCTCGCGAGTTGAATCATCGCCACTCACCCAATTGCCCTGCTCATCGGTTTGAAACTGGCCACGATATTCTTCAGCCAATTCGCCACCTTCGGCAGCCTGCTTGATCGACAAACTAATTCGCCGACGTGCAAGGTCAAGATCAATAATCTTCACCCAAAGTTCTTCGCTCGGAGTGACTACTTGTTCTGGCGCCTCGACGTGATGCGTTGACATCTCAGAAATATGCACCAGACCTTCGATTCCGTCTCCGACTTGTACGAATCCACCGAATGGAACAAGCTTCGTTACACGTCCGTAAACGAGTTGACCGACTTGGTGACTCGTAGCGAACTCTTGCCATGGATCTTGCTGTGTCGCCTTGAGCGAAAGACTGATGCGATCGCGTTCGCGGTCGACTTCAAGAACTTTCACCGAAACTTCATCACCAATCTTGACAACTGCACTTGGATTGTCAACATGCTTCCATGACAATTCAGAAACGTGAATCAGTCCGTCCATGCCGCCCAGATCAACGAAAGCACCGAAAGCCACAACACTTGAAATACGTCCGGTACGAATCTCGCCGATCGTAAGTTTGTCGAGGAAGTCGGTCTGAGATCCTTTTTGATTTTGCTCAAGCAATACTCGTCGTGACAGCACGACGTTGTTGCGCTGACGATCGAGTTCAAGAATCTTTGCCGTAATCCGCTGACCAATGTATGGTGCCAAGTCACGCACACGACGCAATTCAACAAGTGATGCCGGCAAGAAGCCGCGCAAACCGATATCGACAATCAAACCACCCTTGACGGCTTCGATTACGACACCTTCGACTGTTCCGTCATTGTTCTTGATTGTTTCGATGTCGCCCCACGCACGCTCGTATTGTGCGCGCTTCTTCGAAAGCAACAGACGACCCTCTTTGTCTTCGAGGGTGAGAATTAAGGTTTCAATCTTCTCGCCCAACTTGACGATCGTATTTGGATCAGCATCTTGACGAATCGAAAGCTCGCGATTGAGAATTACGCCTTCTGTTTTGTAGCCAATCTCAACGAGAACTTCATCGCGGGTGATCCGCACGACTGTTCCGGTGACTAGCTTTCCTTCTTTAAGTTCGACCATCGTCTCGTTAATTGAGTCTGCAAACGAAACGTCTCGCTCAGTTACTTTTCGAGGTGTGTAATTGCCTTCTGCGTCGAAGGTTCCCATTTCGGGCGACGCCATCATTTGATCGGTTGACACAAGTGTTACTTTCGGTGGATAGGAGAGTTGGATAGGACGAGTCAGCCTACCCTTCTAATCAGTATTTGGCTGATGAGTTCACAATTTTGCTGAAGCCCATGTGTCCCCCCATGCGAGGTTTACCTCGAGTGGCACGGCAAGTTTCGCCGCGGCGCGCATTGTCTCGCGCACCAGTTTTTCGACAGCTTCTGCCTCACTGGCGACCGCCTCAACGATCACCTCATCGTGAACTTGTAATACCAATTGCGACTCAAAGTTGGCCGTCTCAAGTGCCGCGTCAATACGCACAAGGGCGACTTTGAAAATATCCGCCGCCAAACCCTGTATCCCCGAGTTCATTGCCTGTCGCTCGCCTATTTGTCTAATTCGAAAATTCGGATTTTGTAACTCCGGAATCGTTCTTCGGCGACCAAACAATGTTTCGGTGTAACCACGTTTTCTGGCCTCGGCAACGGTTTCATCCATGTACTTCTTTACTCTTGGAAATGCAGAAAAGTAAGCTTCCAAAATTTCGCTGGCTTCACTGACTCCGATCGCTAAGCGTTGCGCCAAGCCATATGACTCCATGCCGTATGCCAATCCGTATGAAACCATTTTGGCTTTCGATCGTTGCTCGCTTGTTACTTTGTCGACCGCTACGCCGAAAACATTTGCCGCGGTCACATTATGAACATCGATGTTTTTGTTGAACGCATCTATCAACCCAGGATCGTTTGCCAGATGCGCTATGCAACGCAGTTCGATTTGATTGTAGTCAGCCACCAAAAACTTTGTACCGCTGCGCGGAATAAACGCTGTACGAAAAACCTTTCCTTGCTCACTGCGCACGGGAATATTGTGCAGGTTTGGTTGATCGCTACTTAAGCGTCCAGTGCGTGCGACAGTCTGGTTAAATGTTGCATGAATTCGTTTGTCTGCGCCGACAACACTGAGCAATCCTTCACCATAGGTTGAACGTAGTTTTTCTACCTCTCGGTATTCAAGCAATGGCTCGATGAACTCAGGCCATTGTTCTTTTAGTTTCTCGAGAGTTGCCGCATCTGTGGATGGGCCCGTTTTGTTCTTCTTGCCCGGAGTCAGTTTTTTGTCTTCGTATAAAATTTTACGCAGTTGCAGTGGTGAGTTGAGATTGAACTCTTGATTAGCAACCTGGTGTAGTTGTTTCGTCAATTTAAGACACTCGGCTGTCAGGCGATCGTTAATCGCGTTGAGTTGTTTGATGTCAACAAGGACGCCTAGGTGCTCCATCTTGGCGAGAACGCGAACCAGTGGATGCTCAATATCGGAATAAAGCGAAGTCAATTTTTGACTCGCAAGCGCATCTGTCAAAGATTTCGCCACAAACGCAACACCAAGTGCGGCGTTTGCGGCAACAATGCTTGAGGCAGACTCTGTGTTTGTTGTCGCGAAATTTAATTGACCATCATCAACACCTGCGGCAGCCGCAGCAAATTCAAGCCCAACATATCTTGCAACGACTTCTTTGATTTCATAACGAGCCTCTGAGGGGTCGAGCAAATATGCCGCAATTGCAGTGTCAAGAACCATGCATCTCAAATCAATCCCAAGACTGAGCAAACTTCTGAGCAATGGTTTGACATTGTGCCCACGAAATTGCCAATCAGATGACAGTACTTTTTTGACATCACTATTGAGCAGCAGCGATTTGTTTATCCAACTAACCGCACTTTGGCCAGAGTCGGTTACAACTGCCAAACCAAGTAGCTCAGATCTTCCAACTTCGCCCACCCATGCTGCTGCTATGTCGCTGACTTTATTGCTTGTCAATGCCGAGATTGCAGTTTCGACAGAATCGCAATTTGAAAGAACCGCCCTTAATGTGCTGCCTATATTTCTTGAAGCATCAGCAGCACTTACCGAGTCGGTTGATTCAGTTAATACAGCCAAATCAATCGGAAAATGTTTGATCGCTTCAAGAAACCTTGCGTTCATCGTGCGAAACTCAAATAATCCGAACATTTTTTTGACATCATCAAGTCTCGGGTTCGGCACCGACTGGTGAATATCTATTTCGACGGGTGCGTCGCGCCGCAACACCATTAATTCGGCATTTCTAATTACACGATCTCGATTTTCATGAAGAGCCTGCTTAAGTTTCGGTGTCTGTTCGTCGGCGTGATCAAAAATATTTGTAAGCGTTAAATATTTGGTGATCAACTTTGCTGCCGTCTTTTCACCTACGCCTGGCACTCCATTTAGATTGTCGCTTGGGTCTCCACGTAAAGCCGCATAGTCTGCGTATTGCTTGGGCGTCACACCGGTTCGCTCGAAAATACCTGCCTCGTCATAGAGCGCATAATCACTGACACCGCGTTTGTTGTACAAAACACGAATCAGTGGGTCAGAAACAAGTTGATAGTTGTCACGGTCGCCCGTGACGATTATCAACTCGTCGCCCGCCTGCTCGGCTTTTTGCGCAATTGTTGCGATTAAATCGTCGCCCTCGAACCCTGCGGCGTCGATCGCGACAACACCCATAGTCTCAAGAAGTTCGCGAATCAAATCAAGTTGTTGATACAAAATGTCTGGTTGCGCTTCGCGTTGTGCTTTATATTCTGGTGCGGCGATGTGTCTGAAGGTTTTTTCTTTTCTATCAAAAACAACGATCACACCTTCTGGTTTATGATCGCGCAACAGCGTCAGCAGCATCGAAGTGAAACCATAAATAGCATTCGTCACCTGCCCATTGGCCGTGACCATGTCGGTTGGCAGCGCAAAAAATGCGCGATACGCCAACGAGTTGCCATCAAGGGCCATCAATTTCATAAATTAAGGACGCAATGATCCAGCGATTATCCGCTCGGCAATCTCACCCATCTTGGTTCTTTCAGACATCGCTAGTTTTTGAATAAATGTGAACGCTTCGTTTTCGCGCATCGCGTACTTGTCGATCAAGATTCCCTTGGCTCGGTCCACAAGTTTGCGAACCTCAAGTTGTGCGCCAAGCGCTGCTACTTCGCCTGTCAAAGCCTGCATCTCGGCAAAACGCGCAATCGCCAACTCGATTGCCGGAACCAAATCAGATTTCTGAAATGGCTTGACAAGATATGCGAGAGCGCCTGCATCGCGGGCTTGTTCGATGATCTCGCGCTGGCTAAATGCCGTCAACATAACAATCGGACATATTTTTGTATCGGAAATCAACCTGGCTGCTTCAAGTCCCGTCATTACCGGCATTTTGATATCCAATATCACGACATCAGGCTTTTGATTTTTAACAAGTTCAACCGCTTCGTCACCGCGACCGCAATCTCCGACAACTTGATAGCCATCTTCTTCAAGAGTCTCACGCAGATCCAAACGAATTATTGCTTCATCTTCAGCAATGACAATACGTGTCGCCATAGATTATTTGGTCAACTTATCTAGCAACTGGTCTTGCCGTGCTTCTTGCTCGGCGATCGCCGAAATAAGATAGTCATGATGTCGCTGAAAAACTTCTAGATGTTGCTGCGCCTGATGATGTTCGAGCGCCGAATCTGGTGTCTCGGCAACCATCGCCCTGACTTCTTTATCACGAGCCTCATCCGAAAAAAACTCAAGTTGCTCATCAGCAATTTTTAGTTGATCACGTAACTCACGCATCGTCTGAGTACCACGGCGCAGTCGTCGCACGACGAATCGTTCACTGATGCTGTTGGCTGTCATAAAATAAGTGTATTGAGCAACGTTTGTTGCGAAGTGCCCGAGATGGGAGTCGAACCCACACACCCTTTCAGATAACGGATTTTGAGTCCGTCGCGTCTGCCATTCCGCCACCCGGGCTTGCGCATCAAGCGTATCTAGCAGTTGACAGTGGCGACACGCCTTGATGTTTAGGTAATCGCTCATAATTCTTCTACGATGAACAAGACAATGAAGGGTCTCTAAACCACGATGCTTGCGTTTACCTTTCCTGGTCAGGGATCACAGCGCCCTGCCATGGGACAACCGTGGGTTGGTCACGAAAGTTGGGAGCTCGTAGACGAAGCCTCTGAGATCGCCAAACGCGACATTGGCGAATTGTTGTTGAATGCAGATGCCGAGACATTAAAAGATACGCGTAATGCCCAACTTACAACTTTCGTTTCCAGTCTGATGGTGCTCGACGCAGTTGAACGCCTTGGTCTTGAGCCGAGTCTTTGCGCGGGACATTCACTGGGTGAATACACAGCGCTAACCGCAAACGGTGCACTCGGCTTTGACGATGGAGTCAAACTCGTAGTTGAACGCGCTGCTGCGATGCACGATGCTGGTCAATCTTCGCCCGGTGTGATGTCGGCTGTATTGGGTCTCGAAGATGAAGATGTCGAAACCGCATGTCGGCGAGCCGATAGTGACGTTTGGATTGCGAACTTCAATGCACCGGGCCAGGTCGTGATTGCCGGCTCTGTTGCAGGTGTCGAACTTGCAACCGAACATGCCAAACAATTGGGTGCTAAGCGCGTGATGTCGCTGCCTGTCTCTGGTGCTTTTCACACTCCTTATATGAGTGGGGCTCGTGATCGTTTACGCGAAGCAATTGCAGCGGCTAAGCCCCGCGATACTGACGTTCCGATTGTTTCTAATGTCGATGCCAAGGCTCATAGTCACGGCAGTGAGTGGTCAACTCTATTGTCGGCGCAACTTTCGAGTCCTGTGCGTTGGAAGCAATGTTTGCAAACAATGTCGGAACACGGGATCAACAACTTCGTTGAACTTGGACCTGGCGGCGTACTCACCGGAATGGCCAAACGAACTCTCACTACTGCACGCACATTAAGCATCTCGACGCCAGATGAACTCGACAAATTAATTGAATGGATTGGCTTGAGCGTTACACCTACACCAACCCTGCACGAAGGCGAACACCTTTTCGCAGTTGAACGGCTTGTTGTGAGCCCAGGTGCCGGAGTGTTCACACCCAAGTCATCGCTCAGAGATGGTGCACTAATTAGTGTTGGAGATGTGCTTGGAATGGTTGGTGGTCACGAAGTTCGCTCGCTGTTTGACGGCGTGTTGCAGAACTTCATCAGCGTCGAAGGTGAACGAGTTACAGCGCACCAGCCCATCGCTTGGCTGAGAACGATCTGAGAATCATCAAATGCCGACAATTCCAAACTCTGCGATCAACGGCGTAATCACCGGCTGGGGCAGAGCGTTACCAGAAACGATTGTTACGAACGATGATCTAGCAAAAACATTGGACACTTCTGACGAATGGATTCGTGAAAGAACCGGTATTGAACAGCGCCATATAGGTGGCACTACTGCAAGTTTGTCAATTGAATCGGGGCGCAGAGCACTCGAGATGTCTGGTGTTGATCCGTTAAGTATTGATGCGTTGATTCTTGCAACCACTACCCCAGACAGAACGGTGCCGGCAACAAGTGCGGCAGTGCAACACGGTCTCGGACTTCGCTGCGGCGCATTTGATCTGAATGCAGCATGTTCAGGATTTGTATACGGTCTGGTGACTGCTCACGGATTAATCGCGATCGGAATGCGAAATATTTTAGTAATCGGCACCGACACATTGTCGCGGATCACAGATTGGACCGACCGCAATACCGCAATTTTATTTGCTGATGGTTCTGGTGCCGCGGTGATACAAGCAACTGATGGTCCTGGTCAATTACTCGGATGGGATATTGATGCTGACGGTTCGCTTGAAGACCTCTTATACGCCGACATCGGCAAAACGCTTTACATGGAAGGCAAAGAAGTTTTTCGTCGTGCGGTGCGAATCATGGTTGACTCGGCTGAAAAATCACTCAAGGCCGCGGGGTTGACAACGAGTGACATCACGCTTGTCGCACCCCACCAGGCAAACATTCGAATAATCGAAGCCGCATGCAAACGACTAGATATACCGATGAGCAAAACTTCGTGGGTCGGCGACAAGACCGGCAATACATCTTCGGCTTCTATCCCATTGGCGTTGTTCGAAGCCGCCGATAACGGTCGACTTAAGACAGGCGACAACGTGTTGCTCGTTGGCTTTGGTGCAGGCATGACTGCTGCCAGTGCGGTTATAAAATGGAAGCAACCATGAGTCGTGTTGTTTTAATTACCGGTGGCTCAAAAGGCATCGGTCTCGCATGCGCACAGCATTTCGCAAAACTTGGCGATCACGTTGCAATCACCTACAACAACACAAAACCATCTGGCGATTTTTTCGCGGTCAAGTGTGATGTAACTTCGCAGACCGAAGTCGACGCGGCCTTCGCTGCGGTTGAAGAAAAATTCGGGGCCGTACAAGTCCTTGTATCAAATGCGGGCATCACTAAAGATCTGTTGCTTCTGCGGATGAACGAAAGCGACTTCTCTTCGGTGATAGACGCAAACTTGACTGGTGCATATCGCGTTTGCAAACGCGCCACACAAGGAATGCTGCGCGCGCGATCAGGTCGCATAATT
>BJGF01000079.1 GCA_014190295.1 Actinomycetes bacterium | reverse complement strand
GATTGTGGATGGTGCGCATAATCCGGCTGGTGCAGAAGTTTGTGCAGAGGTTTTTTTCGAAGATTTTAATATGCAGGGGCGCAAGATTCTCGTCACCGGAGCGCTGCGCAGTCGTGACCCCGATGAACTATTAACAGCATTTCGTGCTGACGAATTCGATGTTGTAATCACTTGCACGCCACCGTCGCCACGCGGTCTTCCTGCTAAAGAGATGGCTGAAGTTGCTCGTCGAATTGGTTGCGATGAGGTCGTCGTCGCAGACTCAGTCGAAGAGGCATGCGATTTGGCGTTAAAAATCGCACAATCACAAGACGCAGTTCTGGTTGCCGGATCACTTTATATAGTTAGTTCTGCGCGACCCCACTTGCGCCGCAGGGTCGCTAAATAGTTAAAACGTGCGAGGCACTAGATAAACCTTTAGCCTGAAGTCATGTCAAACCGCACACTCGTCCTATTAAAGCCCGACGCTGTCGAGCGAAATCTTGTCGGAGAAATTCTGGGTCGCTTCGAGGCCAAAGGTCTTAAAATTGCGGCGATGGAGTTGCGAACTCTTGACGCAGCCATCCTTGCTCGTCACTACGAAGAGCACCAGGGCAAAGGTTTCTACGCCGAACTTGTTACTTTCATGTCACGCGGTCCAATTGTTGCCTTAGCGATTGAGGGGCCGCAAGATACGTGGGAGATCGTCCGTGCGATGATGGGCGCGACCAATCCGCGTGCGGCTGCACCCGGCACCATTCGCGGAGATTTAGGTACTTTGTTCACCGAAAATCTTGTTCATGGCAGCGATTCGGCAGAATCTGCTGCACGCGAACTTGAGATTTTCTTCCCGGGTAGTTCAAAGAAGAATTCGTAAAACATGGCAGGAGGAAATCCGCTATCGATGGGTCGAGAGATTGCAGTCGATCTCGGAACAGCAAACACTCTTATCTATGTAAAGGGTCAAGGCTTGGTGCTCAATGAGCCGTCGATGGTCGCGGTCGATACTCGAAGTGGTCAAGTCGTTGCCGTTGGTCACGAGGCCAAACGGATGTGGGGTCGTGCGCCAAGGAATATCAGACTCGTTCGTCCACTCAAAGACGGTGTGATCGCCGATTTTGATCTTTGTGAGCAGATGTTCAAAGAGTTTTTGCAACGTGTTTCAACGAGTCGATGGAGTAAGCCTCGGGTAATCGTGGCAGTGCCATCAGAAGTCACGGGCGTTGAGCGACGCGCAGTGCAAGACGCGGCAGAGTTCGCAGGCGCTAGGCGACCTGTTTACATAATTGAAGAAGCAATGGCTGCGGCGATTGGGGCGGGCTTGACAGTTCATGAACCAAGCGCGAACTTGATCGTTGACATCGGTGGGGGAACCACTGAAGTTGCGGTTATCTCACTTGGCGGAATCGTGACCGCAAATTCAGTGCGAGTGGGTGGCGACGAGTTGTGCGACGTGATTATCGGGATGTTTAAACGGCAGTTCAACCTTGATATCGGAGACAATACGGCTGAAGAGGTGAAGATTCAGCTTGGTTCAGCATGGCCTCTTGAACAAGAAATTGTCGGAGATGTTGGTGGACGAGATACAAAGACTGGCTTGCCACGCACGCAAGCGGTAACAACTCAACAGGTTCGTGATGCACTTAATGAGTCGGTACTTAAAATTATTGAGGCTATTAAGAAAACCCTTGAGCGCACTCCACCTGAACTCGCAGCCGACGTAATCAGCAATGGCCTTGTTTTGGCAGGTGGCGGAGCGTTGCTCGCTGGATTGGCAGAACGAGTCACACACGAAACCGGAATCCAGGCGTATGTTGCGCCGGAGCCGTTGCTCGCAGTTGTTCTTGGTGCCGGAATGACGCTGGATAATTTTGAAGCAATTAAAGGTCTCACACTTCAGAGTGAACTTTAACCAGAGTGACTTTTAGCGCGAAAGATATTTCTTTCTAATGGCCAACGCACTTTCTACTCGAAGGCGGACGATTATTTTGCTCGCCTTGACTTCAATAATTCTTATCACGCTAGATCTGCAAAACTCATCTGTTGTTTCTGGTTTGCGTTCATTGTTCGGAACCGTTTTTCACCCGATAGAGAGTGTGACTCGAGTAATCACGCGTCCAATTGGAAACACGTGGCATGGAATTTCTGATTACAACAATGTGATTGATGAAAACGTGTTGCTTAAACAACGTATCGCACAGCAAGAAGGTGCAACTATTGCTGCCGCCGCATCGGTGAGGCTATCGCAAGAATTACTCGCGTTAAATGGGCTACCAACTTTGGCAGGCATCAATACGGTCACCGCTCAAGTAATTGGTGATTCGCCGTCAAATTTTTCGCAGACGATCGAAATTAATCAGGGCTCAAAAAGTGGAATCCGAGTAGGAATGCCAGTTTTGAATGCTGCAGGTCTAGTCGGCAAGATCACGAAAACTTTTGCTGACCGTTCCGTGGTGATGTTGATAACCGACCCAGATTTTGCATTATCGGTCAAAGTCGTAAACTCTCCGCAAAAAGTAACGACGACAACAATTGCGCGGGTAAACACGGCTACTACTTCGCCAGTGATACCAGTTGATCCGATCACGTCTGTTCCTGACGCGTCAACCACAACTTCAACAACCACAACATCAACGATTGCTCGTTTTACACCCAGTGTGACAACCCTGCCATCAACGCCAACTGGTGTTAGTTCGATAACAATTCCTTTTGCCAGCGAACTTGCAGTTCGTGAAACTGGTGTCATCGAAGGGCGTGGTCCTTCTCGGCAGCCGACTGTGAGATTTATCGATAATTCGTTGCGTTTCGGTGAAATTGAGTCAGGTGTTCCGATCGTTACGGCAGGTGGTTCGCGCAGTCTTGCTCCGCCGGACATATTGATCGGCAAAGTCTCACGGGTTGTTGAGCGTCTTGGCTCTGCTGGTCCGGTGCTCGAAATCGAACTTGTCGCCGATCTCTCGAACCTTTCTTTTTTACGGGTGTTGTTGTATCAGCCGATCACTGAAAAGACGACACCATGAACCGACTGATTTTGATTATTGCAAGCCGTTGGTCACGGCTAGTGCTTGTATTGTTTTTGGTTTTGTCATTGCAGACAACAGTGTTTGCTGATCTTCGGCCATTCGGAATCGCGGCCCAAGTAATGCTGTTGTTCGTTGCGTGCGCCGGAGTCTCGTTTGGGGTGAGTGTCGGCGCTGTTGTTGGATTAATCGCCGGATTGATGTACGACTTCGTGTTGACGACACCAATAGGTTTGGGTTCTCTCGCTCTCGGGCTCGCAGGAGCAACAGCAGGTTTGTTGATTTATTTTTATCCGAATCCAACTTGGTGGATGCAAGTCATTGCAGTTGCTGTGGTTTCGGCTTTAGGAGAAATTTACTTTCCGTTGGCACAATCAATGGTTGGGCTTGACGGTTGGTTGCAGTTTCGGTTGCTGAAAGTTATTGCAGTCGTAGTGGTATTTAATGTTGTTCTTGCCCCTGGTGTTTTACTTATCAGTCGTTGGACATTAAGTGAGCGAAAGAACCCGATTTAGTGTCGATGCAATCTGCGAGTACAACGCCGAAACGATTGATCGCTATGGGCGTAGTAGCAATCGTATTGATGACGTCGCTTGGTGCGCGTATGTGGTTTTTGCAAGCCATTAGTTCGCGTGATGTAGAAGTAGTCATCGGTAAAGTTCGTACAAGGACAATCAAGTTGCTTCCTGAACGTGGTCGTGTGTTTGATTCGGCTGGACGGATTATGGCTGACAATAAACGCACACTGGTTGTCACAATTGATCGTGCAGTCGTCCGTAAACCGGCCGATCGACTGATGTTGGCGCAACGTCTCTCGGGCCCACTTAACCAACCAGTCGAATCACTGCTTATTCGAATGCAAGATGAGCGATATGGGCCGTTCGAATCTGTGCCGTTGCTTGAAGGAATATCTGAAGACGATGCGTTGTTTTTGATGGAGCGTGTCGAAGATTATCCAGGAATCTTTGTACGAGAAGAATGGCGACGCAACTATCCCTATGGGGCACTCGCAAGTCACGTTCTTGGTTATATCGGTGCGATTCTCAAAGAAAATCTTGCGTACTACAAGTCAATTGGGTACGACCCCAATGAGCGTGTCGGGCAATATGGAGTTGAGCAGAGTTATGAACCTATGTTGCGTGGCACACCCGGGTTCGTGCGATATGAAGTTGATGCGGTCGGAAATATATTGCGATTAATTGAGCGTGTTGAGCCAATCGCGGGTAATGATTTGCAACTGTCCATTGATTTGACTGTTCAGCAATTTGCTGAACAGGCTCTAGAAACCCAATTACTTGTGCGCAGGCGTGTCGAGGCTGGTCAAGTTAAATTGCCAGATGGCACGCTTGATCCAAAATATGCTGATATCAATTACTACAAGGCACCTGCTGGTTCGGTAGTCGTGATGAACCATAACTCTGGACGGATAATCGCGATGGCTTCGTATCCAAGATTTGATTTGAGATGGTTCGGTGGGGGACTGCCAAAAGATAAATTCTCTCAACTGTTTCCGCAAACTGACGATCCCGACTTGTCGATTCTCGTCAATCGTGCGATTTCTGGTCGCTATAACGTCGGCTCGTCATTCAAGCCACTCGTTGCTTATGCGGCATTGAATACCGGGCAACTTCCAAATGGAGGTGAGTATACGTTTGATGATCGTGGCACATACAAACTTCAAAGCATCCCCGACGATAGATGTCAAGAAGGTGTTAAATGTATTTTTCGTAATTCAATTTGCAGAGCAACCGGCGCACCATGCCGATATGGAAATGTAGACGTCGAATCGGCACTTGCAATATCAAGTGACACGTTTTTTTATAAGATTGGCGAGCAGATACTTACAGAACGCGGATATTCCTCAGTGCTCGAAAATCAAGTTCGATTGTTCGGTTTGGGTTCGCCAACAAATATTGATTTACCATACGAGTATGCCGGGACAATTCCAAGTAAAGAATTAAAGAAACGACTAGCCAGCATTGGCGCAATTTCGCAAGAATCTGGCAAGGCATATTATGTTGGCGATCAAGTTTTGTTTGCGATTGGTCAAGGTTTGCTCTCTGTCACTCCATTACAAATGGCACAGGCTTACTCGGCGATCGCCAATGGTGGGCGAATTTATGAACCTCGAGTCGGAGTTGCATTGCTTGCACCAGGGACACGTGATTCTCGCCCTGGTTTTGCAGACTTAACAACTACACAAGTGGTGAAGCGACTGGTATCTCTTAAGCCGACAAGTCGCCTGAAAATGACTTCGGATATTCGTGACCCGATAGTAAAAGGAATGTCGCGAGTAATCACCGGTCCTGGCGTGACTTTTGATTACTACCACAAAACGACGGGTGAGAATTTGTTTAGGTCGTATAACTACGCGGCATTGCCGATCGCTGGTAAAACCGGCACTGCTCAGGGTCGGGACAATTTGCCTTGGAATGACTCATCGGCTTTCGGCGCTTTTAGTTTGAACCCGACTAAGCCGTATACGGTCTACGCCTATCTTGAAAAAGCAGGCTATGGCTCGCAGGCGGCGGCACCAATTGTTAAATGTATTTTTACAGCCCTTGCAGGTGGATATAGGTTCGACCCATTACTCACTGCCGATCCACTTGACAAATCAAGTTATGAAGTCGCCGTACCGACAAATTTGCGCAATCCGTTATGCCTTGTCAGTGCCTCCTCGGATATTCGCGAGTGACAATGCTCAGAATTTTTTCATCCATAAAACCGCCGAGGTGGTTGGGGCAAACTTACGACATACTTTCGGTTTGGAAGAATGTCGACCTGATTCTTTTAGTAGCCGTAACTCTGCAAAGCATTATTGGTGCCTTTACGGTTTACTCGGCCACTCGCCAAAGGCTGATAAATCAAGGTTTTGATCAATTTATCTATGTTCAGCGCCAAGTTTTATTTTTGATAGTTGCAGGCATCGCAACGGTATTGATTATGGCCATCGGTCACGACTGGATTCGCGAGCGTGCGGTGTTTTGGTTTATTAGTTCAAGTGTTCTGTTGATACTTGTGTTGGTCGCCGGCGCAGTGCGTCGCGGTGCTCGTTTGTCATTCGATCTTGGCCCAATTTCTTTGCAACCAGCAGAACTAATGAAAGTTGCGGTGCTGATTCTGATTGCCGCATATACGGCCGATGCTTTGAACGACAAAATTGATTATCATCAGTTTTCGGTTTCACTTTTAATTCTTGGATTTCCGGTAATTTTGATCTTGTTGCAACCAGATCTTGGTTCAGCTTCGGTGCTGGTGGCTGGTGTCGCAGGAATTTTATTGATCGCTGGAGCAAAACGTCGTTACATTCTGCTAATTACGCTGTTGGCGATTGTTTCGGCAGTTGCAGTTGCATTTTTTGGGGTAGTAGACAAATATCAATTGCGACGACTTGAGGCATACATCCATCAAGATTCGAACGACAAAGCACTTCAAAAAATTGTTTTGCAGGTTCGTTTTGCGAAGCGGGCAGTTTCTAGTGGTGGGTTTTTTGGCAAAGGATATTTGCAAGGACCATTAACCAACGGCGCATTCATCCCCGTACAGTTCAGCGATTTTCCATTTTCTGCAATCGGCGAGCAGTTCGGCATGGTTGGCGGATTTGTCGTATTGAGTATTTTTGGCGTGATCTTGTGGCGACTATGGGCGATCTCGAGATTGTCGCGCACCAGGTTTGATCAGTTGTTGCTTGCTGGTATTTTCGCGATGCTGTTGTTTCAGATTTTTCAAAACATCGGAATGACTATCGGGCTCACGCCAGTAAGCGGCTTGCCTCTGCCGTTTATTTCTTATGGTGGTTCACACCTCGTGTCAAGTGGTCTGTTGATGGGTCTGTCACAGAGCGTTTACATGCGTCGTTTTCGCTAATTGAACATCCGTGGCGTAGCTGTCAGCACGGGGTAGCCTGTGACTACGGGGCGAAAGTCCCACACATTCGATTTTCGCGAAGAAGGTGCGCTCAGTCTCCTGAGTTAGTGCTTAAGCGCGATTGGCGGGCCCGCTTAGCGGTGTTCGTCTTTTAGAAGATTTAGAAGGATTTGTTTAATGAGTTCCCCTGAGTTACCAGAACACCCACGAGAAGGTCGATTAGTTTCGCCTGAAGCCGCAGAGGCAGCGCTTGTGCGCAAGCCCCAAATCGGCGATACACGCCCGGCACCGATAATGCCAGTTGCCCCGCCGACAGAATCAGCGCCGACGACTTCTAAAAAAGAGAATCCAATCAGGCGAAATCGTCAAAAAAATTCAAACTCATCGAGTGAGTCGTCTGAGTCAGGTGACAAGCAAGATCGCGAGAAATCGGGTCGTCGTAACCGTCGCGGTGGTCGTAATCGACGTCGCCGACCTGGTGGCGACCGTGATGGTTCGCGTCCCAACTCTTCGCCCGTCGTCGAGACAGATGCCGAGTTAATTGAGCGTCGTCGTGGCAAAGAACGCAATGGTCGTCCATTGGGTCGATACATGATGGTTGTTCAGGCCCGTAAAGAATTCACGCAGGTGGCGATGCTCGAAGGTCGCAGTCTGATTGAGCATTACGTCAGTCGGCCGGCCGATGACAGCGAACAAATTCACGGAAATATTTATTTGGGTCGCGTACAAAATGTTCTGCCTGGTATGGAAGCAGCGTTCGTAGATATTGGAACTCCGAAAAATGCTGTTTTGTATCGTGGAGATGTTCAGTTCGACAAAGAAGATGTTGTCGAACAAGGTCCCGAGCCTCGTATTGAGCATGTTTTGCAAGCGCGACAACTAATTCTTTGTCAGGTGACCAAAAATCCAATCGGGTCCAAAGGTGGACGCCTAACGCAAGAAGTTTCTCTGCCTGGACGATTCGTCGTTCTAATTCCAGACTCGCGTACCTATGGCATTTCAAAGCGTCTACCAGATGAAGAGCGACGCAGACTGCGGTCAATTTTGGATCGCGTTAAACCAGATGAGCACGGAATCATTGTGCGAACAGCGGCCGAGAATGCAACAGAACACGAACTTCGTACCGATATGACACGTTTGCTCGCGCTCTGGGAAGAAATCAAAGAGAAATCAAAGAAGGCCAGTAGCCCGACATTGCTCTACCGTGAGCCGCCACTTGCTGTTCGTGTGATTCGCGAAGAGTTCAGCAGTGACTACCGCGGAATCATCATCGACGAGCGTGAACTGTATGAAGAAGTGCGTCAGTACATCGGCGACTTTAATCCAGAGTTTTTAGATCGAGTTGAGTTCTACGACACCCAGGCCGAGGGTTTATCGTTATTTGAAAACCAACATGTGCATGAGCAAATTCACAAAGCACTTGATATTAAAGTTTGGTTACCATCTGGTGGCTCACTCGTCATTGAACACACCGAGGCTTTGACGGTAATTGACGTCAATACCGGTAAAAATGTCGGCAAGACAAATCTTGAAGAAACTGTATTCAGTAACAATATTGAAGCAGCCGATGAAATCGCCAGACAACTTCGCTTGCGCGATATCGGTGGAATCATCGTGATCGACTTCA
>BJGF01000078.1 GCA_014190295.1 Actinomycetes bacterium | reverse complement strand
CGAGTCGTATTTAAGAAGATGCGCCATTGTCTTGAGCGAACCCAAATCATTGACCGCAACAATTTCTATGTCTTGACCAGTTTGCTTTATTGCTCGATAAAAATTTCTACCGATTCGGCCAAAGCCGTTGATTCCTACACGAATTGTCATGCCCAAACCTTAGTGCCCAGAGTCGACCCGCAGAATGTCGCGATGAGTAACCCTAGGGTGTTGTCCGTTCTCGTTCAGCCACTGCATAATTCGCTCGGCAATTACAACCGACCGATGATGTCCCCCTGTACAACCAATGGCAATTGTTAAATAACTTTTACCTTCTGCTTTATAAGCGGGCAATAGCGTCGACAACATCGTGAATAATTGAGCAAGAAACGAACGCGAGACTTCGTGTGACATCACGTAATCACTCACGGGTTCTTCGAGACCTGTGAGGGGCCTCAGTTTTTCATCCCAGTGCGGGTTCGGCAAAAAACGGACATCAAAAACAAGATCGACATCGGTTGGCAAGCCGTGCTTGTAACCGAAGGAAACGACCGAAACCTGCATCGTGTCGCCTTGCTCGCCGGCAGCGAATATTTCACTGATCTTCGATTTAAGTTGATGCACCGTGAGATTAGATGTGTCAATAACTAAATCGGCTTCACCTTTGACTGTTTTAAGCAGAACACGTTCTTGTGCAATTGCCTGCTCGACACCCAAGTGGTCTACTGCTAAAGGATGCTTTCGTCGGGTCGCGCCATATCGCTTAACCAACTCGGCTGTCGTCGCATCTAAGTACAACAACCGAACGCGATGACTGGTGAGCCTGAGTTTTTTTAAAACCTCGACGACACTTTGCTGAGCAGTTGTAGTGCTAACGACCAACGCAAGTTTCGACAATGTCGAACCCACCGACGCAATCTCGACGACTTTGTCGATCAATTCAGTAGGCATGTTGTCAACAACGAACCAGCCGAGGTCTTCGAGGTCATCGGCGGCCTGCGACCGTCCTGCGCCAGAAAGCCCAGTAATCAGCAGAATGTCAGCCACTGATAATAAGGCTATCTAACTGACGACATTTTTAGGATGAGTGAAAGCGCTGATAAATAGCATCAGCAACACCACTCGGTAACCAAGTCAACAATGCGAGGTCTTCTCGAGTCGCTTGCTTGACTGCAGTGACACTGCCCAATGCATTAACAAGTTTTTTTGCTCTTGCAGCACCAAGCCCCGTGATTCCATCCAAAGTGCTTGAAGTCATTCGTTTGCCACGCAACTCACGATGAAACCGATTAGCGAAGCGATGGGCCTCATCGCGAATCACTTGCAACATAAATAGTGCGTCACTACCGCGCGGAATCTCAACTGGCAAAGAACTGCCCGGAATGAAAACTTCTTCGAACCGTTTCGCCAATGAAGCAACTGGTATTTCGTTTTCTAGCCCAAGTTCGCGAACAACCTGCTCGGCAACACCTAGTTGGCCTTTGCCTCCATCAACCAACAACAACTGTGGTGCGTACGAAAATTTGCCCGGGCGCTCACCACGTTCATTGACTGGTTGATCCCGCTCAGAAATATATGCTTTCAATCGCCGCGTCAGAACTTCGCGCATGGCTGCATAGTCATCATTGCCAGGCACATTTTTGACTTTAAATCTTCTATATTCTCGCTTCAACGGCAAGCCGTCCTCGAGAACGACCATTGAGCCGACATAGTCGGTGCCTTGTAGATGGGCCATGTCGTAACACTCAATTCGAAGCGGAGCTTCAGGTAGGTGCAACAAATCCTGCAACTCGGTAAGCGCACGCGATCTTGCCGTGTGATCAGATGCCCGTCGAAGGCGATGACGATTCAACTCTTCACGAGCATTTTGCGTTACAAGTTCGTGCAACTCACGCTTATCACCACGCTGAGGAACCCGAATCTCTACGAGCGATGTTCGCAACGACGTCAGCCATTGCTCGAGAACTTGAACTTCTTCGGGTTCGACGGGCACAATCACCATCTTGGGCACTCCGAGTATCGGTGACTCGTCGTATAGGCGCTCAATCACTCGACTCGCCAATCCTGCACTAGTTACTTCTTCGACCTTGTCTACAACGAAACCCTTCCTGCCTACGACTCGTCCTTTGCGCACATAAAAAACCTGCACTGCAGCCTCAAACTCATCTTCGGCGACGCCAATTACGTCGATATCTTCGCTTCGCTCGCCGACCATCTGTTGTCGTTCAAGAGCCAAGTTGATTGCTTCGCGTTGATCACGCAATCGGGCCGCACGCTCGAACTCTTGGGCTTTTGATGCTGCGGCCATCTCGGTGTCAAGGCGCGCGCAGACTTCATCACTATCACCATCCATCACATCCAAAAAGTCTTTTACATGTTGTGCATATTTTTCGGCAGAGACGTTTCCGACACATGGACCAGAGCACTTTTCGATGTGAAACAAAAGACACGGTCGACCGAGACGTTCGTGTTGTTTAAATGTGGCTGGAGAACAAGTACGAACCGGAAACGTTCGCAATAACAAATCCAAAGTTTCGTGAATCGCCCACGGGTGTGGATACGGACCAAAATATCTGGTGCCCTTTCGCTTGCGACCTCGCATCACCATTGCTCGCGGCCATTGCTCATCTATGGTCACCGCCAAGAATGGATAACTCTTGTCGTCACGCAACCGAATGTTGAAGCGGGGTGCGTAGCGATTGATCAGACTGTGCTCGAGAATCAGCGCTTCTATTTCGTTTCGTACTTCGATCCACTCGACAGTTGTCGCGGTTGTGACCATGTTCAGAGTGCGAGGGTGCAATGTATCTGGACTAGCGAAGTAACTATTTAAGCGAGACCGAAGATTATTTGCCTTGCCAACATAAATCACGCGTCCATGCACATCTTTGAATTGATATGAGCCGGGCGAATCTGGAATCACACCGCTCGGACGTTGCATAAATGCGTAGTCTATTTTTTCTTCGTTGAAGTTTTAGTTTTCTTAACAGACTTAACTGTTTCATTCGAAAGTATCTTCGCCAAATACCTGCCCGTATGCGAAGCATCAATCTTTGCAACTATCTCTGGCGAACCTTCAGCAACCACCATGCCCCCGGCATTGCCGCCCTCCGGCCCAAGGTCGATAATCCAATCAGCCGTCTTGATCACGTCTAAGTTGTGCTCAATAACCAAAACAGTATTGCCTTGATCTACGAGTCTTGCCAACACGATCAATAATCTTCGAACATCTTCGAAGTGCAAACCAGTCGTTGGTTCATCCAACAAATAGATCGTGTGACCAGTGCTTCGTTTGGCGAGTTCGCTCGCAAGTTTCACTCGTTGGGCCTCTCCGCCCGAAAGAGTCGGCGCAGATTGTCCGAGTCTGACATAGCCAAGACCAACGTCGACGAATGTTTGCATGTGTCGTGAAATTCTTGGTTGGTTCGAAAAAAAATCGACCGCATCAGAGATCGGCATATCCAAAACATCCGCGACGTTCTTGCCCTTGAATGTGATGTCAAGGGTGTCGCGGTTATATCTCGCTCCTTTGCAAACCTCGCAAGGCACATAAACATCGGGCAAGAAGTGCATCTCAATTTTTAATGTTCCATCACCAGAACATGCTTCGCATCGGCCACCAGGAACATTGAAGCTAAACCGACCAGGCATGTAACCGCGCACCTTTGCCTCAGGCGTTGAAGCAAATAATTTTCGAATGTCGTCGAACACGCCCGTATAAGTTGCCGGATTCGATCTTGGCGTTCGACCAATCGGTGATTGATCCATGTCGATCACTTTGTCAAGATGCTGAATGCCGTCGACACCGGTATGACGACCAGGAGCATCTTTTGATTTATAAATTTTTTGCATTAATGAAGGCAGCAAGATGTCGCGAATTAAAGTGCTCTTTCCGCTGCCAGATACGCCAGTAACTGCGACAAAACAGCCCAGAGGAATCTTGACATTTAAATTTTTCAAATTATGTTCACGCGCTCCGCGAATAGTAAGAAATTCTTTGTTCGGCAGTCTGCGCATCGCAGGAATCGCCACAGTTCGTGCACCCGAGAGATACTGGCCCGTTATTGAGTCTTTTACTTTCAATACACCACTGACTGGACCGCTATAGACAACTTGGCCACCATGTTCACCGGCACCCGGGCCAATATCAACCAACCAGTCACACGACCTGATCGTGTCTTCATCGTGTTCAACCACAATTACGGTGTTGCCTAGATCTCTTAAACGCTGCAGAGTTTCAATCAGGCGATGATTGTCGCGCTGATGCAAACCAATACTCGGCTCATCCAAAACGTAAAGTGTGCCAACTAGTCCCGAGCCGATTTGGCTCGCCAAGCGAATTCGTTGCGCTTCGCCACCAGCCAATGTCGCTGCAGCACGAGAAAGCGTCAAATAATCCAGACCGACATCTAATAGAAAACCCAGACGAGCATTAATCTCTTTTGTGATTCGCTCAGCGATCATCCGATCTCGATCACTCATATCAAATGTTTCTAAAAACTTTGCCGATTCACCGATCGACATATTGCAGACTTCAGAGATGTGTTTGCCATCTACGAGCACAGCCAGCGACGAAGGCTTTAATCTGGCGCCCTTACAGGCGGGGCACGGCACCTCGCGCATATAACTTTCAAATTGCTCTCGAGAATGATCGCTTTCGGCACTTTCATGACGTCGCTTTATCCATGGAATAACGCCCTCATAAGAAGTGCTGTATTCGCGAGTTCGACCATAACGGTTTCGATACTTGACCATCATGTTGTCATCGACGCCGTTCATCACGATTTTTTGTGCTTTCGCAGAAAGCTTCGACCATTTTTTATCTAAATCGATCTCAAAGCGATCGGCAACTGCTTCTAACATTCGGGTGAAATATTGTGTGTGAGCAGAACGCCACGGCGCGATAGCACCTTCATTGATACTCAAGTTTGGGTCAGGTACGACAAGTTCGACATCGACTTCATATTTCGTGCCGAGTCCTAGACAGGTCTCACATGCCCCATAGGGTGAATTAAACGAGAAATTTCGCGGGGCAAGTTCGTCATAACTAGTGCCACATTTTGGGCACGCCAAATGCTGACTGAACGTAATCGGCTCGCCGCCTTCGACTAGCTCGATTTCTGCAACGCCGTCGGCTAAACGCAGAGCAGTTTCAAGCGAATCGGTGAGCCGACGGACGATTCCGTCTTTGCGAATCAAACGATCAACAATGATGTCGATTTGGTGTTGCTCGTATTTAGCCAATCGTTTTTGCTTTTTCAAGAACTCATTTATTTCGACAACCTCACCGTCAACCCGAGCACGCGAGAAGCCTTGCGAAGAAAGTTCCTGAAGCAACGTGTCGTACTCACCCTTGCGACCTCGAACTACAGGTGCAAGTACTTGAAATCGAGTTCCTTCTGGAAACTTAAGAATGCGATCAACAATCTGCTGCGGGGTCTGTCTCGACAGTCTCGTCATATCTTTTGGACAATGCTGTGCGCCAATACGCGCATACAACAATCTCAAATAGTCGTATACCTCGGTGATCGTGCCGACTGTCGAACGCGGATTGCGCGAAGAAGACTTCTGATCTATCGAAATCGCCGGCGACAATCCGTCAATCAAATCGACATCGGGTTTATCCATTTGTCCTAAAAACTGGCGTGCATATGAACTCAAAGATTCGACATAACGCCTTTGCCCCTCGGCATAGATCGTGTCAAACGCCAAACTTGATTTACCCGAACCAGAGAGTCCGGTGATCACAACTAATTTGTCACGAGGCAACTCGACACTGATGTTTTTCAGGTTGTGCTCTCGAGCACCACGTACGATTATTTGATTAGCCATCACAGGCAGGCTACAAAGTGTTAGTGGGCATCGCGTAGTTCGCGACGTAGTTCTTTCACTTCGTCACGAAGTCTTGCGGCATATTCAAAACGCAATTCTTCAGCCGCCTGATTCATTTCTTCCTCAAGGGTCTGAATCAAACGTGCCAACTCATCGTCGGGCAGGGCCCGCAGTTCGCGAACAACCTTGTCTCTCTCGTGATCTTTGCGTTTTCCTTTGCCTGGGTAAGGTGCACCACTTGCACCTGCCGAGGCAGGCCGAAGAATCGAGAGGATGTCCCCGATTGCTTTACGCACTGTTTGCGGGTTGATTCCGTGTTCGGCGTTATATGCGATTTGTCGCTCACGGCGCCGTTGGGTTTCGGAAATCGCGAAATCCATTGCAGGAGTGCGATTGTCGGCATACATCACGACTTGGCCGTCGACGTTTCGTGCTGCACGACCAATCATCTGAATCAATGAAGTCTGACTGCGCAAAAAGCCCTGCTTGTCCGCGTCCAAGATCGCCACGAGAGAAACTTCTGGCAGGTCTAAACCCTCGCGCAACAGGTTGATGCCAACCAAAACGTCGAACTCGCCCAGTCGTAATGCTCGTAAAATTTCGATTCGTTCTATCGTGTCGATATTTGAATGCAGATAGCGCACTCGCAAGCCCTGCTCGATCAAATATTCTGAGAGATCTTCAGCCATCTTTTTTGTCAGCGTCGTAACTAGCGTTCGGTCGCCTTGTGCGGTTTTAGATTTAATCATCTCGATTAAATCATCTATTTGACCTTTCGTTGACCTGACTATCACCTCTGGGTCGATCAATCCGGTTGGCCGAACGATTTGTTCAACAACCTGATCGCTAAGCGCCAATTCGAATTTTGCGGGCGTTGCCGAAAGAAAAATACATTGATTCAGTCGCTCCATAGTCTCTTCAAATTGCAGCGGTCTGTTATCGATTGCAGACGGCAAGCGAAAACCATGTTCGATCAACGTTTGCTTGCGACTTCGGTCTCCAGCGAATTGTCCGTGCAACTGTGGCACCGCGACGTGGCTCTCGTCGATTACGAGTAGAAAATCTTTTGGAAAGTAGTCCAACAATGTAAATGGTGGCTCACCTGGACTGCGTCCATCAATATGCATCGAGTAGTTTTCGATTCCGTTGCAATAACCCACTTCTTTCATCATCTCGAGATCAAACATCGTTCTCATTCGAATGCGTTGGGCTTCAAGAAGTTTGCCCTCTGCCTCAAAAACTTTCAGACGAGCAGCCAGTTCGATTTCGATTCGTCCCATGGCCACGCGCATTCGCTCTTCGCCCGCGACATAGTGTGTCGCCGGAAAAACGACGACTTCGGTCAGATCACGAAGTGTTTCGCCAGTCACGGGGTCTACAACTGTGATTCGCTCTACAGTGTCACCGAACATTTCAAAACGTGTCACAGTTTCTTCATAGGCCGGATGAACTTCGATCGTGTCACCGCGCACACGAAAGTTGCCGCGTCCAAGTGTCAGGTCATTTCTGTCATATTGCAAACCGACTAGCCGTGCCAAGATGCTTCGTTGGTCGTAATCAACACCCACATGTAGTTCGAGCAAATTGCCCCGATATTCGCCCGGATCACCCATTCCATAAATACAGCTCACAGATGCAACAACTATCGTGTCGCGACGAGTCAACAACGCCGCAGTCGCAGAATGTCGCAATCGATCTATCTCATCGTTGATTGACGAGTCTTTTTCTATGAACGTGTCGCTAGACGCGATGTAGGCCTCGGGTTGGTAATAGTCGTAGTAACTCACGAAATATTCGACTCGATTATTCGGAAAGAACTCACGCATTTCTTGAGCCAACTGCGCCGCAAGAGATTTATTAGGAGCAAGAATTAAAGTAGGTCGCTGAATCTGCTCGATCGTCCAAGCAATTGTCGCTGATTTTCCAGAACCAGTAATTCCTAGGAGGGTCTGAAAACGATCACCTCTATTTACACCCTCGGCAAGTTTGGCGATCGCCTGTGGCTGATCTCCGGCAGGTTTGAACTCTGATTCAACTACGAACTTTCGTTCTGTCATTTAAGTGACGTTATCCATGACCACGCTATTTCGACTTGTCGTTCGAGAGCGACTCGATCACCAGAGTTGTCGATTACATGGTTTGCGATGGCCAGACGTTGCTCACGTGTTGACTGGGCATTGACGCGAGCCCGTGCGTCATCGACCGTCATTTTGCGTTGTTCAACGAGGCGCGAAACAGCGATTTCTGAATCAAGATCAATAACCAAGACTCCATCTAATCCTTTGCGTGGATTTTCAACAAGCAACGGAATATCTAAAACGACAACTTTGTCAGAGTTTCGATGTCTTTCAACCCGAAGATTCATCTCTTCACGCACCAACGGATGAATAAGGTCGTTAAGTTTCTGCAATGCCTGCTTATCTTTGAATACTTCTGCAGCGATCGTGGCACGATTCAAAGAACCATCAGTGGCGAGAACACTGCTACCGAACATCTCGACAATTTTGATAAACGCCGGCTGCCCAGGTTGTTGCAACTCACGCACAATTAGATCTGCGTCGATCACTATTGCCCCGCGCCGAGTCAACAACGCAGAAACTTCCGACTTGCCAGAACCAATGCCGCCAGTTAACCCAATGAGAATCATCGAAAACTCACTAGACAGACCGAATTTTTATCAGCCTGCGCTTGTGTCTTCTGAAGT
>BJGF01000077.1 GCA_014190295.1 Actinomycetes bacterium | reverse complement strand
TGACGCATACTTGAGAGCACAAGAAACTTCAGACAACACCGCTCGACAACAATTATTGATAGATCACGCTAAGGCCGTTGCTGGCCATGCAAAAGTTTTAGCAGACAAACGCTACTGGGATCAGTTCGATCGCTCGCCCGAATATGTAATCATGTTCATTCCTGGCGAATCATTTTTGGCTGATGCCCTGCGTGCTGATCCGACATTGCTTGAAGTTGCAATGCGCAGTCGCGTACTAATTGCGTCGCCGGTTAATTTGCTTGCTTTGTTACTGGCCGTCGCAAAAGGCTGGCAAGCATTTCAAATCGCCGAACACGCAGAAAAAATTGCATTGCTTGGTCGCGAACTTTACGAACGTGTTGACACGGTTCTTGAACATGTCGACAAAACTGGACGAGGTCTCGAAACAGCAATCAGCGCCTACAACAAAATGGTTGGCTCAATCGAAGGACGAATGCTTGCATCATTACGAAAATTCAAAGATGCTGGTGTCACATCAGCAGACTTGCCCGAAATTTCGGCTATCGACTCAGCACCAAGAAAACTCTCTGCGCCAGAACACACAAACGAACTAGAGATCTAATTAGTCGGCCAGTTGTATAAATTACGCTACGATGAATGACATGTTTGCAGCAGTCGTATGGCATTGGTGGTTGGGCGCAGGTCTGTTGATCGCCGGCATCGGTGCAATTATCAGTCTTATCATGGGTTACATCAGTCAAGTCACTGCTCTGAAATATCCAAATCGTCGACAACGACAAGCACAAAAATAGTTCACCTGGGCCGATGAACGCCCTACTTGCTCAACTAGATAAACATCATCTGGTTGTTGAACTGCTCAACAAGTGCAACTTTCCACCTTCAGGTGAGAAAATTTCTTGCGCAGTATCAGGTGGAAAAGACAGCATGGCGCTTTTAATTCTTGGAGTTGCCGCTGGTTGTGAAGTAACAGCATTGCATATCGACCACTCGCTGAGAGTCGGGTCAGAAAATGAAGCGGTTGTTGTCGAAAAACTCGCGACACAACTTGGTGCAACTTTTATTTCTAAAACAATTCGGGTTGAACCGGGTACAAACCTCGAGGCTCGCGCTCGAGCAACTCGGTTTGAAGCAATGCCTGAGGATGTAATGACTGGTCATACTGCAGATGATCAGGCAGAAACAGTGCTGATTAATTTGTTGCGTGGAGCAGGACTAGCCGGGCTTGCAGGAATGCAACGCAATCAGCGACACCCGATTTTGGCGTTGCGCAGAAGCGAGACACACCGACTCTGTGATGAACTTCAAATTCAAACTATTGAAGACCCATCAAACACCGACACAAAGTTTCAACGCAACCGAATTCGCCACGAACTGATTCCGTTGATGGACGCAATTTCACAACGCGACGTAGCCGCGATTCTTGATCGCCAGGCAGATTTATTTCGTGAAGACTCAGACCTACTTAATGATCTTGCAAAAGCCATTGACGTGACTGACGCTAAAGTTCTGGCGGCCGCTCCAATTGCTTTAGCCAGACGTGCAATTAGACAATGGCTTACCGATATTTATCCGCCTGATGCGGCGACTGTTGAGCGAGTCTTAGAGGTGGCTCGTGGCGTCACCCTCGCGTGCGAAATCGGATCAAATCGTGAAGTGCGACGCAGTCAACAGCGGCTACAAATCTTTGCAAAATAATAAAAAACAAAAACATAGACCTAATTTGCTGTGCTAAAGTGATCTCTCGATGTTGGTCGTTTCTCAAGTAAGTGGCACATCTAGAACAAGGATTTACTGATGCCACAAAAACTGCGCGGAAAATGGGCTTTGGGTATTGTGCCCCGACATTTAACTTGGATCATTAAAGACAAACTTGCAATCTGTGAGCGACCTGGTGGGTTTGGCACAAACCATCGTCGAGTTCGTCGTCAAGAAGAGATTATTTGGCTTCGCGAAAATGACTTCGGATCTGTAATTTCTATAAGCGTTGCACCGCACAATTTGCACAGCTACGAAGAACTACAGATGCCGTATCAACATCGACCGATGGCTAACTCAGACGAGATGGATCAATGGTTAAAGGCGTTTTACACCGAACTTTCAATACTCATCCAACGCGGGATGAAGATAATCGTGCACGCCGAAGAAGTCAGTGAACGTCTACACGGGTTAATGGGTGGCTACATCAGATGGTCAGGATTAGTCGATGACACTTCGCAAGCGATAATTCTTACTGAACGAATTGCTGGACGACAGTTGGATCCATTTTCTCGCGAACTAATTTTGCGAGTTCACGAACTTCGCTAGGCAATACTCCGCAAACTGCGCTAGCGAATTACTGAGTCAAGCAATACTCTTGGTGCGTCATGCAATGCAGTCGTCGCTTTTGAAGTTGGCAGTTTGTTGCACTCAGTTTCAGCGATTGCAACATATTCGCGGGCAGTTTCAATGGCACTTGCAACACCAGAGTTAGTACGAACAATCTGCAGCGCTTTATCTCGCTCATTGCCTGTGAATGGCCGACCCAATAGATCACGCAGTTCAATTGCGTCGGTCGAATCAGAAGTCAGAGTCAATAAAACCGGAAGTGTGTAGACACCTTCTTCCATGTCATGTCCTGCGCGTTTGCCAAGTTCGTCGTCGGTGGCGATTACATCCAAAATGTCGTCAACTATTTGAAACACCATGCCGTATGCCGCACCATAGTTTGTTAAGGCTTCAACTTCGTCGCGATCATGACCAGCGACAATCGCACCGATGCGTGCAGAACTTGAAAATAGCGATGATGTTTTTCCTTCAATGCTCACAAGATACGAAGGCACCGACCGCGAAACGTCAAATGCCTTGGTTAACTCTTCGATCTGACCTTCACAAAGTCTGCCGATTGTTTGTGCCAACAGAGTTGCAACTTCGGTGCCAAGCGCGGCCGCAAGTTCTGATGCCTTAGCCAATAAAAAGTCTCCTGCGAGAATTGCTTGAAGGTTTCCCCAACGCGCGCTTACTGTTTCGACTCCACGGCGTGTGGCTGCTTCATCCATAACGTCGTCGTGATAAAGCGATCCAAGATGTACAAGTTCGCAAGCGATACCACCTTGAATTACTTCGTCACTGACCGCTTTGTCATTTCCGACTGCCGCGGCAGCGATTGCCATCACCGGACGCAAACGTTTTCCGCCAGCGAGGATTAAATGTGCGGCGAGTTCATTGAGATGCGAGTCTCGAGTTCTGACTGCGCGAAGCAAAGCCGATTGAACGCGCTCGCCATCGGCTTCCATGAACGGCAACGAAAGTAGCGGCGAAGAAACTGCCATAACCACAGGCTAGGCAAGATGGCTTGTGAAAATACGAACGAAGCGTCACGCGTCACACATCTAAATCAGGAAATCTTTATGCGTCACAAACCCACGCACTCTCACCGATACACTTTAGAAAAGCTCAAATGACGCACAAGGCGGTCAGAATTGTTCGAACGGTTTACAGATAGGGCCCGCAGGGTCGTGGTTCTCGCCCAAGAAGAAGCCCGCCTGCTCAATCACTCATACATTGGTACTGAGCATATTTTGCTTGGACTGATTCACGAAGGTGAAGGTGTTGCAGCCAAAGGTCTCGAAGCACTCGGTATTTCACTTGAGGCTGTGCGTGCGCAAGTCGAAGAGATAATCGGCCAAGGCGGATCATCTCCATCTGGTCACATTCCGTTCACACCACGAGCGAAAAAAGTTCTTGAACTCTCTTTGCGCGAGGCGCTGCAACTCGGGCACAACTACATCGGTACAGAACACATTTTGCTCGGCCTGATTCGAGAAGGCGAAGGAGTAGCGGCACAAGTGCTTGTAAAACTTGGCGCTGATCTTGGTCGCGTTCGTCAACAAGTGATTCAGTTGCTGAGTGGATATCAAGGTCCTGGTGGCAAAGCCGAAGGTGAAGCACCTGGCGCGAAAGATGTTCCACAAGAAAAAGGTGGCA
The DNA here is from genome assembly GCA_014190295.1 of Actinomycetes bacterium. GTDB lineage: Bacteria > Actinomycetota > Acidimicrobiia > Acidimicrobiales > Ilumatobacteraceae > BACL27. The sequence continues at coordinate 4,794 of BJGF01000077.1, read as the reverse complement.
GTCAGATTCTTGATCAGTTTGGTCGCAACCTCACTCAACTTGCTCGTGATAAAAAATTGGATCCGGTTATTGGTCGGCAAAAAGAGATGGAACGCGTTATGCAGATTCTTTCTCGACGCACAAAAAATAATCCTGTCCTAATTGGTGAGCCTGGCGTTGGTAAAACTGCGATTGTCGAAGGCCTTGCCCAAAAAATCGTGCAAAATGATGTACCAGAGACATTGACCAACAAGCAGTTGTACACACTCGATCTCGGCGCACTGGTTGCCGGCAGTAGGTACCGCGGAGATTTCGAAGAACGGCTGAAGAAAGTTTTGAAAGAAATCAAAACTCGTGGCGACATCATTTTGTTCATTGACGAGATTCACACACTTGTCGGCGCTGGTGCTGCTGAAGGCGCAATTGATGCTGCATCAATTCTCAAGCCAATGCTCGCTCGTGGTGAACTCCAAACAATTGGTGCAACCACACTTGACGAGTTCCGCAAACATTTCGAAAAAGATGCCGCACTCGAGCGCCGTTTTCAACCAGTGAAGGTTGAAGAGCCATCGGTCGCCCACACAATCGAGATTCTCAAAGGTATTCGCGATAAATATGAAACTCATCACCGCGTAACTATCACCGACCAAGCACTCGTGGCTGCGGCCAACCTTGCTGATCGCTACATCGCTGATCGTTTCTTGCCAGACAAGGCGATCGACCTGATTGACGAGGCCGGCAGTCGTTTGCGAATCAAGCGCATGACTACACCGCCAGATCTAAAAGAAATCGAAAACAAAATCAACGATGTTCAAGAATCAAAAAAGAAAGCCGTTGAAGAACAGCGCTTTGAAGAAGCCGGCCGCTTACGCGATCAAGAGCGTGCACTGCTTGAAGAGCGTTCACAAAAAGAAGTTGACGTTAAGGCACAAGGTATTGATTTGTTTGATGAAGTCAGCGAAGAATCAATCGCTGAGGTGCTGAGCATGTGGACAGGTATCCCAGTGTTCAAACTCACCGAAGAAGAGACCGCCAAATTGCTGAACATGGAAGGCGAACTGCACAAACGAATTATCGGCCAAGAGAATGCGATCAAAGCCGTCAGCCAGAGCATTCGCCGCACTCGAGCCGGTCTGAAAGATCCAAAACGACCAAGTGGTTCGTTCATCTTCCTCGGACCTACCGGAGTTGGCAAAACTGAACTCGCGAAAACACTCGCTGAATTTTTATTCGGAGACGAAGACGCGTTGATCGCCCTCGACATGAGCGAATACATGGAGAAACACACCGTCAGCCGACTTGTTGGTTCGCCCCCAGGGTATGTGGGCTACGAAGAAGGCGGTCAGTTAACTGAAGCGGTACGTCGCAAGCCGTTTTCGGTGGTGTTGTTTGATGAAATCGAAAAAGCACACCCTGACGTATTCAATACGCTGTTGCAAATTCTTGAAGAAGGTCGCCTGACCGACGCTCAAGGTCGCAGCACAGACTTTAGAAACACTGTTCTGATCATGACATCCAACCTCGGCACGCAAGATCTGCGAAAAGCCAATGTTGGTTTTGGCAAAAATGATGCGGCGCTTTCTTATGCCCGCATGCAAGAAAAAGTAAACGAGGCTCTGAAGGTTCAATTCAAACCAGAGTTCCTCAATCGCATCGATGAAGTTATCGTCTTCCACGAACTTGCAATGTCTGAAGTTGTACAGATGGTCGACTTGATGAGCAAGCGTTTGATTAGCCAACTTGAAGGGCTCGGGCTCGGTTTAGAACTTACAGAAGTGGCAAAGGGGCTTCTCGCCAAGCGTGGCTATGACCCACAACTTGGTGCTCGACCGCTTCGTCGTGCTCTGCAAAGATTTATTGAAGATCCACTTTCCGAGAAGTTGCTCCTCAAAGAGTTTCATGCTGGCGAGATAATCGTCATCGGCGTCGAAGACGACCCTGACAAAAACGACGAGCAGAGATTTACTTTTAGTGCTGTTCCTGGTTTCGTGCCTCCGAGTGCAGTAGTTCTCGCTGGCGCCAGCGACGCAACTCCGTCCACAACCGAGTGAGTAGCAGCGTGCACAGCGCGCGTCATCGACTCGCCTACTTGCGAGCGTTACTTGGAGTCTTGGCAATAATGATTCTCGCCGCATGTCGAGTTGACGCTGTCGTTAAGTTAGACGTTGGCCAAAACGGTGCCGGCACAATATCTATAAATATGATCGCTGACAAAGAAGTCGTCGATCAAACACCAAACTTAACTTCTGATCTGCGATTCGCAGATGCACAATCTGCCGGATGGATCGTGACGGGCCCAAATGCCACCGCTGATGGTGGTGCACAAGTTTCAATAAGTCATCCGTTCAGCAACGACGCGCAAGCAACAACATTGCTTTCGCAACTCAGTGGTGTCTTCGGACCGTTCAAACAAATGACACTCGTGCGTTCGGGCAAAGATACTGATTCAACTTTCAATCTGGATGGCATCTTGCAAGTTGATGGTGGTCTGGCTGCATTTGCTGACCCGGCCCTTTTAAAAACTCTTGGTGCTGAACCATTTGCGATAAATCTTAAACAAGCAGAATTAGATCTTGGTAAAGCAATGACTCTTGATTTCGTCGCTACTCTGCCGGGAGAAATCGAAAAAACCACTGGCACTGCAACACAAAATATTGTTAGGTGGCGAGTTCCTCTTGACGGCAGCACTCAGTCAATTACGACAACCTCACGAAATACTGCAGTGAAAGCAACCGTTGCCAGACTCGTGTCTGGATTATTCAAATTTCTTCTCGCCGTTTGGCTGATCGGCATGGCTATTGTGATCGCAATTATTGCAAGCAAACGAAAAGGCGCCCTGCGCACACCCACCGAATAATGTCTAACGCGAGATGGTAAAACTTCGTACCGTATATCGATGCACAGATTGTGGTGTTGCCTACCCAAAATGGGCTGGTCGATGTGGTGCATGCGGCGCATGGAACAGCCTCGTTGAAGATGTTGAAGGCGACGAAGAATTAATTTCGGTTGCGACTGGCATGGCGCTCGTGCCACCAGGTGAGCCAAAACCGATTGACGCGTTGGACGCAAAAATTTCAAAACCCAAATCAACTGGCGTCGAAGAATTAGACCGAGTATTGGGTGGTGGTTTGGTGCCTGGTTCAGTAACTCTGTTGGGCGGCGAACCTGGCATCGGAAAGTCAACTTTGCTATTGCAATTACTGGCTACATGGTCAGGCAAAACTCTTTACGTAACTGCTGAAGAATCAGCGCAACAAGTTCGGTTGCGTGCCGAACGACTCGACGCGATCAAACCAGATTTATGGCTCGTGGCCGAGATGTCATTGACGAACATTGTCAATGCGATTGACCAAGTAAAACCACAACTCGTGATTATTGACAGCATTCAGGCAATTGCTGATCCACAGTTGAATTCTGCACCAGGCTCGGTGTCACAAGTTCGTGGTTGTGCACACCGACTTGTGCAAGAAGCAAAAGCCCGCGATCTGCCCATAGTTTTGGTCGGGCATGTAACCAAAGACGGTGGGCTTGCCGGGCCACGAGTTCTTGAACATGTCGTCGACACCGTGCTGTCATTTGAAGGCGAACGTCATCACGCATTGCGCTTGTTGCGTGCCGTCAAACATCGATTTGGCTCGACAAACGAACTTGGATTATTCGAAATGACCGAGTCAGGTTTGCGCAGCGTGCCAGATGCCAGCAAATTATTTTTAGCCGACCGTCGATCAGGTGTGCCCGGGTCAATCGTCGTGCCAGCGCTCGAAGGTCACCGACCATTGCTCATTGAAGTACAAGCGTTGACGAATCTTTCGCCATCACACGTTTCACCACGTCGCTCGGCTCAAGGTGTTGATGCTGGTCGTCTGGCAATGTTGTTGGCCGTGCTCGAACGTCGAGCAAATATAAATCTTGCACAACACGAAGTGTTCGTTTCAGTTGTTGGTGGTGTCAAACTCGGCGAGCCAGGTGCCGATCTTGGTGTTTGTCTGGCTCTCGTTTCAGCGGCAACAGATAAACCTCTCGCCGAGAACTTAGTTGCCTGTGGTGAAGTCGGTTTGGCTGGCGAATTGCGTCAAGCCAGCAACACCGTTCGCCGATTAACTGAGGCTGCACGACTTGGTTTCACACGGGCGATCATCCCGGCTAGCAGCGCCGTCGATATAAAAATTTCTGGCATCAAACTTGAACCGGCACACACAGTTGCCGAAGCTTTATTGCTCGCAGGTTTAGCAATCAAGTAGCGTTTAGTCAGTGCGTGCAGTTGTAATCATCCCGACTTACAACGAAGCCGACAATATTGAACGATTTTTGACCCAAGTTCGAACTGACGCGCCGAACATCGACATCTTGGTTGTTGACGACAACAGTCCAGATGGCACCGCGCAGATTGCTGAAACTGTTGCAGCTCGCCTGGGCTCGATCAAGGTTTTGACTCGCAGTGCTGATCGCGGTTATGCCGCAGCCAGTCGTGATGCGATGCAATCAGCACTGAATGCAGGCTACGAAATTATCGCGACAATCGACGCCGATTTTTCGCACGATCCACTCGTTCTTGAACAACTCACATCCCAAGTCAAAAACGGTTCAACTCTTGTCATCGGTTCGCGTTATGTTGCTGGTGGCAGTGTTACAAATTGGTCGTTATTCCGTCGTCTTTTATCAAAGTGGGGCAACTTATATACGGCGTTTTGCTTGCGACTAAAAATTAAGGACTGCACGAGTGGTTTTCGTGCCTACTCGGCAAAAAGTTTGGCGCAACTCAATTTGAATGATCTGACTGCAGATGGTTATGCATTCTTAACTGAGTTGGCTTTT
>BJGF01000076.1 GCA_014190295.1 Actinomycetes bacterium | reverse complement strand
CAAATAAAAAAGGCGGGCCGCCGAAGCGACCCGCCTATTTTAATGAAATTAATTAGTTAACTCAGTTACCAGCCTCAGCGAGGACAACAGTTTCTGGCATGTATGCCATACCTGTTGTGTCTACACCCATTCCGCTTAGCAACGCGAGCGCCGCAGTAACGATGTCATTGGTGTATGCACCGGCATCTGGAGCCTTGGTCAACACGGTTCCGCCTTCAAGGTTCTTCGCTGATTGCGAAAGAGCCGCTGTGCGATCCCATGCTGCTGCATCGATCATGCCTGCGCCGCCTGCGGCTGGCCAGATCAATTTGTTAACTTCATTCATCTGCCACAACTGGTGACTCGCACCAAGCTTGGATCCCTTTGACACGACAATGTCTCGGCAAGCCGATGTGTTGTCGCGGCAGAATGCCCAACCTTGAAGTGAAGCAGCAACGAACTTTGTTGCTGTGTCAACATATGCAGGATCTTCGAGGCGTGAACCGTCTGCCCAAATTGCGTCTTGCAACATACCAACACCCTCAGCCTCGTACGAAACGACGTTGAAGTCATCTGCTGTGTAGAGAGCCTTTGTTGCTGGATTGATTGCTTCGAGAACTTGTGCGTACTCGTTGTAAGTCATTGCTTCTGCAGCATCAATATCACCAGAGAGCAAGCCCGCCATGTCGAATTGTTGCTGAACAAGAGTTACATCTTTTGCTGGATCAAGACCGGCCTTGGTGAGTGCAGCGAAAATTTCAAACTCGTTGCCGTATCCCCAGTTGCCAATGTTCTTGCCTTTGAAGTCGGCTGAAGTTGTGATGTTCTTGTCTTTGAACGAAACCTGAAGTGTCCCTGAACGTTGGAAGACTTGCGCGATGTCGACGATGTTTGCTCCACCTTCACGACTTGCAAGCGCCTTGGAAACCCAAGAGATTGCGAAGTCAGCTTCGCCATTGGCGAGAACTGTTTGTGGTGAAATATCAACTGCACCCTCCAAGATGGTCACATCAAGACACTGATCGGCGTAGAAGCCCTGATCTTGTGCTGCGTAATAACCAGCAAATTGTGCTTGAGTGAACCACTGAAGTTGCAACTTCACTGGTGTTGGCGTAACACACTCTGCGGCGGGAGCCGTAGTCTCTTCGGTCGCTGCTTCTGTATCACTAGGTGCTGCATCGTCACTACCGCCACAGGCTGCAGCGAACAATGACATCACAGCGATGCCTGCAAAGGCCAACTTGATTGATCGTTTCTTCATTTATTTCTCCCCCGGGTTTTATCCCGCATTTGTTTTTATTTAGTCTCACCCTTGCGAGTGATCTTCTCCAAAATTATGGAGACTGTGTAGAACGCTAGCCCAAGTAGGCACGCACCCAAAACGTAGGCCCATGCTGCGGCATTCTTAGAATTTGCGATATTGCTCGTAATCCGACTTCCCAGACCGTTCTGTAGCCCACCAAAGTATTCGCTCACAAAAGCCGTGATTACTGAGGCTGGTGCAGCCACTTTTAACGCTGTAAAAAGATACGGCACAGCATTTGGCACGCGGACTTTACGCAAGATCTCAATGTCGCTCGCGGCATAACTGTGCATCAATTCGACATGTGTGGAGCGCACTTGCGTTAAGCCTTTTGCAACATTCACAAGAACGATGAAATAAACAACAAGTGTGACCATGAATCGACGCGGAATTTCGCTGGTGATTGAATACATATTGTTCAGGACTGCTACGAGGACGAAAATCGGAATCGCATTCAACGAAATCGCAAGTGGCGTGATTAATTGATTCAAGAAACTAAATCGGCTTAAAACAAAACTCATTGCGATACCGAGAATCGTGCCGATAATTAAACCAACAAGAGCATTCGTGCCAGAAACAGAAGTCGCATCCCAAATTCGGCTCGTATTTTTTGTGAACTGTTCAAATATCTTTGATGGTGCCGCCAAGAAATATGGCTTCAAGTCAAAAACCCTGACTGCGCCTTCCCATAGCAATAAGAACACCACACCAAATGACAGCGGCACCAATATATTTTTGATGCGAGTAAGTATCTTCATCGATCCTCTAACCCTCGAATTGCATTCGCCGACGCATGATCTGCTTGCGTGCCACGCAACGCCTCGCGCACTGCAGTGATGTTGCGAAAGAACCCGTCAGCCGCACGCGTGTCTTCATTGCGCTTAGCGCCGAGATCTACATCAATGACCGATGTGATTCTTCCTGGACGCGGCGACATCACCACAACACGATTAGACAAATAGACGGCCTCAGGTATCGAGTGAGTCACAAACACGACCGTGGTTGCAGTTTCACCACAGATGCGCAACAATTCACCCTGCATATATTCGCGAGTCATTTCGTCGAGCGCTCCAAAGGGTTCATCCATCAACAACAAAGGTGGATGTGCCGCGAGTGCCCGAGCGATTGCGATTCGCTGCTGCATTCCGCCAGAGAGTTGCCATGGATATAAATCGGCAAACTCAGGTAGTTTCACAAGTTCTAACATTTCAGCGGCTCGTGCCGAGCGCTTTTCTTTGTCCCAACCTTTTAACTCAAGTGGCAGTTCGATATTTTTACTAACTGTGCGCCAATCAAATAGTCCGGCTTGCTGAAACGCCATTCCATAATCTTGATCAAGGCGTGCCTGTGACACAGTCTTGTTGTTGACCATCAGCGAACCGCCAGTTGGTTCAAGCAGGTTCGCGATCAATCGCAATAAAGTTGACTTGCCACAGCCCGACGGCCCGATCAATGAAACAAATTCGCCCTGATCAACAGTCAGATTGACGTCAACAAGTGCATCAACTTGTTGTGTCTTGCCTTGATTGAAAATTTTGCTTGCACCGATAACTTCAACAGCGCTCATATTGAAGACTCCTTTGGTCGATTACGCATAAAAAACACATCTGAAATTGCGACAAAACCAGCCATGATTAACCCGAGTGCGGCTGCACCAAACACCGCCGTAAATACTTTCGCCGGGTCGCCGGTTGCTTCGCGTGCATATTCGATTATTAATCTTCCGATACCGCCCTTGAGGCCCGTGCTGATTTCAGCAACAACGACGCCAACTACTGCACCAGATGCACCAAGTTTGAAAGCCGGCACCATAAACGGAACCGCCGCAGGAAATCGCAATTTGAATAACGTTTGCTTCCAGGAGGCCGCGTAACTTTCCATTAATTCGACGGCTGCAGCAGGGGCACTCGACAAACCACGAAGCGTGCCCACGGCAATCGGAAAGAACGCAAGAAATGTGCCGAGTATCGACGCAGATAGCCAACGCGGCCAAACAAAAGAACCGATTTCGAGTTTTCCACCCCAACTAACAACCAACGGGGCAAGCGCGATCAACGGCACAGTCTGTGACATCACGAGATATGGCAAAAGCCCGCGCTGAACGATTTTGAATCTAGCCATAAGTATGGCCAAACCAACGCCGATTGTCGTGCCCAGAAAAAAACCGACTAACGAAAGTCGCAGCGAAAACCATGCACCCGAAAGAACCACGACCCAAATCTTTTTATCAGATCCGCGAACTTCGGGACGGCTATAGCGACTGAGCATTGTCGAGATATGCGGCATCGCAGTGTTATTGGCGCGCGGCAAAACACTGACACCGAAGAATTTTCCACCGTCTTGTGGGCCGATTATTTTATAAAGCTCCCAGATCGCGACAACTGAAAAAATAGAGACAACAAACATCGCTGTACGATAAGCAGCACGACGCGCAAATTTCATTTTGGGTTTACTTTTTGACTCTTGAAAGTTCTGCTAATTCAGGCAAAATATGTTTGCCGTAAGCCTCGAGGGTTTGCTCTTTGCCATCATGCTGCAAATAAATTGAGAATTGATCGACACCAAGGTCTTTTAGAGCCTTCAATCTATTTAGGTGTTCGTCAACTTTGCCCAGAATGCAGAAGCGATCGACAATTGAATCTGGCACAAATGTCGTGTGCGTATTGCCGGCTTGGCCGTGCTGTTTATAGTCATAGCCTTGACGGTCTTTGATGTAATCAGTGAGCGCCTTTGGCACTGCGCTTGAGTCGCCATATCGCGACACAATGTCTGCCACGTGATTGCCGACCATGCCCCCGAACCAACGACACTGCTCACGCATGTGCGATAAGTCGTCGCCCACGTATGCCGGCGCGGCGACACAAATTTTTACACTTTTCGGATCACGACCTGCATCACGAGCAGCTTTGCGCACTGCATCAATTGTCCATGCTGCGATGTCAATGTCGGCGAGTTGCAAAATAAAACCATCACCGACTTCACCTGTCAATTGCAACGCTTTTGGTCCGTATGCCGCCACCCAAACTTCACACTTACTTTTTGATGCCCACTCGAATTTAATTTTTGATCCGTTGTATTCGATTTCGCGGCCATTCGAAAGTTCACGAATTACATGAATACTCTCGCGCAATGTTGCGAGCGTTGTCGGTTTGCCGTTTGTGACACGCACGGCCGAATCGCCACGACCGATTCCGCACACAGTGCGATTGCCGTACATCTCATTTAATGTTGCAAACAAACTTGCCGTGACTGTCCAGTCACGAGTTGCCGGATTGGTAACCATTGGACCGACAATTACATTGCGTGTCTGCGCCAAAATTTGACTATATATAACGAATGGTTCTTCCCACAGGATGTGACTATCAAACGTCCATACGTGTGAAAAGCCATGCGCATCGGCTTTGCGCGCAAGATCAATTACCTGATTTGCAGGTGGCGTTGTCTGCAGAACAATGCCGATATCCATAATCGATTACCTGCTGTGTGGAAAGCCGAGATCAACTACTGATGTGCGTGGGTCTGGCCATCGTGATGTCACGACCTTTCCACGCGTATAGAAGTTGATTCCTTCTGGTCCGTACATGTGCTGATCGCCAAACAAACTTGCCTTCCAACCACCAAATGAGTAGTAAGAAACTGGCACAGGAATCGGCACGTTAACGCCGACCATGCCGACGTTCACTTCGTATTGAAACTGACGCGCTACTCCACCATCGCGGGTGAAAATAGCAGTGCCGTTACCGAACTGGTTGTCATTAATTGTTTGTAGACCTTCGTCATAGCTTTTAACACGCATGACAGTCAGAACTGGGCCGAAAATTTCTTCGTCATAACACTTCATGCCCGGCTTGACGTGGTCAATCAAACTTGGATTAAGAAAGAAACCTTCGTCTTTTACTTTGTCGGTGCCATCAATAATTACTTTGGCTCCTTCTTTGGCTGCACCAGTTACATAACTAGCAACCTTGTCACGATGCTCTCGTGTAATCAGGGGACCCATCTCGCTTGCTGGGTCTGTGCCCGCGCCAACTTTAATATTTGGTACACGAGTTTTAATTCGGTCAACTAACGCATCGGCAACAGTGTCGACTGCGAGTACAACAGAAACAGCCATGCAACGCTCTCCTGCCGAACCGTATGCAGCACTAATCGCCGCATCGGCTGCCATATCAAGATCGGCATCAGGCAGAACCAACATATGGTTCTTTGCGCCACCAAGTGCTTGAACACGCTTGCCGTTCTTAGTGCCGGTTTCATAAACATATTTTGCAATCGGTGTTGAGCCGACGAAACTTATAGCGGAGATATCTGGGTGATCAAGCAAACGATCTACTGCAACTTTGTCGCCGTGCACCACGTTGTAGACACCATCTGGAAGCCCTGCTTGACGAAGCAAGTCAGCAATAAACATTGATGCTGATGGATCTTTCTCGCTTGGCTTCAAAATAAATGTATTGCCGCACATGATCGCATTGGCGAACATCCACATTGGCACCATGGCTGGAAAGTTGAATGGTGTGATTCCTGCGACAACGCCGAGCGGCTGGCGAATTGAATAAACATCAACACCAGTTGAGGCTTGCTCTGAATATCCGCCTTTAAGCATTGCTGGCACACCGCACGCGAATTCAATATTTTCAAGACCACGTGCAACTTCACCAAGCGCATCACTTGGAACTTTGCCGTGCTCAAGAGTTAAAAGATTTGCAATCTCTTTTCGATTTGCATCAACTAATTCACGCATCCGAAACATAATTTCGGCGCGACGCGACAAGTTGGTCGCACGCCATGCCGGAAACGCGGCTTTGGCCGCAGCAACTGCTGCGTCTACTTCGGCGATGCTTGCCAGGTCAACTTCTGATTCTTGCTTGCCAGTAGCAGGATTAAATACTTTGCCACTCTTTCCAGATGTTCCGGCAACAACTTTGTTATTGACCCAATGACTAATGCGATTCATTATTTCTCCTGTATTTGTTGTTTAATTAGTTTAGATACTGACACAATCCACGTTTGATGAATTTGCCGTGACCCTTGCGTCCAGTGTATTTATCATTTTCAATTACAACCATGCCACGCGACAAAACAGTGTCGACTTTGCCATCAATCACAGTTCCTTCCCATGAGGAGTGATCCATATTCATGTGATGCTTGTCATTGATGCCAATTTTTGTCTTTTTATTTGGATCCCAAACCAAAATATCGGCATCAGAACCCGGCGCAATAACACCTTTTTGCGGATACATACCGAACATTCGAGCAGGAGTAGTGCTGCAAGTTTCGACCCAGCGCTCAAGCGAAAGCTCACCTTGTACAACACCCTGATAAATAAGCTCCATGCGGTGCTCTACTCCACCCATGCCATTTGGAATCTTCGAGAAATTGCCAAGACCGAGTTCTTTTTGATCCTTGAAACAGAACGGGCAATGATCTGTTGAAACGATTGCGAGTTCGTTCATTCGCAACCCCTTCCACAAATCGCCGTGATGATCATGTTTGTCGTGCTTGCTACGAATTGGCGGTGAGCAAACAAACTTTGCACCTTCAAAACCTGGTCGCGCGAGATGATCTTCGAGCGTCATATATAGGTATTGCGGACAAGTCTCACCGAAAACGTTGAGACCCTCATGGCGCGCCTCAGCCAAAGCATTGAGTGCTTCAGATGCTGACATGTGCACGATATATAACGGCACGTTTCCTGCAACTTTAGATAACACGATTGCGCGATTTGTTGCTTCACCTTCAAGCAAACTCGGGCGCGAATACGAGTGATACTTCGGATCAGTATCGCCTCGTGCAATATGTTGTTGCACGAGCACGTCGATTGCGATGCCATTTTCGGCGTGCATCATGATTGTTGCGCCACTTTCACTGGCGGTTTGCATTGCTCGCAAAATTTGTCCGTCGTCACTGTAAAAAACGCCAGGGTAAGCCATGAATAGTTTGAAACTTGAAACGCCTTCGTGATCAACCAAATAAGTCATATCTTTTAGCGACTGTTCGTCGACGCCACCAATGATCTGGTGAAATGCATAATCAACTGCACAGTTGCCACCAGCTTTGCGATGCCACTCTGCCAAGCCTTCGTGAACATTTTCGCCATAACGCTGCAACGCCATGTCGACGATCGTTGTTACGCCACCCCACGCGGCTGCGATCGTGCCGGTTTCGAAAGTGTCAACCGCTGCTGTGCCACCAAATGGAAGCTCCATGTGCGTGTGCACATCAATGCCACCAGGGATTACATATTTTCCGGTTGCATCAATGATCTTGTCTGCGGTGATGCTCAGCGAATCAGATTTGCCACGTTCAAGAAGTGCCAAAATTGTTTCGCCTTCAATCAGCACGTCAAAGTCATGCCGTCCGGTCGGGCTGACAACTGTTCCGTTTTTTATGAGTGTGCGTGCCATGATTCCTCCCGTGTTTTTGAATGTGATTTAGCGCTGGCGATTACCGTTCAACTAGTTCGTCGTAAGCGTCTGGTCGACGATCGCGATAAAACGCCCAACGATCACGCACAGTTTTGATTTTGTCCATATCTAGATCGCGAACAATCAACTCCGGCTTGTGAGGGTCGCCTTGATTGCCGACAAATTTGCCTTCTGGGTCAACGAAATAACTCTGACCATAGAAGTCGTCGTCGCCGAGTGGCTCGATGCCTACTCTGTTAATTGCTCCGACGTAATACATGTTGGCAACTGCTGCTGCTGGTTGCTCAATCTTCCAGATGTATTCGCTCAGACCACGACTCGTGGCCGACGGGTTGAAAACAATTTCAGCACCATTGAGCCCGAGCGCACGCCAACCCTCTGGAAAGTGTCGGTCATAACAAATGTAAATTCCAACTTTGCCGACTGCCGTATCAAAAACTGGGTATCCACCTGTGCCTGGTGTGAAGTAATACTTCTCCCAGAAACCTTTTACTTGCGGAATATGTTGCTTGCGATATTTGCCGAGATACTTTCCGTCGGCGTCAATAATCGCTGCTGTGTTGTAATACAAGCCAGCCTGGACAATTTCGTACATCGGCAACACGAGCACGATGCCAAGTTCTTTGGCGAGTGCCTGAAAACGCTTCGTCGTTGGTCCATCAGGAATCGGCTCTGTATACGAGTAGTACTCAGGTTCTTGAACTTGACAAAAGTACGGACCATAAAACAATTCTTGAAAGCACATAACTTGTGCGCCTTGCTTGGCGGCTTCACGAGCTTGCGCCTCGTGCTTGTCGATCATCGTGGCTTTGTCGCCCGTCCAATCGGTTTGCAGTAACGCTGCTCGAACTGTGCGACCCATAAATTCTCCCCGTATTTTTGATTTAACTGCTTTCCAAACTATCAGCGAGAACACTCTCAACATAAGCCCGAATCTTCGTGTTCGACTTCATGTTGAACTACGAATAGTAGGGGTTGGCACCAGTCGAATGGTCGGTGATGTCACGAACACGAGTGATCGCAGGTACCTGTTCAACAAGCATCGTCTGCACACCTTCAAGCATCGTCTGT
>BJGF01000075.1 GCA_014190295.1 Actinomycetes bacterium | reverse complement strand
CCGGTTGTAGTGGTGCTAAACAAAGTTGATCGCTCGGACGCTCGTCCAGATGAAGTGCTTCATGAAGTAGAACAACTTTTCTTGGATCTTGCACATCATGACCATCACTTAAGTTTTCCGGTTATTTCTGCAGTTGCCAGAGATGGGCGCTCAATGAAGGGCATTGGCATGCCGGCAGAAAATGCAGACCTCGTGCCTTTGCTGGACGCAATTCTCGATACGATCCCTGCTCCAACTGACGATCCTGCTGCACCTCTTCAAGCCTTGGTTGCCAACTTGGATGCTTCTGATTACCTCGGTCGTTTGGCTATTGGTCGTGTTCATGCTGGAGTGTTGCGCAAAGGCGACACCGTAACTGTTTGGCAACACCCGAATGCGACTAATCCTGCGCCATCTATCAAGCGTCGTATTTCAAATCTTTATGCTTTTCGCGGTATCAGTCGTGAAGAAGTAAGTGAAGTTTCTGCAGGTGACCTATTTATTTTGGCCGGAATTGACGAAGTTGAAGTCGGCGACACAATCGCGGCGTTAGAGAATGCCGCACCATTGCCTCGACTTGAGGTAGACGAGCCAGTATTGCGAATGAGTTTTGGTGTGAACACTTCGCCATACGCGGGTCGCGAAGGGACTTTCTTGACCAGCCGTCACCTTAGTGAGCGTTTGTTCAAAGAAGTGCTCGGAAACGTTTCAATTCGTGTCAATACAACTGATACACCAGACGTAATCGAAGTCGCCGGTCGTGGAGAACTGCAACTTGCAGTTCTAATCGAGAATATGCGTCGCGAAGGATACGAACTTCAAGTCAGTCGTCCTGAAGTAATCACAAAAGAGATCGACGGCAAAAAACAAGAGCCGCTTGAAGCCGGAACGATTGACGTTCCCGACGAATACGTTGGTGCAGTAACGCAAGCACTCGCACCTCGCAAAGGTCGTGTGACGAATCTTGAGCCAGGCGACAGTGGACGAACAATCGTAAGTTTTCAGGCGCCTTCGCGTGGTCTTATCGGTTTTAGATCACTGTTACTAACTGTGACTCGAGGAACTGCTTTGTTGCACCAGAGTTTGGCGGGGTATATGCCGTGGGCAGGAGAACTGCCACATCGCCTGGGTGGAGCAATGGTTGCTGATCGAAAAGGCTCAACGACCGCATATGCACTCGATAATTTGCAACTTCGTGGAACTTTGTTTGTCGCACCAGGTGTCGAAGTTTATGAGGGAATGGTCGTCGGTGAGAATTCTCGTGATGACGAAATGGTCGTGAACGCAGTTCGCGCCAAAGAAATGACGAACATTCGTACCCACAGTCACGATGATGGACCAAAACTTGCAACGCCGGTAACTCACACGCTCGAGACCGGCATTCAATGGATTGCTGATGACGAACTCGTCGAAGTTACCCCGACGAATATCAGAATCCGCAAGCGCTATTTGTCGATTGAAGACCGTCGCAAGTCAAACAAGGGCGCCAAAAACTAATTTAAAGAGTTATTTAGTTTTGACTTTGCTGCGCACTTGAGGGTGTGGCAAGAAAGTCGTTCGAGGCTTCTGCAGTTGATTGACAATCATCTCGTAGATCTCGTCGCCACACAGCTCTATCAGTTCGTCTTTGAGGTATTTGTATACAGGTCGCGAGCCGACAAACGCCGATGAGTCGTCCGTGCACCACCAATGAAAATCGTGTCCGCCGCCGCCCCAATCGCGACGTTTCCATTCGCGCACGATCGAAAGAATGTGATCCTCATCTTCATCGTGCTGTTCTAAACGCAGAGGAACCTGCCAACACACATCTGGCTTCCAATCCATTGGTCGTTCACCTTCGGCGGTGGCGGCGACATGAAATGCACAACCCATACCGCCCTCAAAATCGGGGCGATTATGAAAGATGCAGGCGCCTTTGTAAGAAGTCGTGATGTCTGATCCATCTTTTTCTTTTGCCAGCCACTTGCCATCTTGACCACGATCAAAATTTTGCCAATGTTCCGGCTTTAATCGCTTCACGCTCTTCTTGACAGATGCAAGGTCTGCTTTGTCAATAAAGTGCGCACCGTAACTGCAACAACCCTGATGCAATTCAGGTGCCGGATCATCGAGTACACCTTGACAGCCGTTGCCGTAGATGCAAGTCCAGTTGGACCTCAAGAATGTTGCGTCAACCATCCAGGTCTGTTCTAGATCTGGGTCGGCGAAACTAATCCATTCGTGAAGTTCTTCAGGCTGCGACATGGTGATGAGGCTAATGGCATACTTATTACATGATGCAAAATTCAGAACAAAATAACGAAGAGATTATTGCCCAACTCCGAAATATTTCAGAGACACTTGCTGACCGAGCACTTAGCGCGTTAAAAGAAGCACACGCAGCAGGTGAAGCGAAGCGTCCCGAGATCGAACGCACCTTGACACAGGCTCGACGCGCAATCGAGAAGGCGATTGGATTATTGGTTCGCTAGAACTGGGTACTAAGAATCAAGATTTGTTCAAAACATCGATCAATTTACGCAAACCGCCAAAATCTCTCCTGGCGAATTGAAAAGCAATTCTAAATTTATCAAGGTTGTCTTTATCGGCTAATTCACTCGGCGTCGCTTGAATTGTCTCGATGACACCAGATTCACAGAGATACGCGAATTCTGCGTTGATCTTGTTCAAAGTGGCGACTGAAACTTCGCGATTAAGTCTGAGCACTATCTTTTTGCCGACGATGCGCATTGAGTGATAGTTGTCGTAGAAAGTCACTATTTCAGTCACGGCATCGTCAACACTGTTCGTCACGCGATACAGGGCCAGGTCAGATTCTGAGACCAAACGGCGGGGGATCAAAGACGTTTTGACAAAGTTATTGACACTCTCCCAGAATGGGTCGCCTGGTAAATCAAGCATCACGATCGGCACCGGATTGCCCTTGCCGGTCTGCGACAATGTCAGCAGCTCGAACATCTCGTCGAGCGTTCCAAAACCGCCTGGCATGCAAATAAACGCGTTTGATTCTTTAACGAGCATCAACTTTCTGGTGAAAAAATAGCGCATCGACACATATTTCTCGTCGCCAGCAATAATCGGATTTGCCGATGTCTCAAACGGCAACCTGATGCTCACACCTATTGACATGTCACGACCCGCACCCGACATTCCTGCTTCCATGATTCCGGGGCCAGCGCCAGTCACGACCATCCAACCGTTGTCGGCAAGTGCCTTGGCGACTTCTTGCGTCAATTTATAAAGTGGGTCGTCTTTTGTCGTTCGTGCTGATCCAAATATCGTCACTTTTTTTCGCTGCGTATACGGGGCAAACATTACGAATGCATCTCGCATTTCATCTAACGCCGCACTGGCGATCTTTAAATTCAATGTGTTTCGCACATCGCTGCCGAGTTGCAATGAAGTCGTGATCATCTCAGCAACGAGTCGACGATCTGTCGTGATATTGGCTTTCAAAATTAGTTCGTCAATCAATTGTTTCAATTCTTGACTGTCGATCTTCGTGATCTTTCTGATCTTCACTGTGAAAGCTCTAGCGCCTTTGCAGATAGCACTGAAATTAGTTCGTCGAAACTTTTTTGAAAAGATGCAACACCTTCTCGTTCGAGGCGCAACGCGACATCGGCTACATCAACGCCACAATCTGCCAACTGCCGCCACTGTGAATGGGCTTGGTCCAAGTTTTGTGTGATAGTTAAACCGAGATTGCCATGATCACTAAACGCTGCGACCGTGTTGTCAGGAAGCGTATTGACCGTATGCGGTCCTATTAGTTCGTCAACATAAAGTGTGTCGGAATATTTTGGATTTTTAGTTGAGGTAGACGCCCAAAGCGGTCGTTGCACTTGTGCACCTAACTGAGCAAGTTTCGACCACCGAGGCCCCGAAAATGTCTGCGTGAACATTTGATAGGCGAGTTTCGCTTGGGCGATGGCAGCAGTTCCACAAAGCGAAAGAGCGACGTCGCTTCCGTTGGCTTCTAACAACCGATCGATGTCGGTGTCGACGCGAGAGATGAAAAAACTCGCGACACTTGCTACATCAGCAACTTTCTTTGGTTGAGTAACCGCCAAGATCTCAAGACCCTCGATGTATGCATTCATCACTTCTTGGTAGCGCTCGAGACTAAAAATTAAAGTCACATTTACGTTTCGACCCTCGCTGATCATCGAACGAATCGATCCGATTCCGTCTTGAGTCGCCGGAATCTTGATCATCACATTTGGACGATTGATTCGCTCGTGCAACTGTCTGGCAGCGGTCAGGGTTTGTTCGCTTTGGTGAGCAAGCCCGGGGTCTACCTCAACGCTGACGAAACCATCGAGCCCCCCAGAACTCTCATATAGAGGGCTGAAAACATCTAAAGCGTTGCGAATATCTTGCAACACAAGTTCCCAATAACTGTCTAATGCAGATGCCTGAGACCTAACTAAAGAACTGAACTGCTCTGCGTAATCGTCTGATCCTTGAATTGCTTTTTGAAAAATTGTCGGATTAGAAGTCAATCCACGAATTCCACTTTCGCGTATGCGCTTTAGTTCTCCACTTGTTATGTATCCACGCTTTAGATTGTCAAGCCACGGACTTTGACCGAATTCATCGAACAGACTCTTAAGTCGGTCGCTCATCAGCTATTGAAACTCTTAATTAACGTTGCTGCGGCCAACACGGCTGAATCTAAATTGATACCCAATTTTTCGAGAGCGACCGCCCCTTTTGCGCTTGCGCCGAAACGGTCGATGCCTAGTGTCAGATCGGCATAACGATCCCAACCCATTGTTACTCCGGCTTCGATCGACATTACCGGGGTGCGAGGAGTGAATATCTTTTCTTTGTCTGCTTGTGTCAAGCGTTCGAAGCGATCCCAACTCGGCATCGAGACGACTCTGCATTTCTCGCCGTTCTTGTTTAGTTCGTTCGCCGCGTCTACGCATAAACCAACTTCACTGCCGGTTCCCACCAAAATTATTGTTGGCGTACCCTGACAATCACGCACGACTCCTGCACCATTTTGAACTGCAGAACCATCCGTGACGCTTTGCACATTTTGTCGAGAAAGAATAAGCGCGGTCGGCCCATCATGATCAACAGCAGCACACCACGCGGCAACCGTCTCATTTGGATCTGCGGGACGAATAACTTGCAGACCAGGGATGGCCCGAAGCGAGGCAAGTTGTTCGACTGGCTGATGGGTCGGCCCATCTTCTCCGACACCAACTGAATCGTGAGAAAAAATGAAGACGCATTTGGCGCGCGAAATTGCTGCAAGGCGAATTGCGGGGCGCATATAGTCTGCGAACACAAAAAAAGTACCGGCTACCGGCAAAACTCCACCGTGCAGAGCCATACCAACAAGAGCCGCACCCATTGCATGTTCGCGAATTCCGAAATATACCTGGCGTCCGTCGGGCGCCTTTGCGCTTTGCGCAGTTTGTTTTGAAAGTTTTGTGCCTGTATTTCCGGTGAGATCGGCGGAACCAGAAATTAAACCCGGCAAGGCCGGGAGCGAAGCATCTAAAACCTTTTGAATGATCTGGCGGGTAGCGAAACTTGCAGACTCGTCGAAACTTGGCAATAGCGAACTGAACGACGACGACTTGGGAGTATTCCATGCCGCATCCCACAGATAACTTTCACTCATCGAGGCGATGTCGGCGTCGTAACTCGATGACAGTTCAGCACCACGCGTCGCAGCATTCTTGCGTATCGCCACAACGAGTTCTTGTGGGGCCCAGAATGATTCATCGGGGATTCCCATGATTTTTTTCGTTGCCGAGACGTGGCCAGCATTGAATGGGTTTCCGTGTGCTTCGTGACTATCGGTGAAATCTGGAGATGGGTTGCCGATATGTGATTTCAAAATACAAAGCGTTGGTGCACCAATATTTGATCGAGCCGTGATCAATGCATCTTCAAGAGAACCCATGTCATCGGCGATCTCGCCGAGTTGCATCACATTCCAGCCGTAACTTGAAAACCGTTTCGCGACATCATCCGAACACGAAAGCGAGGTCGAACCATCAATCGTGATTCCGTTGTCATCAAAAATACAAATGAGGTGATCTAACTTCAAGTGTCCTGCAAGCGAAGCAGCCTCATGGCTGATTCCTTCCATGAAGCATCCGTCGCCTGCGATCACGAATGTGTGATGATCACACGCAACCGAACCAAATCGCGCACGAAGATTTCGTTCGGCAATCGCCATGCCGACTGCATTTGCGAAACCTTGGCCCAAAGGACCAGTAGTCACCTCAACACCTGCGGTATGACCAACTTCGGGGTGACCTGGTGTTGCTGAACCAAACTGTCTGAATTTTTTCAGGTCGTCAAGTTCGAGTCCGTATCCGTTCAGATAAAGCAACGCATACTGCAAAATCGAAGCGTGCCCGTTGCTCAAAATGAAACGGTCTCGGTTGCGCCATTGAGGATTCTTTGGATTATGTCGCAGAATTCTGCTGTAAAGAACATGACCGAGTGGCGCTAGGGCCATCGCCGTGCCTTGATGACCGCTTTTCGCAGCCAGGGGAGCATCCATCGCTAGACCACGAATCACCGATACGGCATCGGCATCTTGTTGATCGGTTAGACGAAAACTCACTTCGCTAAATGTAGTTGCTTTATAGGCGCTTATCTGCGTTATTTGCGTTATCCGCTTTTGCGTTTAACTCAACAGGCGGCAGCAGGGTTAGTGGCACTAAGTGCCATGGTTCAGTCGCAATTCGACAGTGCGCAAAAATCTGCGTGTATGTAGTCAATAGAAGTTCGCCACGCACCAACCTGTAGGTGAACTTGCCTGGTTCGACGGTAAACGGACTTACATTTCGTGCAAGTTGTTCGTCATCTGGATTCGGTCCGGCGCGAAAAATAACTTCGAGTAGCGAATTTCCAGGTTCTTTCGGACTGCAATAGATCAAGACCACCAAGTGGGGGTCAATCGTGGTCGGCACTGGCGTTGGGGCAACGATTGAAAAGAACGCACCCGTGAGATCAATGCGTGTGCTTGGACCAGGTGCTTGACGAAGCGCGAAGTTCTCTACAAACAGCGCAGAAATAATTTGCACAATTGTTTCCTGAAATTAGACGCTGACGCGATGCGCCGAATTTTTGAGACGAACTGTTGCTAATCGAACTTTGGCAAGTCTGGTTGTACTCAGAACTTTGATCAGCCACCAACCAGGGTCTAGTTCGTACCATCGGTGCGAGAGTCGGGCCGAAGTTGGTGCGGCGTGGTGATTGTTATGCAAGCCTTCGCCAGCCGTTAGCAAAGCCAACCATTGCAAATTTCCCGCACCGTTGGCATAAGGATGCTTTCCGAAATGGTGCGCGATCGCATTTACCGCCGCAGAACCTGCAAGATAAGTGTTCAGATGCACGAACGCCGCTAGCAAACCAACAGTCGGGCCGAATACGAAAACTAAAAGCGCGATACCAAGACCAAGACCGAGCAGCGCGCGATCAAAAAATATTTTATCGAGCCTTGTTTGTGGAAGATCTTTTGCATAGCGCTCGACTGTTGCAGGATCATTGGCTACTTTGCGGTATAAAGCAACATTGCGTACCTGAACATTCTTCCAGCCCAAAAGTACAGGCGAATGTGGGTCACCTTCTTGATCAGTGAACGCATGATGCTTACGGTGAACTGCCACCCATTGTCGTGGACGAATACCAGTTGAAAGCCAAATAGTTATACGACTAGCGAAAGTCACAATCGGATGCAAGGTCAAAGCCTTATGCGCCAGTGCACGATGCATATATATAGTCGTCCCGAGATTCGCAATCGTCGTAACCGTGAATCCGACAACGATTGAAATCAACACAAGCTTCACAACATTGACCATTTGCCCACACTACTCTGACGATGTGAACACATCGGGTCAGACAACACTTTCAGAAGCCCGTTCTAAACAATTACTCGGTCGGTTTGGTGTCAAGTTCGCTAAAGAAATTGAAGTCATGCGCAATGGTGATTCAATCGCTAATGCCGTCAAGGCAGCCGAGCAAATCGGGTTTCCTGTTGTTGTCAAACTGTGCGGCGATTTGATCGCCCACAAAACAGAACGAGGTCTTGTTCGGCTAGCAGTTAAAACAAGCACAGACGTTGCACAGGCTGCCCAAGAATTGTTAGCCAAAGCTTCACCTCAAGATGGCGAAGTGTCATTGATCATCGCCAGCATGGAGTCTGGCAAACGCGAATTCATTGCGGGTATTGTTCGCGACCCTCAGTTTGGATTGTTCGTAATGATCGGACTCGGGGGTATCTATGCCGAAATACTGGGTGATGTTGCGTTCGCTCCTGTGCCACTAACTCACGCCGGGGCTATGGATTTGCAGCAACGCTTGAAACAACAAGCAATATTTGAAGAATTTCGCGGTGAAGACGCGGTGTCTCGTGACCAGATCGCAAATGTATTGGTTGCTCTTTCAACTGCGGTTGAAAAAGATGAGTCGATTGCATCGATAGATATAAATCCGATTCTTGTGCGCACAGACGGGTCGATCGTGGCTGTGGATGCTCTTGTCGTGACTAATACCAAAGCCACACTGCCTGCAGCGCAAACTACTCGTAGTTCGGCTAGCAGTTCAGCTAGTAGTTCAGCTAGCCAATATTTTGACATGTTGTTTAACCCACGTGCCGTGGTCGTAGTCGGAGCATCCACACACCCAGGCAAATTTGGTTTCGTTTCGCTGCATAATCTTTTGTCATGTGGCTATAAGGGCGAAGTCTTTGCAACCCACTTAGAGCGTGCCGAAGTGCTCGGGGTTCAAAGCGTCTCATCAATCGACGATTTGCCATCTGACAAAATAGACCTTGCCTTCGTTTGTACTCCTGCTTCAACGAACATCGAAATACTTCGAGCATGTGCGCGCAAAAATATCAGGACTGTTTATGTAACTTCGGCC
>BJGF01000074.1 GCA_014190295.1 Actinomycetes bacterium | reverse complement strand
CTTGCGTAGCGTCGATTTTTGTCGTGACTTGGCCGAGTTGATATTGATCTAAGTTCAGTTCGCCGATACGGCTGTATCGCCAGATCTCTTCGTCGACGGTCGGCAGCGTGAGTGTGCTCACTTGCGTTTTCGTTTCTTCTTTTTATTTTGCTTCTCTTTGATTTCTGCTGCAATATCAGTGGCCATGGCGTTAATAATTGCCTCAGCTTCATCTAACACCGAAGCAGCAGTGC
Organism: Actinomycetes bacterium; assembly: GCA_014190295.1. Classification (GTDB taxonomy): domain Bacteria; phylum Actinomycetota; class Acidimicrobiia; order Acidimicrobiales; family Ilumatobacteraceae; genus BACL27. The sequence continues at coordinate 8,751 of BJGF01000074.1, read as the reverse complement.
CATCTGCGACACTGCTTGGCTCAATTGGAGTTGTGGTCGGCACAACTGTGCCATGCGCCCAACCAACGTCAATTGCACGGTGATCGAACTTTGCACAAGCGTCTGGGCACCGCCACGGCGCATCAGGTGCCAAGTCGAGCCGGCAACGTCGCATTGCGTCGCCATTTGAGTATGAGCGACTTTCGAAGTGCCTGCACTCAGTTCGCATTGCCATATTTAGATTTTGCTTCAGCAGGCTATGTTCAGCCGACCGAACCTTCCATTTGTAACTCGATCAAGCGACTCCATTCAACGGCATACTCCATCGGCAAAGTGCGAGTTACAGGCTCAATAAACCCGTTGACGATCATGCTCATTGCTTGCTCTTGCGAGAGGCCACGACTTTGCAAATAGAACAGTTGCTCGTCAGCGATTTTTGAGACAGTTGCTTCGTGCCCAATTTGTGCATCGCGCTCGCCGACCTCCATATATGGAAATGTTCGGCTCTCGCTTGCTTCGTCAAGAATTAACGCATCGCATTGCACGTGACTCTTGCAATTTGTTGCGCCTTCTTCAACGCGAACCAAACCTCGGTAAGCAGTGATGCCGCCATCTTTCGAGATCGACTTTGAAACAATCTTTGATGTCGTCTCTGGCGCGGCGTGAATCATTTTTGCTCCGGCATCTTGGTGCTGTCCTGCACCGGCATAAGCCACCGACAAAACTTCTCCTGATGCTTTTGGTCCCATTAGATAAACACTTGGATACTTCATCGTCAGTTTTGAACCAATGTTGCCGTCAATCCACTCCATGTGGCCTTCGGTTTCGACACGCGCACGCTTGGTGACCAAGTTGTAAACATTTGGCGACCAGTTCTGAATAGTCGTATATGTGACGTGAGCACTTGGCTTGACAATAATTTCAACAACTGCCGAGTGCAACGAATCTTTTGTATAAACCGGAGCAGAGCAACCTTCGATGTAGTGAACTTTCGAGCCTTCGTCGGCGATAATTAATGTTCGCTCGAACTGACCGGCATTTTCGCTGTTGATTCTGAAATAAGCCTGCAATGGCATCTCGCACTCAACGCCAGGCGGAACATAAATAAATGAGCCACCCGACCAAACAGATGTGTTGAGCGCCGAGAACTTGTTGTCGCCAGGAGGAATGACCGAACCAAAATATTGTTTTACGAGATCTGGATACTCACGCAATGCTGTATCCATGTCGCAGAACAAGATGCCAAGTTTTTCGAGATCTTCGCGATTGCGATGGAAGACGACTTCACTCTCGTATTGCGCAGTAACACCTGCGAGATACTTTCGTTCTGCTTCTGGGATGCCAAGTTTCTCGTAAGTCTTGCGCATCTCTTCTGGAAGGTCTTCCCATTCGTCGACTTGTGCGGTCGCTGGCTTGAGATAATAAAAAATATCTTGAAAATCAATGTCTGGCATATTGACTGCGAACCAGTCAAGCATTGGCTTCTTTTCGAAAGTTTGCAACGAGCGCAAACGCATTTTGCGCATCCACTCTGGCTCGCCTTTCCACCATGAGATCTGCTCTACAACGCCCGTGTTTAAACCTTTGACAGGCTCGAATGCATACTCAACTTTGTCGCTCCAACCGAGTTGGTATTTACTGAGATCAAGGTCAAATGAGGTCACAATGGGGTTTCCTTAAACTGGATAATTAGCACTATCTGCATAGTAACAATTATCGCAGGTAAAGCCTCAACTAAGACACCTAGTTCATTACAGATAGCGTGACGCATCTCATGGAGCGCTTCGGTTTAGTCGGTTTACCCAACGCGGGCAAGTCGTCCTTATATAACGCCCTTACCGGCTCAAACGCACTAGCTGCGCCTTACCCATTTGCAACTAAAGACCCAAACATCGGAATCGCCAAAGTGCTTGACCCACGGCTCGACGCGCTCGCCGCAATGTCCAAAACCCAAAAAACCGTTTACGCCACCGTTGAAGTTGTTGACATCGGTGGTCTTGTTGAAGGTGCAAGCAAGGGTGAAGGCCTCGGCAATAAGTTTCTCGCCAACATTCGTGAAGTTGACGCAATCGTCTACGTCTTGCGGGCGTTTGCCGACGACGATATTCCTGGGCCGAGTGATCCACTCGAACATCTTCGTGTTTTAGAAATTGAACTCGCGCTTGCCGACCTTGAATCTGTCGAAACAAAATTAAATCGGATGCAAAAAGCGGTTCGAATGGACAAAACTCTCGAAGACGAACTCGCGGCGCTTACTCGTGCGCAGGCAAACCTTGCTGACGGTCGGCCGCTATATCGCGCGGCGATTTCGGCTGACGATTCACTTCTGCTTGCACCACATTTTTTGTTGACAACTCGTCGAGTGCTTGCAGTGGTTAACGTTGCCGAAGACGAACTACATCGAATTCCAGAATTTGAAGCAATCGTGCGTAAAGAACTTGCGCCACCAGGGTCGGCAAGCGAAAATCAGGTCGAAGTTCTTGGCATGAGCGTGCAACTAGAAGCCGAAGCAGCACAACTTGACGCAAAAGATCGCAAAGAAATGCTCGAAGCGCTAGGTCTCGGAGAAGGAGCATTGCCACGCATGGTTCGCTCGGCATATCACCTGCTTGGATTGCGAACTTATTTTACAACTGGCGAAAAAGAAACTCGTGCGTGGACATTTAATGCTGGCGCAAAAGCCCCAGAGTGTGCCGGCAAAATTCACAGCGACTTGCAACGCGGTTTTATTCGTGCCGATGTAATTGCCTGGGATGAACTATTGAGCATCGGCTCGTGGAATAAAGCCAAGGATGTCGGCAAGATTCGTGTTGAAGGAAAAGATTATGAAGTTGTCGACGGCGATACTCTCGAAATTCGCCACAACAGCTAACTGACCATGGGTGCGCCAACTCAATTCAAGACTGGTTGGTTGGTCTGCCAAGCCCAAGTTTTAGCGAGTCTAAATATTGCCGACACCGCTCGATTGCGTCGCCGAGGACTGATTGGTCAAACAGAAATTGTGACTCCTCTACTAATTGATTCATGCAAATGGATCCACACCTTTGGGGTGAAGTGCGCACTTGATGTTGCGTATCTTGACGAACAATATTTGGTCACCAAGACACAAACCATAAAACCGAAACGGATTGCGTTGCCCGTATTCGGCGCACAACACGTGCTCGAGGCAGCAGCAGGCAGTTTCGAAAACTGGGGACTTGTTGTTGGCCACACTCTTGAGGTGCGTCTGGCATGAGCAACAATTCTGCAACGAAATCGGGTGGCTCTTTGATTTTGGTCGCAACACCAATCGGCAACCTTGGCGATATGACACAGCGAGCAGTTGAGACATTGCAAAGCGCTGACGTGATTTGTTGCGAGGACACACGCCACTCTGGCAAATTACTCGCCCATTTCGGCGTGACTGATAAAAAATTGATCGTGATTAACGAACACACTGAATATGACGCTCGTGAAGAAATTGTCGCGCTCGTCGTATCAGGATCTTTGGTTGCTTTGATTACTGACGCAGGAACACCAGGCATCAGCGACCCGGGTGAAAGATTGGTGACCGCGGTTATCGAGGCCGGCGGGCACATAACTGCAGTGCCCGGCGCATCGGCACTGACAATGGCCTTAGTTGTCAGCGGACTGCCAACTTCAAGGTTCGTGTTCGAAGGTTTTCTTCCACGCAGTGGCATTGAACGCACAGAACGACTAGCGATGACCACAACCGAGTCACGCACAATTGTGCTTTATGAAGCACCACATCGACTTGTTAAAACATTGAGTGATTTAACAACTGCCTGTGGTGCGATGCGTCGTGTTGTCTTGGCGCGAGAACTTACAAAACTGCACGAAGAAATCTGGCGTGGCACATTGCAAGATGCAAATATGTTCGTCGCAAACACAGAACCTCGCGGCGAATATGTGATCATCATTGAGCCGGCTAAACCACCTGCTCCGCCAACTAACGAAGAACTTCTGGCAGCGATTCGAGCCGAAATCGCCAAAGGTGTGAGTCGAAAAGATTCAGCAGCCCGAGTCTCAGCCCGATTCGGCGTTGCTAAACGCACTGTGTACGAACTCGCATTGCAAGTTCGTGACGACGTTTAAGATACATACGTGACAAAGTTTTCGGCGACAACGCCAATTTATTACGTCAACGCCAAACCACACCTTGGTCACGCGTATACGACGATTATTAGCGACGCCGTATGCCGATGGCACAAACTATGCGGTGAAGACACGCACCTTTTAACTGGCACAGACGAACATGGTTTGAAAATTCAGCAATTTGCCGACGCGCAAGGCGTTTCGCCGAAACAATTTGTCGACAAAATTGCGCCGCTGTTTGCTGACGCATGGGATCGCCTAAATATTGAAGTCAGCGACTTCATTCGCACCACAGAAGAGCGTCACAAAATTGGTGTGCAGAAACTTCTGCAGGCTTGCTATGACGCCGGAGACATTGAAGTTGACATTTATCGCGGGCACTATTGCGTAGCCTGCGAGGCCTACTACACGCCCGAAGAACTCGACAGTGGCAAATGCAAAATTCACAACACACAAGCCGAATATGTCGAAGAAGAAAATTATTTCTTTCGACTTTCGCGATACGAAGAGCGACTTTTAAAATGGTACGCCGATCATCCAGATGCGATCAAGCCTGAACATCGCGTCAACGAAGTAACAGGATTCATCAAACAAGGTCTGCGAGATTTCTCGGTGAGTCGCAAATCTTTGACCTGGGGTATTGAGTTGCCTTGGGACAAATCGCATGTCGCCTATGTTTGGTTCGACGCGCTGGCAAATTACATCACGGCACACGGATACGGAACGAACGATAAGCAGTTCGCCGAAAACTGGCCGGTTGATTACCACTTCATCGGCAAAGACATTATTCGGTTCCACTGTGTTTATTGGCCGGCAATGTTGATGTCAGCAGGATTAGAACCACCAAAGGGTTGGGCAGTTGGCGGTTGGTTATTGGTTGGTGGCGAAAAAATGTCAAAAACTACCGGCAACGTTGTCAACCCGCTCGACCTGATCGACGATGTCGGCGTTGATGGTTTTCGTTATTACGTATTGGCAGACACAAACTATGGCAATGACGGTGACTTCTCGTACGAAGGTTTGCTCTCTCGCTACAACTCTGATCTGGCAAACAATTTTGGCAATCTTGCAGCGCGAGTCGCCACAGTTGTCGAAAAAAAATGTGGTGGCATCGGGCCAGTTCCGTCTACCAAGAGCCCGCTCGCGGCGATCGCGGCGCAAAGCGTCAGCGACACGATTCGCGAATGGAACAACGTGCAACCAAGTCGTGCACTTGATGCCACTTGGTCGTTGATTCGCGCGACAAACGCGTTTCTTGAAACAAACGAGCCATGGAAGATGGAACCCGGCAAAGATCTTGACCGCGTAATGGGTGATGCACTTGAAGCGTTGCGAATTGTCACGATTTTGGCGAGCCCCGCGATGCCAGTAACTTGCCAAGATGTTTGGCAACGACTTGGAATGACGGGCAAAGTTTCGGATCAGCGCGTGAATCTGAACACGGCGTGGGGTCAATACCCGGGTGGCACGACAGTCACGAAAGGTGAACCACTTTTTCCGCGTAAGAAGTTATAGCCGTGACAAGTTCGCATCAAGAAACAACCGAATGGACTGACACTCATTGTCATGTGACCTACGAAGACATTCCGGGTGGTTCAGACCTGGCGCTTGAAGCCGCACGAGCAGCCGGAGTCACTCGAGTGATCACAATCGGTACTGATGCCGCGACTTCACGCGCAGCGGTTGAACTTGCGGCAAAACACAACGACGTTTGGGCGACGGTTGGTTTGCATCCGCACGATGCCAAAAATGGATTAGGTGGCTTGCACGAACTAATCAAGGCGCCACGAGTCGTAGCGATCGGCGAATGTGGGCTTGATTACTATTACGACCACTCTGAACACAAAGTGCAGCGCGAAATGTTTGCTGCGCAAATTGCATTGGCCACCGAAAATAAATTGTCTCTGGTGATTCACACACGAAATGCGTGGGATGAAACATTTGAAATACTCGACTCATGCGGGATACCCGAGCGAACTATTTTTCATTGTTTCACCGGATCGCCGACTGAAGCCAAAAAATGTTTGGATCGCGGTGCATATCTTTCTTTCTCAGGAATAGTTTCATTTAAAAATGCGCAAGATATTCGCGACGCGGCGAAAATATGCGATGCCGACAAAATGCTCGTCGAAACTGACAGCCCATTTCTTGCTCCGGTTCCACATCGCGGCAGCATGAATCAACCTGCATATCTCGTAGACGTCGGCGCATGTTTGGCGCAAGTGCGAAATGTTTCACTTGACGAAATCGCGAGCCAAACTACTCGTAATGCCAACATTGCTTTCCCTGGAATCGTTGCGTAGCCTTAAAGTTCCGCAGGTTTAAGCGAGAACTACGCAGTAAATGGGAGAAAACAAGTTGCTTTTTTCGACCTTTGATCGTCGACGAATTCTGCTGATCACTTTGGTGACATGCGTTTTATTGCCAACACTTTGGTTGATTAGCCGCAACACCCCAGAACAAACTGGCAGTACGTCTGTAGTTGAAGTGTCGACATCAAATACTGGCTCTGCCGCCGATGACGAATCGCTTGACCCAATAATCCTTGGAGGGCCAGCACCGATTATTCAAGACGGATCGGCAAAAATCGCCTACCCGGGCACCGCCGAAAATGGGATACAGGCAATCGCGACTTTCAGCAGTTTCGACAATGCACCCGACGTCGTTTGTTTCTTTCCGCAGGCCCCGATGGGTATTTCGATAATAGTCACGAATATCAACAACGGTCGCACGGTGAAATGCACAAATGTATTCAGAACATCGCTTCCATCTGGTGCGACTGGATTACTGCACACAAAAGTTTTTGAATCAATCTCTAATCTTGTTGACGCGCCGATTCCTGTGATCATTTCCTGGTGACATTTTCGAGGACTGAAGTTTCTGCGTTGCTTAGTAAGCACGGCCTCGCACCACGACGAGCATTCGGGCAGAACTTTGTCGTGGACGCGAACACAGTTCGCAAAATTGCTCGAATTGCCGACGTTCATGTTGGGGACTATGTGCTTGAAATTGGGGCAGGTCTTGGGTCTTTGACATTGGCTCTCGCAGAAACCGGTGCACAAATAATCGCCGTCGAAATAGATAACGGATTGGTTGAAGTATTGCGCGAGACAACCGCGTTGCTGCCCAATGTAGAAGTGATTCACGGCGACGCAATGCAACTTGATTGGAAACCGTTGCTCGAAAAATCACAACATTGGCACGTCGTTGCGAATTTGCCTTACAACGTGGCAACGCCGATGGTTGCCGACATTTTGGATGGCATCCCGCAGGTTGATCATCTCTTGGTGATGGTGCAGAGCGAAGTTGCCGACCGCTTAGTCGCACAAGTTGGAAGCGACGCTTACGGTGCCGTGAGCGTAAAAATTAACTATTGGGCAACCGCCAAAATTGTTGGCGATGTTTCGGCTTCTGTTTTCTTTCCGCAACCGCGCGTTGAATCGGCACTCGTCGACATTCGCCGTCGTGCCGAACCCGGCGTTATGGGTGTCGCTGCAAACGAGTTATTCAAGCTCGTGCGTGCCGGATTCGCCAAGCGTCGCAAGATGTTGCGTCGCGCGTTGGCTGATATTGCGACGCCTCAGGATTTTATTGTTGCCGATGTCAATTCTGAGTCACGAGCCGAAGAACTCGACCTTGCCTCTTGGGGACGACTTTGCAAGGCTGTCAACGCAAACAAAAGCCGGCAACACTCGACATGAATAACCAAACAGTCACGTTGTTGGCGCCGGCAAAACTTACCGTTTCGCTTCGGGTTACTGGCGTTCGTCAAGATGGCTTTCATTTAATTGACGCCGAAATGGTGACACTTGATTTAGCCGACATTCTTGTCGTCGACACAACGAGAGATGGGCTCGAGATAAATGGAAACTTTGCCGGTGATCTGAATACCGGCTCAACAATTAGCGCCGAGAATCTTGTCGTTCGCGCCCTGAAACTTGTCAATCGAAAAGCACATGTGACGGTCACGAAAAATATCCCATCAGGCGGTGGCTTGGGAGGCGGATCGGCTGACGCTGCGGCGATTTTGCGCTGGGCGGGCTTCACAGATCTAATTGCGGCATCAAAACTTGGAGCAGACATTCCATTTTGTATCGCCGGTGGACGAGCACGAGTCTCAGGTATCGGCGAAATAATTAATCCACTGGCAAGTTTGCGACGCGACATCACACTTGTGATTCCGCCATTTGGTGTTTCTACACCCGCGGTTTACAAAGCATTTGATGAGCTCACAGATTTCGGAAAACTCTCAATCAAAGGTGCTGGTGACAACGATTTAGAACTAGCGGCGATAAAAGTTGAGCCAAGGCTCGAAATATGGAAGCGAAAAATTACACAGTTTTCTGGTGTTGAACCCAAACTCGCCGGCAGCGGATCAACCTGGTGGCTTGAGGGCAAGTTTGAAAATCTCGCCGACCTACTAACCGGCGCCACAGTCATTAACACTCAAACTAGTTAAAAAACGGTTACTTGTTGCGTTGACGACGCAAACAACCGACTACGGGTCAGTTACTTGTTGCGTTGACGACGCAAACAACCGACTACGGGTCAGTTACTTGTTGCGTTGATGTCGGGTACGGCGAAGCATCTTCTTGTGCTTCTTCTTGCGCATACGTTTGCGGCGGCGCTTGACCAGTGATCCCATGACTCGCAATACGATATCTGCTTAAGATGAGA
>BJGF01000073.1:2367-9675 GCA_014190295.1 Actinomycetes bacterium | reverse complement strand
AACTTCCAGGAAACATCACCTTCATCGCGCTAGTTATGGTACTCGCCGTAAATACGTGACGTGAGTTCGCCCATATCGCTTAGAACGCACCGACTCCCAGCCTTTTATACCTGTTATTTCACGGTTACTTTCAGCGACCAATAGTGGCGCTGAAATCTTGGCAAGCAAGCCCGCCCAATCAACAAATTCGTATGGCGGATCAGCCATCACCAAATCAACATTGGCGACTTTAGCCGCAGCGATCGCGGCGTCTGCGCGAATAACGGTTGTGCGATCAGTAAGTCCGAGTTTTTTTAGGTTGTCTTGCAAACTCGCCAGTGCATCGCGGTCTCGTTCGATGAATGTGCAATGTTTCGCCCCACGGGATAACGCCTCAATACCCAGCGCTCCAGAACCGGCAAATAAATCTAAAACATGTGCGTCAACCACGACGTTCAAACTCGTCAGCGCATTAAAAATTGCTTCACGCGCCATGTCCGTTGTCGGTCTCGTGGTGTTTCCGTCTGGGGCCGATATTTTTCGCCCACGCAATTCTCCCGCCACCACTCGCATCCCTTCACGCTATTGGCGAACTTTGCTCGGCGGTAGTGGTTGAATGACTATATGCAATTTGGCCCCGCCGAGCCGCCGACTGAATCGATTATTTGTGTTGATTGCGGAGGCACAGCACACCTATTAACTCATCCACCAGAAGATGGTTTGTGGCAGGTCGGCGAAGTTGTCGCCTATCGCTGCAGCGACTGCCTGGATCGCTGGGATCTCGTGCTCGCCCCCGAAGGTGAATAGCAGAATTCAGCGCCACCGAATTAGTTTTTGAAGAGGAACTCTTCTTCATCTGGTGTCAGCAGCAGATCAATCTCTTCGCGAATTTCGTTGTGACTGATTAATGTCGGGTCGGCGTTTATGATTTCAAATGCCGTCGCCCGTGCGAGTTCAATCAAATCTCTATCCTGTCGCAACGATGCAAGTTTCAGATCGCTGCGACCCTTTTGCGCTGTATTCATGATCGTGCCTTCGCCGCGCAACTCAAGATCAACTTCAGCGAGATAGAAACCGTCAGTTGACTCGACGAGTGCGTCGATGCGAGGTGACGCAATATCAGGATCACTGGTGACGAGCCAACAACGTGACGCAATCACACCTCGGCCCACGCGACCACGAAGTTGATGCAACTGGGCGATACCGAAACGATCGGCGTCAAGCACGACCATGCATGTCGCATTCGGCACGTCGACGCCAACTTCAATCACGGTTGTTGCGACTAGTACGTCAAGTTTGCGATCGCGAAACTTTGTCATCGTCTCATCTTTTTCGCTTGACGACATGCGGCCGTGCAACAACCCGAGTTTCAGACCCTTCAATTCAGTCTTGGCGAGAAGCTTGAAAGTATCCTCGGCAGACGCAACTTGCAGTTTGTCGCTCTCTTCAATCAACGGACAAACCACAAAAGCCTGTTGACCGTGAGATGCCGCACCGCGCACTTCATCCCACATTGCAGACTCGGATTTTTTGCCCGCAATCCAAAATGTTTTGATCGGTGTTCGACCTGGCGGCATCTCGTCAAGCACACTTACATCAAGATCTCCGTAAACCGTCATCGCGGCAGTTCGCGGTATCGGAGTTGCGGTCATCACCAAAACATCCGGTGATGTGAGAATTTTTTCAGAGTTCTTACTGCCCGTGCTTTCACCTTTGTTGCGCAATGCTGCCCGCTGTTCGACACCAAATCGGTGTTGCTCGTCGATCACTGCCACACCTAATGAAGAGAACTCAACACCTTCTTGAATTAGCGCATGCGTGCCGATCAAAATATCTACACCTCCATTTGCAAGATCGCGCAACAACTCTCGTCGTCGCTCGCTCGTGATCCGACTGGTGAGCAACTCGACGCGCAACTGACGATCACCAAACAAATTTTTGGCGTCTGGCACGAGTAGCCCTGCGAGCAGACTGCTCACACCGGCGAAATGTTGTTCAGCCAAAACCTCAGTCGGCGCCATCAGCGCACCTTGGTGACCGCCTTGCACGGCGGCGAGCATCGCCGAAACTGCAACGACTGTTTTGCCACTACCGACATCGCCTTGCAACAACCGATGCATCGGATGCGGTGCAGCCAAATCTTTGTTTATCTCAGAAATCACGCGCTGCTGAGCGGCTGTCAATGCAAATGGAATCGCTGCGACAAAACGCTGTTGCAATTTGCCGTCAATAACGTGACGAATTCCTGTGTTGTCAAGTTCGAACGCGCGTTTGCGCCCGACCAACACAACTTGCACCCGTAACAGCTCATCAAATGCAAGCCTGCGTCGGGCATTTTGTTTCGCCAACATTGTCTCAGGAAAGTGAATCCCCCACAATGCCGCCTCGCGATCTACTAGTTCGAGACGATTTATTAATTCAGGTGGCACCGGATCCGATAATCCGCGTTCACGACATCGTTCAAGTGCGTTCTCGACCCAAGTTGCGAGCTCCCATGTCGAGACTTGAGTTTTTTCACTCTGCGGATATATCGGCACGATTCTCCCGGTGCGATCGCCTATTAAATCAACCAATGGATTGCTCATTTGCAAAACACCGCGATATAAATCAGGTTTTCCAAACATCGCGACTTGCAAACCAACTTTGAGTTGTCGTTCACGCCAGGGCTGATTAAAGAACACCGCCGTCAACCGACCAGATTCATCGCCGACCTGAATTGTCACAACTGTGCGTCGATTTTTCGTGGTGAACTTAGAAACTTTTCTAACTTCGACAATCACCAGGGCTTCTTGCCCTGCAACCAGGTCGCTAACTCGGGCTTCGTTCGTGCGATCAACCCATTTGCGAGGGTAATTCATCAACAATTCGAGAACATTGGTGATGCCGTATTCGGCTAGAGACTCTTTGCGTTTATCGCCGACACCTTTGAGAACTTCTACGTCGATGTCAGCAAGCTCGTGAAGTGTGATTTTGCCCGTCATGCGGGACCCGATTTATTCGACACCAAATAAGTACGGATACAGCGGCTGCCCACCAAGATGAACTTCGCACGTAATCTGCGGATATTTTTCGGAGACATGTGTGATCAGCGCTTCAGTACTTTGCGGAGTCGCACCATCACCGTAAATAATTGTCAAAAGTTCGCGCTCTTTGGTGATTAATTTTGCGAATAAATCACGACATACGGCGTCCAAAGTTTTTGCAACGGCAACTACACCGTCACCGCGCACCAATCCAATAAAGTCGCCGGCCTTAACCTGGCCAGCGTCGGAGTTTGTGTCTCGCACCGCTTGTGTTACTTCGCCCGTCGAAACCGAACTTGCGGCACGCGACATTTGTGAGCCGTTGTGTTCGGCAGATGCTTCTGGGTCGTAGGCAACAAGTGCTGCGAGAGCCTCAGGCATTGAACAAGTCGGCACGACACGAACATCTTTTTTCGTAAGTTCATCGATTTTATTTGCAACCGGAATAATATTTTTATTGTTCGGCAAGATCACAACTTGAGTTGCGTTCATGTGTTCAACGGCATCGAGCAATTCTTGCGTAGATGGATTCATCGTTTGTCCGCCAGCAACGACACCATGCACCCCCATTTGTCCAAACAGTTCGGCAAGACCGTCGCCGCTTGCAATTGCAACCACGGCGCAAGTCACAGGTGGTAGCGCTGACTGACGCGAGCCAGAACGACCAGATTTCGAACCGGTCAATATTTCGGCGGGTGCACCGAGACCAGCGTCGCGTTGTGCGTGTTCTTCTGCCATTTCTTCAAACAGATCCGTGATCCGAATTTTTGACGGGATACCACCAACAATTAGTGGCGCTTCGACTGCGGCACCGATGTCGTTGGTATGAATATGGCAGTTGTACAAACCATCGCCACCGACAACAACAATTGAATCGCCTATCTCGCCCCACGAATTTTTAAACTTTTTCAGCTTCGTATCATCCAGATCGAGCAAGAACATGACTTCGTAGCGCAACTCACTGACATCAACTGAGCCGTCAGTCGCAGTGCGCAATGCAACTTTTTCAAGTTGCTCAGCAGTCGGGCCATCGTCGTAAATTGGTTCAGGCAAAGGATCGCCATCGACGACATATACGGCTGAATCCATAAACAACATGAAGCCGGCACCACCAGCATCAACGACTCCGGCATCTTTGAGCACGGGCAACAACTCAGGTGTGTTGTCGAGTGCCTTGCGTCCTGCTGCGCGCGCCGCACGCAACATCACTGCCAGAGTTGCGCCTTCGTCGGCAGCCTTCACTGCAGCATCAGCAGTTTCACGAACGACCGTGAGAATTGTTCCTTCAATCGGTTTTAGCACCGCTTCGTAAGCGGCACTTGATGCAGACTTGAGTGCTTCGGCAACACGCTGTGCGCCCGAAGTTTTTGCGGTTTTTAAAGTCGAAGACAGACCGCGCAAAATTTGACTAAGAATTACCCCGCTGTTTCCACGCGCGCCCATCAACGATCCGTGGCTGATTGCTTCACAGGTCGTTTCTAATTCGGCTGATGCGCCTTCAAGTTCTAAAACAACGGCATCGAGTGTTCGCGCCATATTTGTGCCGGTGTCACCATCGGGAACTGGATAAACATTGAGACGGTTTATCCCACTCGCATGGCGTTTCATAGTGTCGCGAAATGCGATCACCGTGTGACGCAAGGCATCCGCACCAAATTCTTCAAGCACTGCCATATGGGCAGGCTACTAAGCCACGTTGCTCGGCCCGCCAGTGTGTGGTGGCGAGTGGTAATTGACCGTGTCGAGCAACTATCTTTCTAATGATGCAGGGCGTAATCAAGGCATATGATCCATCCACCGGAGACGGCGTTGTAATTCGTGATACTGACTTGAGTGAATACGATCTCGCCGTCGGCGCGCTGGATGGATCAATTTTTAGAATGTTGCGACAAGGTCAACGTGTTGTATTCTCACTCGACACTGCAGGTCGTGCCACGACATTGCGACTCGGTTCAGAGCGCGACATGCAAACTCCTGGCGCATAGCGTTCTCAATTTATGACTGCGCAGTCTTCTAACACAAAATTAAATTCATGGGTGGCTCAGTGGGCCAAAGTTCTTCAGCCCGATGATGTCTATTGGTGTGACGGATCTCAAAGCGAATACGACATGCTTTGTGGCGCGCTAGTCAAGTCTGGAACTTTCACAAAACTTGACGACGCAAAGCGACCGAATTCTTTTTGGGCGCACTCAGACCCAGGTGATGTGGCACGTGTCGAAGATCGAACTTTCATTTGTTCGACCAACAAGATTGACGCAGGGCCGAACAACAATTGGCGTGAACCCGACGAGATGCGAAGCGAAATTACTGCGCTGTACACGGGCGCCATGCGTGGCCGAACGATGTACGTCGTGCCTTTTTCGATGGGACCACTTGGTTCGCCGATCGCACATATCGGCGTGCAACTAACAGATAGTGCATACGTCGCGGTCAGCATGCGAATTATGACTCGCATGGGACAAGGCGCGCTTGATGCACTCGGCGACCACGACTGGGTGCAATGTTTGCATTCTGTTGGCGCACCATTGACTGGTGGCGCAAAAGATTCGCCGTGGCCGTGCAACCCTGACAATAAATACATCGTGCACTTTCCTGAGACGCGCGAGATAATGAGTTACGGCTCTGGCTACGGCGGCAACGCACTGCTCGGCAAAAAATGTTTTGCGTTGCGAATTGCATCGGTGATGGCGCGCGATGACGGCTGGCTCGCCGAGCACATGTTGATTCTCAAACTTACTAATCCACAAGGTGAATACAAATACATTGCTGCGGCGTTTCCTTCGGCATGCGGCAAAACAAACTTGGCGATGCTCGTGCCGACAATCGCTGGCTGGAAAGCAGAAACTATTGGCGACGATATTTGTTGGATGAAATTTGGCGCGGATGGTCAGCTCTATGCGATCAACCCTGAGGCTGGATTCTTTGGTGTTGCGCCCGGCACTGGTTACGACACAAATGCAAATGCGATGCACACGCTGCTCGGCAACTGCATTTTCACAAACACTGCCTACACACCTGACGGTGATGTGTGGTGGGAAGGCATGACAGATACGAAACCTGCGCGTGCCACCGACTGGCGCAACCAACCGTGGACACCAGAAACCCAAACACCGGCGGCGCACCCGAACGCGAGATTCACAGCGCCGGCGAGTCAGTGTCCGTCGATTGCACCTGAATGGCAAGACCCAAGTGGTGTGCCGATCTCAGCGATTTTGTTTGGCGGGCGTCGACGCACAACGGTGCCACTCGTTACGCAAGCATTCGACTGGGATCACGGAGTGTTTCTCGGTTCGATCATGGCTTCAGAGACCACGGCTGCGGCCGGCGGCGCAGTTGGCAAATTGCGTTTTGATCCGATGGCAATGTTGCCGTTCTGCGGTTACAACATGGCGGATTATTTTGCGCACTGGTTGAAAATCGGCACGAAAACTTCTGCCGAAAAACTGCCGCAAATCTTTTTCGTCAATTGGTTTAGGCGCGACGCCGACGGAAAATTCTTGTGGCCGGGCTATGGCGAAAACAGTCGGGTTCTGAAGTGGGTTTTCGAGCGGCTAAATGGCTCTGCTGCTGCGAACAAAACAGCAATTGGCTACCTTCCAGATGCGGGCTCGCTGGATGTATCTGGATTAAAAGTTTCGACGCAAGATCTTGAGTCGCTGCTAACTATTGATCAGGCTGGCTGGCGTGAGGCTGTGCCACAAATTCGAGAACACTTTGCCGCGTTCGGCGATCGCCTGCCGACGAAACTGAGTAATTCGCTGAATGCACTTGAAAAATCGCTAGCCAACTAGCGACAACAAGTTTTAGCCTGCTTGGCCGACAAGCACTGCGCGAATGCCGAGTCCCATAATAAATAATCCACCGAAACCGTAGAGCAGATATACGCGACTCTTTAATTGCGCGCGATACGAATAGATAATCGCAATCGCGATGATCGCCACAAAACCATAGAACGCGTGAAACGCCGGATATTCGATTTTGTTGCGATTAACAACTGCGACGCCAATTGCAACCTGCACAAAAACCGTGAACTGCACCAAGCCCGTGAACCACCATAAAGCGCGACTGCGCAACGAAATATTCTTGTGCGCCACAAGCGCCCAGATGCCAGCCAACCCGTTGCCAACAATCATGATCCACGCCCACGAAGTATGCAGCTCAAGCAAAGTTGCAGCAAATATGTTGATCATTTTCTCTAATCTAACGGATCAGGGTGTCGGCTTCGTGACCGTCTTGCACAACGCGCAAAGTGCCTTGTGAATCACGCTCAAGCAAAGTGATGCTGCAATTGTCTAACTTGCGAATG
>BJGF01000073.1:0-2357 GCA_014190295.1 Actinomycetes bacterium | reverse complement strand
AACAATCATGATCCACGCCCACGAAGTATGCAGCTCAAGCAATGTCGTCGCGATCAATGTATTCATCATGACCTAAGCTATATGAATATGGTTCGAAACTTCAGCTCAGAACTAACAGATCATCACTTGAATCGCTTAATCAAAGCAATTAACCAACTCAGTGGATCACGAGTTTTACTTACAGGCGGCACTGGATTCGTTGGCAAATGGTTAATTGAAACTGCAAGAATTGCCTGCGACAATGGGGCAACAAAGTTTGAAATAATCGTTCCGACTCGCGATTTAAAAACTAAACATGTGGATGATACAAAAGCAATTGGTTTCGAAAATCTCTCACTTGTCGAAGGTGACATTCTTAGCGAGACACTTGATTTTGGTTCGATTGATTCAATAATTCATGCTGCTACTCCGGCATCGGCAAAACTTAACATTGAAAATCCGAGCGAAATGTTGCGAATCAACGAAGTAGCAATGCATTCGGTTCTTAAATACACCCGTAGCCGCACGCCACTTCTGTTCACCTCATCTGGTGCTGTCTATGGAGAACAATCCCAATCTGTCAGCCACATCGCCGAAGGCGAAATTGATCCAAACCCGCCACCAAACCAGATGAACGCCTACGCCCGTGGCAAACAGATTGCCGAAAAACATTGCCTTGATGCGGGGGCACAAAATATTTGTGATCCTAAAATTGCGCGCCTTTTCACCTTCAGTGGCCATTATCTGCCACGCGATACCCACTTTGCAATCGGAAACTTTGTACAAAATGCGCTTGACCGCAAGCCGATTTTCATAAATAGTGATGGTCAATCTCGCCGGTCATACTTAGACGGTGCAGATATGGCGACTTGGCTTTGGTGTGCCGTGGTTGAGCGAAATGTTGTTCAGCCACTGCATGTCGGTTCAGAGCGTTCGATCTCAATTCTTGAACTTGCCCAAATAGTGGCGAAGGTTTCAGAGAAAATACTTAACTTTGCACCCGAAATTAACGTCGCGAAACCAGTATCAAATAAAAATATATTTCATCAATACGTGCCCGCTACCGCGACCACACGAGCTTTGCTAAAAACTGACGAATGGACAACGCTTGAAAAGAGCATCGAGCTAATGATCAGACACGAATTAATTTGATTTATTGAGGATCTTCCAACGTGCTTCAAGCATGTCAATTCGCTTGGCATCCTCACGCTCAATCGTGCCGTAATAGTCGCGTTTATTCATCAACCACAACATCTCAAAGTGAACTGCGTTTAGTAGACCACCCTCGATTTTGTCACCCTGAATTGCGTCACCGATGAACACGACTTTTCGCGTTTCGAATCTTGTCAGCAATACTTTTTGAATGCGACGCAGACACTCGATTGAATCCCGCGAAACTCCTCCACCAACTACCAATTGTAAATTAGCTTTCTTGCAAATTTCTGCGGTGGCCATCACGTTGTCCATTACTTGATCTCCATTAATACTGTCACGGTTGAGACCTATCGAACCAGAAAAATCAACTCGACCGAACACCATTCCTTGAACCCCACCATTTGCTTTGGCGACATCGGCAAGTTTTTCGCACTGATTAAACGCAGTAATAGTTTCAACATTGAATAGAAAATCGGTGTCTTGTTGTTCATCCGCGGAATAAACCTGATTTTTCGCCGCAACATACTTAGACAAGGCATAGGGTGACTCAACCATCGGCGCAACGATGTAGCGAACACCGATTTGTTTGGCTTCTAATAAGTCACGGATGGCCTCACATCCACCAATTTTTACCGTCAAATCAAGGTTTGCACGATGAGCCATCTCCATCAGACGCAACAACTCCTCAATCCGAGTTCCTTCGGCTTCGAACTCGGCTTTTACTGATACATAGCCAAAACTGTCTCGACCTTTTTTGAGAATTTCGACCATTTCTCGTTCAGTTTTATTCATGTCATGCTCTTTCGAATAATTTAAGTGAGATTTATATCTCTCCTAATATTAACCGTTTACGACTCGAGACCCAGTCTTTGCTTAATCTCGTCTGGCAAGGGTGGCGTCATCTTGTGCAGAGGCGCTGACTCCATACTGCCAGTGGCAGTGACCTGACTGGAAATTTTCGGAAAATAAGTTTGCTCTGGGTGAACTGGGACAACAAACAAGCAGGCCTGATCATCGTTCCATGACTTCAGAAAATCTTTGTTGGTGCCAAAGTTTTCGTTCAAAGTCAGCGACTTGATGCCAAAGGCTTTGGCCAACAGTTGCCAGTCTGGAAAACCAAGCCCAGATTCGATATCGCATCCTAGGTATGCGCCGTCGAAATAATTCTTTTGTGTCATTCGAATACTTGCATAACCGTTATTGGCAAAAATAAACATTTTAAG
>BJGF01000072.1 GCA_014190295.1 Actinomycetes bacterium | reverse complement strand
TGGATGCATTGACAATGCCAAACGAAACAACTGCCGCCCAACCAACATGAATCGACGGCATTGCGGCAAATTGATCTGAAACTCCGGTGCCGACCGGCCCGTATACAGAGAGCCCGAAGCGCGTCGCGAGATCGATGTAACCGAGTTCGGGTAAAAAGCGCGGTGGGGCGACGCGAATAAATCTGATGACGAGACATGCAGCCGTGAGCATTGCCAGACTGCTGCGCCATCGCGGGTATTTATCTCCGTGTCGCATAAATATCCAAACAAGAAACAAGATCATTGCCGGCACATGAAAGACGGCGTAGTAAAAATTGGTAGCTTGCGCTAACCATTCGTAACGTAAAACAAAATGCTGTGAAGAGAGTTCAGCGGGCAGATGCAGCCAATGTTGAAAATCGTTGAGTTGTCGAGCACGATCAATCGCTCCACTGGGTTGGTCGAGCGGTAGTTTCATTGCCAGTCGCCACAGTGTGTACAGCGTAGAGATCAAACTAAGTTCTGTTGTCACTGGGATAATTCGTGCTCGCCACTTTGTCGACGGCAGCCGACGCAAAAGTATCGTGACGATGAAACTTATAAGCGCAGTGATCGCAGCTTGATCCCAAGTCACCCACTTCAAATTCGTGTTCATTGGGCGCAACTCTATAACTATTTTAAGATAAGTTTGGATAATGCTGAGTCAACAAGTTGCGATTTTCGTTGACAGAATTGCGCAATAGTCATGGTGGCAGTTCCTGAGTTGCGTGATCTGAAATTATGGGCAGACCCGAATGTCGTGCAGATCAATCGGTTGCCGATGCGCTCGCCGTTTGTGGCGCAAGCGAGTCAACGAGTTTCACTCAACGGTGACTGGCACATCAAGCGATTTGCGCATCCGACCGAAATAACGCTCGAAGAACTAGCTGAAACTTTCGATGACACCGATTGGTTCAAGATTCCGGTGCCGAGCAACTGGACGCTGTTTGGTCTCGGCGATGTTCCGCACTACACGAATATCGCGATGCCGTGGCGCGAGCCGCCACCGTTTTTGCCGGACGAAATCGGCACAGCTGTTTATCGGCGCCGTTTCACGGTTGATTCAAGTTGGCTGAGTCGGCGAATTGTTCTGCATATCGGCGGAGCAGAAAGTGTGCACTCGGTTCGGGTCAATGGCGAATTTATTGGTTACGGCACCGACAGCAGGCTCGCCAGCGAATATGACATTTCATCTGTTGTGCGCGCGGGCGTCAATGTCGTGGCGATTACTGTGTGTCGCTACTCGGCACAGTCTTATGTCGAAGATCAAGATCAATGGTGGATGGCTGGTCTGCATCGTGAAATATTCGTCGAAGCGCAATCACGAATTCGGATTCAAGATGTCAGGGTCGATGCGCAAGTTGACGATCTGGGCGACTCGCTAATTGGCACTGGGTTTGTGCGTGTGCGAACTGCGGTCAGCGCACCAGAAGGTGAGCGATTTCCGCGCGGATTGTCGGTGGTGGCCACACTGCACGCTCTGGATGGTGAACTCACCGGCAAGCAGGCTGGTAAACAGATCGGCAAGAAAAATAAATCTGCGGTGCCTTATTTAGAACGAGCCTACGAATTCACGGGGCACACATCGGATGTCTCGTGGAGAGTGGCCCGAGCAAAGTTGTGGTCAGCCGAAATACCAAATCGCTACATAGTTCGAGTCGTACTCAGTGATATGAACGGAGTAGTCATTGATTCAACTGAACAGATGATTGGTTTCAGAAAAATCGCAGTCGTAGACGGCGATCTTCGTGTGAACGGCAAACGAATCATGATTCAAGGTGTGAACCGCCACGATCATCATCCTGATCGTGGTAAAGCCGTGACGGTTGAAGATATGCGAGCCGATGTGCTGGCAATGAAACGACACAACATCAATTCGGTTCGTTGTTCGCATTACCCTAATGACCCGAAGTTTCTGGATATTTGCGATGAACTGGGGCTTTATGTCGTCGCCGAAGCAAATGTCGAGAGCCACGCGTGGATAACAAGTTTGTGCAATGACCCGAATTATCGATCAACCTGGGTTTCGCGCGTATCGCGAATGGTTGAACGCGATAAAAATCATCCGAGCATCATCATGTGGTCGATCGGCAACGAGTCTGGCTACGGCGAAGTGCATAACGCTGTGGCGAAATGGATTCGTTCGTATGACTCGTCGAGGCCGCTGCATTATGAGGGTGCTGTTTTTCATACCAACTGGTTTGATGGAGGGCTCGAAGCAACTGATGTTGTCGCGCCGATGTATGTGAGTATCGCCGCAATCGAGTCTTACGCCAAGAGCAAAAAGCGTCGGCGCCCATTAATTATTTGTGAATACAACCATGCGATGGGCAACTCAAATGGTTCACTTGCCGACTACTGGGAAGTTTTTGACAATACGCCCGGCTTGCAAGGTGGTTTTATCTGGGAGTGGAAAGATCATGGCATTCGCCAGACTTTGCCGAACGGCCAACAGCGATTTGCCTACGGTGGTCAATTTGGTGATTCGCCAAACGATGGCAACTTTGTCGCCGATGGATTGATGCATTCAGATCTCACGCCACATCCGGCAATGCGCGAAGTTGCATGGGTGCATCGCCCTGTCGCGACAAATCTCAGAAAAACAAAGTCTGGCGTCGTGCTCGAAATAAAAAATCGGCAAAGTTTTCGTGACACTTCTTGGTTAAAGCCGATCTTTGAAGTTGTTGTCGACGGCACGGTGGTGCGTCGCGGTGTCTTACCCGTAGCAAATATCGCGGCCACAAAAATAAAACTGGTCAAATTGCCAGTTTCGATGTCTACTGTTGGTGATCTGCGAATAAATATTTTGTGGCGATGCAAGCGCGCAGAATCGTGGTGCTCGGCAGATCATCTCGTGGCGTGGGATCAGCTCGTCGTGCGCACGAGAAAACCGCAGCGAGTTGCAGTGAGTGTCAAACCGAAACTGCCGATTGAAGTGTGGCCCGAGTTGACCATTTGGCGTGCGCCAATAGATAACGACGGTTTTAAATTGTTGCCGAATCTGTCATGGGTAAAAACCACGACGCTCAAGCGCTGGCAAGCACAAGGTGTTGATCGAGATGCAAAATCTCTGGTCAAACACGCCGTAAAGCGAGAGGTTCGCGGTGACGGTTCGATTCGTTTTGCTCACACAGTCGTGGTGCCGAAAAAGCTGGACGATCTTCCGCGAGTTGGCGTGAAGTTTGCGTTGCCGATTGGCTTTTCGCATCTCAAATGGTTTGGCAATGGTCCACACGAGTGTTATGTCGATCGACAATCTTCGGCGATGCTCGGCGTTTATTCATCGGCTCCCGATGAACTGCCTTATCTCGTGCCGCAAGAATTTGGTTTGCGCACCAACTGTCGGTGGTTTGAGATTAGCAACGAACAGACCAGCGAGGTCATCAGAATCGAGGCAGATGGTTGTCTGTTGCACATGTCGGCCCTGCCATATACGGCTGATGATTTATATGCCGCGAAAGATCAAACCGAATTAAGCAAGCGAGACTATTTGATGATCAACATCGACGTTGCTCATCGCGGGTTGGGCACTGGCAGTTGTGGCCCAGATGTTTTGCCGCAATATAAAGTCAAAGCTGGCACTTATAACTTTGCTTATGTTGTCTCACGCGAGATGCGCAGCGCCAGCCGCTGAAACTCTCCAGCCATCGAGTCGTGTGTCGCGTGCACAAAGTGCAACGACGCAGCCTCCAAAACCTCCGCCCGTCATTCGCGCGCCATAGACGCCAGAAATTTTTTGTAATTCACTAACCGCGTCGTCCATTGCATGAGTTGATGTCGCAAAATCATCGGCTAGTGACTTGTGGCTTTGATTCATCAATAAACCTGCCGACTTCAAGTCGCCCGATTGCAGGGCGAGAGCAAAGTCACGCACTCTTTGATTTTCAGTGATCACATGGCGCGCTCGTTGACGGATTGTCTGATCAGAAATTGCTTCGATTGATTCGAGTTTTGCGTGGCGTAACGGGCCAATGATCGACTCGGCGTCGGCGCACTGTTTGACTCGGTCGGCATATTGCGAGCCTTCCAAAGTGCGTTGCGTGATAAATCGCACCACAACCTGCATATTTTCAGGTAGTCGCACATGTTTGATTTCAAAATTGTCGCAGTCGATCAGCATCGCATGCTGTTCGCGCGCCGAGGCGATGCACAATTGATCCATTATCCCGGTGGGTACACCTGTTGCGGTGTGTTCGGCGCGTCGAGCCAGTTGCGCAAGTTCGAGTGCCGAGCCGTTGAAATTGAGGGCGAGTGCCGTGGCAACTTCAAGTGCGGCGCTCGATGAAAGTCCGCTACCAATCGGAATCGTCGTCGTGATTTCGCCTGTTATGCCATGGGTCGCGTTGCACTCTTTGGCAACGGCGGCGATGTAACGCGCCCACCCTGACTGGTTTGTTTTAGATTCACTAACCGGAAGTTGAATCAAGGCGTCGTGCTGTTGATCGTGCGAGTGAAGTCGAATAACCGAGTCGGCTAATGGCTCGAAATCGATAGTTGTGAATCGATCTATCGCCATCGGAAAAACCAATCCGCCCGTGTAGTCGGTGTGGTCGCCGATGAGATTGACGCGCGCTGGTGCGACTGCTTTCATTTTTAGATTAAGTCGCGTAGGCGTTGTGCAATGTCGGCCGGGTCAACCGGGTTGAAATATTCTTCTGTGGATACCTCGGCTGCGGCAATGAAGCGCTGGACATTTGGCGCACGCCATGGCGAAACAATCTCCATGTGCATCCACGGATTTTTGTAGGTCTTCGCATCAGCAGACTGGTTGATCCACATCATGTAGGGCAGTGGCTCGTCAAATAGAAGATCAAGTGCCGAAAAAGTTTGGTGCAGAACTTCAGAAAAATCGTTGCGTTGAGCGTCGGTGAGTTCGCAGACTGTGGCGACGCGTTCGCGAGGTGCAACGACCAAAGAAACGGGGTGGATCGAAGCGTATTGTGCGTACACAGTGAAGTATTTTGTCGAGATGATTTCGCGCGACTCAGTATTCGTGTCGGGCGACCATTGAGCAGTGAGCAGTCGATGTTGGCGGGCGGGCACATGGTCGAACGCATA
The DNA here is from genome assembly GCA_014190295.1 of Actinomycetes bacterium. GTDB lineage: Bacteria > Actinomycetota > Acidimicrobiia > Acidimicrobiales > Ilumatobacteraceae > BACL27. The sequence continues at coordinate 4,643 of BJGF01000072.1, read as the reverse complement.
GATCTGGCCGTGCGGATGTTGAATCGTCGCGCCAACTTCTGCACCTCGGTTTTCAAAAATTAAAACGTATTCAATATTGTCTTGCCGTAACAATTTCTCGGTGCGCTCTGCCCAAAGGTCGATGACATCTCTGATGCCACCTGGTGCGATTGAAACAAGCGAAGCATCGTGCTGTGACGAATAGAGCACGACTTCACACGCTCCAGAATCAAGGGCGGGCCACCGATTCGCAATTGACTTGACGGTGTAGTCGTTGGGGGCTTCGAGACCACCAACACAAAACGGACAGATAGTGGTCGGAGAGTTGGGGCGATTTTGACGGGCGGCAACGATGTGAACTCGTGAGCCCGTATGCGGATCAATTCGCTCGTTGCTGTTCACGACACAACTTTTTCTATCATCACTATGAATGAGGACGAAGGAAGTAACGGCGGGCAAATGAAACCGATTTGTTGAAGTTGTGAGCCGGTTAAGACGAAGCTTTGCTTGGTCAGCCATTGTGGCAGTTCGCGATGCGGGGCAAATGCTGGCTCGCCAAAATATATTGGCTTGAGTGTGTAACTTGAACCTGGTTCAAGGTTGCTGATACGAATTGAATCAATATGGTTGCTGTTGCCACTGTTGGTTCTTGTGACCGAGACAATTGTCTGTTGATTGTCTGCGCCGCTCACGCCGTGCACCAAAATATTCGTGTCCGAGTGATCTTCAGTGAACGAGTTTCCATAGTGAAGTAGTGGGCGCAAGATTTTGTATCGTGCGATGACATCACTTAAGCGCACTAATTCGTCATCAGTCGCGGTCAGCAAATTTAATTCGATGCCGAGCCAGCCGAAAATCGCCGTTGATGCGCGAAAAGCCAACGAGTGCGAGCGTTTTGTGATGTGGTTGGTTCGCGAAGCGATATGCGAGCCGAGCAATTCGGGTGGCATCAGTCGTTTGGCGCCACGCGCAATGAATGCGCGATCTAGCGGATCATTCGAGTCACTCGTCCAAAATCGATCGACATACGGCAGAATTCCAAAATCAATTCGACCTCCGCCTGAGGCACAAGATTCAAACTGCACGAGTGGATGCTTACGCTTTAGTCGATCTAGTAATTCGTACGTGCCCAATGTTTGTGCGTGTGCGCCAGCACTAACAAGATCGCGGTTGTGATCCCACTTGATATATGCAATGTCATGCGTGTCAAGCAAATTTGAGATACTTGCAAATAAATATTCGCGAACATCTTCACGCGACATGTCTAAAACCAATTGATTACGTCCCGTGATTAATTCGTAATTAACGTCGTGCAGCGCCCAGTCTGGATGTTTTCGAAATAGTTCGCTGTCTAGGTTGACCATTTCAGGCTCGAACCAAATGCCGAACTCGAGGCCGAGATTGCTGACATGTTGAATCAATTTGCCGAGACCATCGGGCCAAATCGTTTTGTCAACTGTCCAATCGCCCAAACCAGATTTGTCGTTGCGTCTGCCCGTGAACCAACCGTCGTCTAATACGAATCGTTCGACACCAATGCGAGCAGCAGCATCGGCAAGTTTGCTCAGCGTGTCGAAGTCGTGATTGAAATAGACGGCTTCCCAAGTGTTGAGAATTACTGGTCGCGATATTTTGCGATGTTGTGTGAGCGAGCGAGCGAACCGGTGAAACTGTTGCGAGGCTTTGCTCAACCCGTTACTTGAGTGCACGGCATAAATTGTCGGTGCCGTATAAGACTCGCCATGTTGAAGAATAATTTCGCCAGCGACTAGTCGCTCGCTTGCAAGTAGATGTTTGTGATGTTCGGTGACGCCATCAGCAATGATTTCAAAATTTCCACTCCAACCCAAATGACAGCCCCAAACTTCGCCATGCTGTTCGCCGAAACCGTTTGTGCCGGCAAAAACCAACGGACACTTCTCGTGCGAAGTTCGGCCGCGCAAATTTGTCAATGAAATAGTCGAGTCACGCCACGGGGTGCGATGTTCGCCGAACTCCATTGCCCAACGACCACCAAATGTAAGTAGTTCGTTTGCTGAGGCTGCGATTGGTAACGCGATGCGAAGTGCCTGCAAGTTGTACGCGGTTTTTGCGGTGTTGCGTAGTGTTGCTGAAACTTCGAGCACTTCGCTGGCGTCAATTTGTAAATGCAATCTCGCCTCGAGCCCAGCGTGTTTGTCGGCAAGAACAAATGTTGCTGCTGTGTTTGATTTTTCAGTTGTTGAGATTTGTAGATGAGCAAACATTGCGCCTGCGTCCGTGCGAAATCCTTCAAGTCCTGGAATACCTAACCAGCCGTCATGATGTTGGGGGATAATTGCGAGTGGTGCATCAAAATCAATTCCGCCGCCGAGTACAGGTCGCAAAAACATCGCATCGGAAAGTTGGCTTTCGCCTAAATACGACCCCCAATAGACGATCGCGGGTACGTTGCCGCGCGTACTGACTACGACGCTGAGTTCGCCCTTGTACAAATGAATGAGTTGAGTTGAAGTTGTCACGAAGAATTAAGTCTGCCAGTCAAATCAATTTGAAGCCACTTGACGGTTATCGCGAGGTTGTTGGCGCACTCGGAGGGACTTGAACCCCCAACCCTTTGATCCGAAGTCAAATGCTCTATCCGTTGAGCTACGAGTGCTGGTAGTAGTAATGATAACTGCTCGCAGGTACTAGAAATCTGAGAGATTTTCAATGCGATTCAATCGGCAATGAGCGGCTAATTTTTTGATAACGAATCAACATGGAGATTTGATATGGCGAACGAATTCAAGGGCAAAATTGGGCGCACGTTTGATGACTCGACGCCGTGGTGGCCGCCATTAACAACCCCGCCCGAAGGTTCGCCAAATATTCTCATCGTGTTGCTCGACGATGTGGGCTACGCGCAGTTTGGTTGCTATGGCTCTGATGTTGCCACGCCAACATTCGACCAGCTTGCTGTTAACGGTTTGCGCTACAGCAACTATCACACGACTGCATTGTGTTCGCCGACACGCGCCGCGCTTTTGACTGGTCGTAACCCGCACAGCGTGGGCATGGGTCGGGTCGCCGACATCGTTTCTGGTTTCCCTGGCTACAACTCGATCATGCCAGCGAGCGCCGGAATGATTTCTGAAATTCTCGTGCGCAACGGTTATGCGACGTATCTACTTGGCAAATGGCATCTTTCTCCGCAAGGCGAAAACCAAATGGGATCAACCCGCGAGCGATGGCCACTCGGTCGCGGATTCGAACGCTTCTACGGTTTTCTTGGTGGCGAAACCGATCAGTATCACCCTGATCTTGTCTATGACAATCACCAAGTTGACCCACCTCGCACACCAGAGCAGGGTTATCACATCACCGAAGACATGGCTGACAAAGCAGAACTGTTTATCAATGACTTGCGCGCAGCACACCCTGAAAAACCTTTCTTCATGTGGTTTGCACCTGGTGCATGTCACGCACCGCATCAAGCACCGAAAAGTTTCATCGACGCATATCGCGGAAAGTTTGATCACGGCTGGGATGCATGGCGCGAAGAAGTTTTCGCCCGACAGAAAAAATCTGGTTTATTGCCCAGCGACACAGTTCTAAGCGAGCGACCACATTGGGTGCCGGAGTGGGCGGGTCTCAGCGCCGACGAAAAGAGACTCTATGCACGAATGATGGAGGTCTACGCAGGTTTCTTGACGCATACCGACGCTCAGGTTGGTCGAGTGATCAAACACATCGAGTCACTTGGCGAACTTGACAACACGATTGTTCTCGTGATGAGCGACAACGGCGCAAGTTCTGAAGGCGGACCGAAAGGTTCGTTCAATGAAATGTTTTATTTCAACTTCATGCCGGAAAGTCTCGAAGAGAACCTCAAGCGAATTGATTTGCTCGGCACTCCAGCGGCGCACAATCATTATCCGTGGGGTTGGGCGTGGGCGGGCAACACACCGTTCAAACGATGGAAGCGCGAGACCCACGAAGGTGGAGTCACCGACCCATTAATTATCCACTGGCCAAAAAAACTCGCAGCCAAAAACGAAGTGCGCACGCAGTATCTGCATTCGGTAGATGTGATGCCGACTTTGCTCGAACTAATTGGTATTGATGCGCCGACACATATTGCTGGTGTCGAGCAACAGCCAATTGAAGGCGTGAGTTTTGCGCACACACTCAGCGATGCGAAAGCGCGAAGCAAGCATGTGACGCAGTGTTACGAGATGCTCGGTTCGCGCGCGCTGTATCACGATGGCTGGAAAGCGGTTGTATTTCATCAATTGCCAGGTTTGCCTGGCACGCCAAGTTACGACGGCACTGACCCGAATATAAGTTTCGACGCTGAGCAATGGGAGTTGTACCACGTTGAAAAAGACCTTGCAGAGACGAACGATCTTGCTGCGAAGCATCCTGAGAAATTAAAAGAGATGATTGCGTTGTGGTGGGATCTCGCCGACAAGCAACAAATTCTGCCATTAAATAATCAACCAGGAAAGTTCGGCGATAAGCGTTATCGACAAGAGCGATACGAATATCGACCAGGCATTGGTGCGATACCGCCGTTGGTTGCACCGAATTTGCGCAATCGATCGTTTGATATTTTGGCTGAAGTTTCGGTGCCTGCGACTGGTGTTGAGGGAGCGATTATTGCCCAAGGTAGTAGCGCAGGTGGTTATGCCGTGTATGTCAAA
>BJGF01000071.1 GCA_014190295.1 Actinomycetes bacterium | reverse complement strand
TGGCGCAGCATTTGACGGTGTCGCATCTTGTCGCAATGTCGACATCGTAATGTTGTACCCAAATAATCGGGTCAGTGATGTGCAACGTCGGCAGATGACAACGGTTATGGCGCCGAATGTCCATGCCGTTGCAATTGATGGCACATTTGACGATTGCCAAGACTTAGTTAAAGCAATGTTCAACGACGAAAAGTTTCGTGATGCAAATAATCTTTCGGCAGTCAACTCAATAAACTGGGTGCGGGTAATGGCACAAGTTGTCTATTACATAACGGCGCTAGAAAAACTCGGTCACTCTGCCGTGTTCAGTGTTCCAACAGGAAACTTTGGCAATGTCTTGGCTGGATGGATAGCCAAACAGATGGGCGCTCAAATTGATGGATTCATCGTGGCGTCAAATACAAATGACATTTTGACTCGATTCTTTGAGTCGCAACAAATGATCGCCAACGAGGTCGTGCCGACTTTGAGTCCGAGTATGGACATTCAAGTTTCGTCGAACTTCGAGCGTTTACTTTTTGAAATGAACGGTCGTGATGGTGCTGCAACTGCCGAACAACTCAAAGATTTTCGTACCTCAGGCAAACTTAATGTTGCGCCGAGTATTTTCACGGATTGGATCGCCGGCGTGTTTGCTGGATATCGATGTGACGATAAACAAACTCTGACAACGATGCAAGATGTTCATCAAAAGTCGGGGATGTTGATTGATCCACACACGGCAGTAGGGCTATCGGCGGCTCGTCAAAGCAAGGGCACCAATTATCCAAAAAGCCAATCGATAATCACTTTGGCAACTGCACACCCCGCGAAATTTCCCGATGCTGTGCGCCAGGCAACGGGGCAGATACCGACGTTGCCCGAGCATCTTGCCGACCTGATGAGTCGCCCTGAACGCAGTGTTTCGCTGCCTAATGAATTGCGGGCCGTGCAGACGTTTGTGGCGGGCTGTCGTTAACTTTTGCAGGTCGTTGCCAATCAGCAGTGAGTGGGCTAGAGTTGTATTGCTCGGGTTCCCGAGCGAGTCCCCGCCTTTTCTTGGCAGACGCATTTCAACGCAAACTGATCTGTGCCCCTGCATATTGGCAATGAGCGGCAAATTGGGCGGCAAATAAGTTAGTTGCCCTGAAAGTAGGCATTGTGGCTAGTGGAGCCCTCGAACAATCGGCACTTGAAGCAAAAGATCGCGACCAACTTCTGGCAATCGCCAAAGCACTCGGCGTGAAGTCGGCTGCGCGTGCCAAAAAAGAAGAGATCATCGACATGATTCTTGAGCAGACTGCTCCGGCACCTGCTGTTGCGCCAGTCAAATCGGCGCCAGCGAAATCATCAACTAGCAACTCTGCGCCAGAGGTTAAATCTGCAGCGCCCGCACTTGGTGCAGACGGTCAGTCGTTATCAGAATGGGAAATCGAGCTTGCTGAGCACGAAGGAACACCGATCGCTCCTGATGCTCGTCGTCGAACTGAGCAAACTGAACCGCACCGTGATAATCGTGATAACCGAAATAATTCTCCGCGAAACGATAATCGCGACAATCGTGACAATCGAAATAATTCTCCGCGCAATTACAACGATCAAGATGGTGGCAATCGCAATCGCAATCGCAACCGTCGTCGTCGCAGCCCTGGTGGGTTTCGCAACACTCGTGAAGACGGCCCGCAAGGTGCAGATAGATATGAATCAAATGATGTCCAAGAATCAAATGAACCGATCAGTAATGATCCGATTGAAGTATCTGGCTATTTAGACCTTCGTGATGAGGGCTACGGCTTTTTGCGAGTTAATGGTTATTTGGCGTCGCAAGGTGATGCCTACGTTTCAGTTCGGCTCACTCGACAATTTAATTTACGTAAAGGCGACCACGTCACTGGAATGTCACGACCTGCTGGTCGAAACGAAAAGAATCCAGGAATGTTAGATATTCGCACGATCAACGGCATTGACGTTGAAAAAATGAAGCCCCGTCCGAAGTTCGAAGACCTCACGCCATTGTTTCCAGACGAGAAGCTAGAACTTTCGAGTGCGAGTGATCCAACGAATATGACGGCGCGAATTATCGACCTGATCTCTCCGATCGGCAAAGGTCAACGCGGAATTATCGTTTCGCCACCAAAGGCCGGCAAGACAACTGTGATGAAGACGATCGCCACTTCGATTGAAAAAAATTATCCAGAAGTGAAACTGATTGTTCTGCTAATTGACGAACGACCAGAAGAAGTGACCGATATGCGTCGAACAGTCAAAGGCGAAGTTGTTTCTTCAACTTTTGACAGACCATCAGAAGAACACACTCATGTTGCTGAACTTGTGATCGAAAAAGCAAAGCGCATGGTCGAGATGGGTCAAGACGTGGTAATTATTTTGGACGGAATCACCCGTTTGTCTCGCGCCTACAACCTTGCGGCACCAACGACTGGACGCGTTATGTCTGGTGGTATTGATGCTGGTGCGCTGTATCCGCCAAAGAAGTTTTTTGGTGCGGCCCGCAACATTGAAGAAGGTGGAAGTCTTACGATTTTGGCGACGGCTCTTGTCGAAACAAACAGTCGAATGGATGATGCAATTTTCGAAGAGTTCAAGGGAACCGGCAACATGGAGCTTCGTCTTGACCGCAAACTTGCAGAGCGACGAATTTATCCGGCGATAGATGTTGATGCGTCTAGTACTCGTCACGAAGAGTTGTTGTTCAACCGTCAGCAGCTTCAGATGGTCTGGAAGTTGCGTCGCGTGTTGAGTGGTCTTGCCGCCGAAGGCAGCGCCGCACCTGGTCTTGAATTGCTGATTGATCGTTTGAAGACATTTAAGAACAACGACGAGTTCCTCGCGGAAATCGCCAAACAACCGACGTCTTAAGTTCTCGTTGCGTCATGTTGACGAACGAAAGTCACGCTTTTCGCTTGGCTAGTGCGCATCTGCGCACACTCATTTCGGCGCAGATTGTTGATCTTGAGTCAGATCTTGAAATCGTTGAGTTCGGCTCAGCGGTTGGTGCGGTCGTAAACGGCATTGCATGGGCATTGTTGATTGATCGTCACGACCGGGGGCTTGGGCCGGCAATGATCTGGGCTTTGCGCAGTGGTGCTGCAGAATTAAAAATCTTCACACAGTTCAATGCCGGTGACCTTGCCCGCCGTGCAAGGTTCTTCAATTTCAAAATCGAAATTTTCGAAATCACCAAAGATATTGCCACTAGTGCTGTGCTTGCGGCGCCGAGCGACATTGAAGCTTTGGAAGTCAGTCCTGCCGATGAACTGTTTGCTGAGTTCATAAAAAGTTCAGGAGCAGACCTAACTCGTGAGCACGGAGTTTTGGCTGGTGAAGTTTGTGGTCTCGAAGTTTGTCGAGTCGTTCACGATGTCTCCGACAATGGGATTGACGAGTCGATTCTTGAAATTGGTACGGGTACACACGACCGCGAAATGTTTAAAATGCTGCACGGTCGAACTGCAACTCTCGAATCTTTGCGCAAAGTTGTCGTTGATGTGTCGTCTAAGCGTGTTGCTGGCTTGATCCCTCATCCGCTAAATCAACTTGGACGAGAACGTCTATTACGACATTTGTTATGTGCTTCGCCAGATTTAGTTGATGCAGTTTCACTTCAGTCAGCAGCCCCCGCAATGCCGAGGGCCAATCTCAAAGACTCGGTGCCTTGTTGCGCGCAAGGAATTTTAAAAAATGGCGCGGCTGTAGTGGCTATTTTTAGTATTGGAGTCGACCCGGACGTTGTTGCATTTGGTGCGGATGCAAGACAGCAGATTGACCCAAGTGCCGATCTGGTTTTTGTTTCACCACCGCGTGACATAGTGCCAGCGATCGTTCGACTTGCTGAAACACTTCATAATCCAGCACGCTTTTATGGCTGCAATCTTCTGGATGCGTCTACACAACGACAACAAGATTAAAGCCATAGTCTGATCATCGTGCTTGAACGACTTGACATTATTGAACGAGATTTCCTCGACCTTGAATCAAGTATGGCTACGCCCGAAGTGCTCGGAAATCAAGACAAATTGCGCGATGTTTCACGAAAATATAAACAGATGACGCCATTGGTCGAGTGCATTCGTAAATATCAAAAAGCAACTGGCAATGCGCAAGCAGCACGAGAATTAATCGCCGAATCAACCGGTGCAGAGCGAGACCAATTACAGGCCGAATTGAATTCAGCAACGACGCTGATCGCCAACCTCGAGAACGAACTTAAAGTTTTGTTGTTGCCCCCAGATCCAAATGCAGGCAAAAACATCATTGTTGAAATTCGTGGTGCTGAAGGCGGCGAAGAAGCGAACTTATTTGCAACTGATTTATTCGATATGTATAAAGCATTTGCCGCTCGCAATAATTGGGCGGTCGAAGTACTGTCTTTGGATCTGTCGCCAAAGGGCGGGATCAATCAAGTCGTAATGATATTTAAGGGAGAAACCGCCTGGACTCGGATGCGCTTCGAGGGCGGCCCGCACCGCGTGCAACGCGTGCCAGCGACTGAAAATCAAGGTCGTATTCATACGAGTTCAGCAACCGTGATGGTGTTGCCAGAAGTTGAAGAAGTTGAACTGCATATTGACGAAAAAGATTTACAGATCGACGTGTATCGCGCGAGTGGCCCAGGCGGTCAAGGTGTCAACACCACCGACTCTGCAGTGCGAATAACTCACCGGCCGAGCGGTGTCGTCGTAGCGATGCAAGATGAGCGCAGTCAGTTACAAAACCGTTTGCGAGCGATGCAAGTTTTGCGAGCAAGATTGCTCAAACGTCAAGAAGAAGAATCACAGGCGCGAGCTTCGGCTGAAAGAAAAGCCCAAGTCGGCGGCGGCGGCCGTGGTGAAAAAATTCGCACTTACAATTTCAAAGACAGTCGTGTTACCGATCATCGGATTGGTTTCACGTTGCATCAGTTGCAAGAAGTTTTGGCGGGCAACCTGGACCCAGTTGTAGATGCTTTGACACTTGAATATCAGACAGAACAGTTGGCATACGCCGGCGAGAAATAATTTTTGTCGTGAATAGCGATGAGACAATTACATGGGGTGAGTTGTGTCAGAAGACTTCGGTTGATCTTGGTAGCGAGCAAGAAGCACGATGGCTTTGTGAGCATGCAAGCGGGCTAGACACCAGCGAATTTGGCTCAGGTTTATCAGAACTCGTTAGTCAGCGTTGCGGTGTTGCGTTGCGCGAAATGGTTCGACGCCGATTGGCGGGCGAGCCATTGCAATATGTGATCAAGCGTTGGGCATTTCGTCATCTCGATGTGATGGTCGACCCGCGGGTATTGATTCCTCGACCCGAAACTGAACTCGTTGTGCAAGTTGCTCTTGATTTGATGCGTGCCACGCAGCAAAAAATAGACCGCAAATTGCGAATCGTAGATTTGGGTACAGGTAGTGGTGTGATCGGTTTGGCACTGGCGAGCGAGCTTCCACTTGCGAGTGCTGAAGTTTGGCTCACAGATATTTCGAATGATGCATTAGATGTTGCTCGTGCGAATTTGGCAGGCCTAGGTTTGGTAGACGGCGATGTGCATATTGCTCAGGGCAACTGGTTCTCGGCACTACCAAAAGAATTAGAAAATAGTTTTGATTTGATCATTAGTAATCCGCCATATATTGCTGTTTATGACGCGAGTGTCGAGTCGGTTGTTCGTGATTACGAGCCACATCTCGCCCTGTATGCAGGTCCAGATGGGCTGGATGCACATCGTGAGATTATTTCTCAGTCATCTGACTGGCTCGCAACTGATGGCTGGCTAGTGCTTGAAATCGGTCACGATCAAGGTGCATCGGTGCATGAATTGCTAAATCAGAATGGTTTTGGCACTGTCGAGATCCGTCAAGATCATTCGCAGCGCGATCGCATCGCAATCGCTCGTAAATAGTTTTTGGTTAGGTGACGAGGGTTCCTCGGTCATCAAGTTTCACTTTGCGGCCGACCCATTCACCACCGCACATTGCTCGAGTTAGATCTTTATCTATAGAAGTTGCCCACGCACGACGCGAGTCGTTGAGTAGTACCGCGGCGATGGCAGTTTCGGGTTGGCCGTCGCGATCGTGCATCACGGTATATGCCTCGATAGTCGCTTGACCAGCAACGTCGCTCGCGGCGTCGCTAGTTGAAGCCAACTCGCGCTTATCAAGCGAGTCGATTTTCGCTTGTGGTGAGCCGTAACGAAAACCCGTTTTGGCTGGCTCGTTTGAATACAAACCGAACGAATGTTTTGTCGCATAACCGCCGTTGCCCCAGATCAAGCCGTTTTGTCTTGAATGTGTGTTGTTGCGAAGTTTGATCATCATCGTGGCGATTGCGTGCATTACATAGTTGTTCCACGGCCCACCCGCAAACGACAACCCGCCGGTGATTGTGAGTTGTTGGTCGAGCGACAAGTTCAACGATTGTGCGCCAAGTTGCACAGCCGATGGAAAGCACGAATACAGATCAATCAGCGAAATATCGGCAAGCGAAGTATCGGCAAGGTCGCAAGCCATCGTGCCACCAAGTCGAACCGCGGGTGTGTCGGCGAATGAATTTCGATTTGAAATGTAATAGTGCTCGTGGCAATCAGTACCAGAAATCGGAAAAACCCATCGGTCTCTGGCGATGCCAAGTTGATTTGCTTTTTCAACCGAGCAAATAATTAACGCCGCAGCCATATCGACTTGGTTGTTTGAGTTCATTACTTTGCGATATGGCAAGCCGATTATTCTGTTTTTTGGCGTTACGGTGCGAATCTGTTCTGCGCTTAGTGCAGTTTGAGTCCACGCATTTGGGTTTGTTGCGGCAACGTCGCTGAAGCGCGACCACAGTTCGCTGATAAGTTTTTCGTGTTCAGCGATGTTTCGATTAGCCCTGGCACGCAAAGCAGTTTCGAACATTGGATAAATCTGGACGGGCAGAAATATTTTTCTTGCGATTTCTTCTGGGCTGCTCATCGCAGCATCATCAATAATTGTTTGTGGCGGTGGAGCAACTGTTTTGTCGTTGGTCCAATCAAGTGTCACGTTTTCGCGTTGTGCACGAGAGCGCGAGTAACTTGACTCACCACCGGCAACTATCGCAATATCAAGTTCTCCGTTTTGAATTTCGCGGGCAAGTTTGTTGACGATCAACTGCGGCATGTTGCCACCGTGCGGTGTGATGCCAATCGCGCGCGCGTTTATCCCAAGAAGTGCGGCGACAGTGTGCCCAGGGTTCGCATATTTCCACGAAAGCATTCGCACGATATTGAGAGCATCAATATCTGGCAGGCTGTTCAAACCAGCGTCGCTTGCCGCACCACGAATCGCATCGGCGATTAAATGTGCCGGTTCGCGTGCATCTGCCAACGCCGCTGCACGATTAACGATTTGTCCTTGCCCAACAAGCACAGGAGTTCTTGGGTCAATCGACATTACTCAACACCTTAGTTATATACACTTTCAGGCGTGAAGCGCATTGCGATTGGGTCTGATCATGCTGGTTTCGATTTGAAACAACACCTGGTTGGATATCTATCAAATAAGGGACTATCAGTAAGTGATCACGGAACGAGTTCAACCCAGAGTGTTGACTATCCAGCGATCTGTGCAGATGTCGCTCGCGCAGTACGAGACAAAAAAGCCGATATGGGCATTGTGCTTGGCGGCAGCGGTCAGGGTGAACAAATAGCCGCCAACAAAATAAACGGTGTGCGTGCTGCTCTATGCAACGATCTTTACTTGGCTGAAATGGCCCGATCGCACAACAACGCGAATGTTTTGTCGATGGGTGGTCGAGTAGTGACATTTGAACTTGCCGAACAAATAGTTGACAAGTTTATAAACACCGAGTTTGAGGGTGGTAGACATGAGCGACGAGTTGCGCAACTTCGCGAAATTGAAGTTGACGAAAACAAAATATTTCAAAACGAAAGAACCAGCTAATGCCTTGGCCATCTGAAACAAATCGTGACACAACAACTTTTGATCTTTTAGAGGCAGAGCGAGTTAGACAAACAACCGGCTTGCAACTAATTGCCAGCGAGAACTTTGCATCACCAGATGTAATGGCTGCAACTGGTTCGGTGCTGACAAATAAATACAGCGAGGGTTATCCAAGCAAACGTTATTACGGCGGTAATGCAGTTGTTGATGATGTCGAGGCACTCGCGATCGAGCGAGTTAAAAAACTTTTTGGTGCAGATCATGCCAATGTGCAACCACACTCTGGAGCAAGTGCAAACATGGCGGTCTATCTTGGCTTGCTCAAACCAGGTGACACAGTATTAGGACTGAGCCTCGACCACGGTGGTCACTTGACGCATGGTTCGCCGGTAAATGCAAGTGGAATCTTGTATAAATTTCATTCGTTTAAAGTTGGTGCAACTGATGAACGACTAAATTTTGACGAGATTCGTGAACTGGCGATCGAGCACAAGCCAAAACTTATAGTCGCGGGCACAACTTCTTATCCGCGTCGTCTTGAACCGGAGCCATTCAAAAAAATTGCTGATGAAGTTGGCGCTTACATGATGTTTGATATCGCTCACATCGCAGGTCTGGTGGCCGGTGGGGCGCATCCAAACCCAGTGCCTTTCGCCGATGTTGTTACATTCACGACGCACAAAACTTTGCGTGGTCCCCGTGGCGGATGCATTTTGTGTCGCAAAGAACTTGCACCAGTCATAGACAAAGCGGTGTTTCCTGGCAGTCAGGGTGGGCCATTAGAACATGCGATTGCGGCAAAGGCTGTTGCATTTCATGAAGCAATGCAACCAAGTTTCAGCGTTTACGCACATCAAATTGTAAAAAACGCATCGGCGCTGGCGGCAGCACTTGCAAGCCATGGGTTCAGACTTGTTTCTGGTGGTACAGATACGCACATGATGGTTGTTGATTTGCAACCGTTTGACGCTGAACTAACTGGCAAAGAAGCTCAACTTGTTTTAGATACAGCCGGAATCACATTAAACAAAAACGCGATTCCAAATGACCCACGAAGTCCGTTTGTGACTTCCGGTGTGCGCATCGGCACGCCTTCGGTGACCACACAGGGTATGCGTGAAGCCGAGATGCCGTTGATCGCCGAATATATTGCAACAACATTGCGAAATCGCAACGACTTGGCGAAAATTGCGGAAGTTCGCTCTAAAGTCTCACAACTCTGCGCGAAATTTCCGGTCTATGCGAATATCTAGAAGTAGAACTCAAATTTCTGGATGAGTGATCTTTCGGGCTACCTGATAGTTGGTGGCGTCGCCGCAGTTGTAACAGCAATCATGACGCCGATAGTTGGAATGTTTGCGCGCCAAGTCGGTTGGATGGCAACGCCTGACGAACGCCGTAGTCATCCCGAACCAACGCCAGATGTTGGTGGCATCGCATTCTTCTTGGCGCTTGTTGCGGCAATCGCAGTTGCTTGGCAAATGGACAGATTCAACCCACTATTTCGTAACAACTCCGAACTTGTCGGCGTAATTATTGCTGGTCTAATTGTTTTCGTGCTTGGCTTCATCGACGACATTCACGAAGTTTCTGCGCCGATGAAAGTAACTGGAGTCGTCGTCGCGGCGGTTGCACTTGTTTGGTTCGGTGTGACAATGATTTATTTTCGTGCACCGTTTATTGATGTTTTTGTTTTGTCAAGTGATTGGATTCCGTTGTTTACGGTTTTGTGGCTACTTGGAATGACGCAAGCAATTAACCTGATTGACGGACTTGACGGACTCGCCACCGGAATCGTTGCGATCGCCGCCACCGCGTTTTTTGTCTACAGCCGCCATCT
>BJGF01000070.1 GCA_014190295.1 Actinomycetes bacterium | reverse complement strand
TCACGCCGTTGGTCGAAGGTTTGTCGCTCGACGAAGCATTTTTGGACGTGTCTGGATCGTTGCGTTTATTTGGTGACGGAGTCACAATCGCTCACGAAGTTCGGCGCCGTGTCGCACAATCAACTCAACTGACTTGCAGCGTCGGAGTTGCGCCGAATAAGTTTCTCGCAAAACTTGCATCAGTCGTGGCCAAACCACGGGCATCGCGTGAAGGCGTCGTGGCAGGGCACGGTGTCTATCAAGTTGTTCCGACTCACGAACTTGAGTTTTTGCATCCACTCGCCGTGGAGGCACTTTGGGGCGTAGGGCCAGTAACTTTTGAAAAACTAAATGGCCTCGGAATCAAGACAGTTGGTGATCTTGCCAATTTTGACTTGTCAGTACTTATTGCCGTGCTCGGCAATTCACTTGGACGTCACTTGAGCGAACTCGCAAAAGGTAATGACGACCGAGATGTTGAATCAGATCGTGACGCCAAATCAATAGGGCATGAAGAAACATTTTCAAGCGATATCACTGAATATCAAATTGCCCATGACCACCTTGTGCGACTTGCCGATTCGGTGGCGACGCGCTGTCGACAATCAGGCGTTGGTGCAAGAACAATTTCGTTAAAAATCAAATATGCAAATTTTCAATTAGTCACAAGATCGGTGAGCGTCGAGATGCCGGTGTCGTCGTCACAAGCCATGGTTCGCTTGCTCGAGCCGTTGTTGCGCGGTATTGATCTATCTGCAGGGGTGCGCCTGCTTGGAATAAGTACTAGAAACCTGGTTGCGCCTGATCAACAGATGAGTTTGTTCGATAGTTCTTCTAGCGATCTATCAGCGAATAATTTGGACGCGGCATGGAGCACGACAACTTCGGCAATCGACGAGATTCGAGATCGGTTTGGAGATTCAGCGATTAAGCCCGCAAGCACAATTGGTCAAGAGCGTGACCCAAGTTCGTCGAAGTGGGGTCCTAGTGACCCAAAATCAGAATAAATTTGAAACCATCAGGGTAGTAAGTACGATTGGGCGGAGATATAGATTAGAGATTCAATAGTCAAACAACTTTGGAGGTTTTGTGGCGTTATCCGACAACGAAAAACAAATCCTCGCGCAAATCGAGCACGATCTTAAAGCAGACGAACGATTCGCGCAGGCTGTTTCGTCATCTGGTCTGTATCGGCACTCGGCGCGCACTGCTTGGTGGGCTGGAGTAGGTGTAGTGGTTTGTCTGGCGTTGACGATTCTCGCTTTGCAGATTCACTTCTTGTTGGCGTTCGCGGGTTTTATGGCGATGTTGGGATGTGCCCTGGTTGTTGAGCGACAATTGCGTGCAATGTCAAAAGTTGGACTGCGTGATATGGCTGAGACTTTGCGTTCATCGCGTATGAATGCACAAAAAATGCGCGAAAAGTTCACGCGCGAGCGATAAAGCAAAATCGCCGTGGCCACGCGCGGCTATTTCGCCGTCGATATTGGCGGCACCAAACTTTCTGTCGGGGTCGTCTCGCTTTCTGGTGAAGTTTTATCTCACGGTCGTGCGACGACACCGCAAACCAATGTTTGGGATGCCTTAAGTGATCTGATTAAATCTCAACTGAAGTTGACCGATGTTGAACTCGTTGGTTGTGGTGTTGGTTGTGGTGGGCCGATGACGCGAGATGGTGAACTTGTTTCAACTTTGCATATTGATGAATGGCGAGATTTTCCATTGCGAGCAAAGTTACGAGATCTATTACAGATGCCCGTATTTATCGACAACGATGCGAAAGCTTTAGTTCAGGGCGAAGTTTGGTGTGGGGCAGTTGCCGGGCAGACAGACGTCATTGGCATGGTTGTCTCAACTGGTGTCGGTGGTGGAATTATTTCTGGTGGAAAAATTCTTGACGGACGAATCGGCAATGCAGGTCACATCGGCCACGTAATCGTCGAGCCTGACGGTCGACTGTGTGCTTGCGGGTCTCATGGTTGTCTTGAGGCGCATGCATCTGGTCGGTCTATTGAAGCGATTACAGGAAAGCCTGCAGCCCAAGCCAGCCCAGAAGTTATTGGCAACACTGGTCGACTGGTGGGTCGAGCGCTTGTAAGTGTGGGTGCAATTATGGATTTGCGCAGTGCCGTTATCGCCGGCTCAGTGGCGCTTGGATTTGGAGAACCATTTTTTGAGGCCGTGCAAAACGAACTTGACCGCAGTGCCAAGATTGAATTCATTCGCGATTTCACTGTTTGTCCAGCTGGACTTGGCCAGTTATCGCCGCTCGTTGGGGCGGCAGCAGTGGCTCGCAACCTAGGATGTGATTCATGAAACCCGTATACGAGCCTCAGGCGCAAGAATATCGCGAGAAGGTTCAAGCATTTTTGGCCGAAAAACTTCCACCAACTTGGAAGGGCATCGGGTCTCTCGAAGGAAAAGCAGTCCTAGATTTTCTAACAGAGTGGCGACAAACTTTAGCCTCGAGTGGTTATCTGGCTCCTGGTTGGCCGGTTGAATACGGTGGCGGTGGTTTAACTGCGTTAGAGCAAGTGATCGTTGCCGAAGAATTCGTGCGTGCAGGTGTGCCGACAGGTTCTTTCAACGACGTCTTTGGAATTCAAATGCTCGGCAACACCTTGTTGGTTTGGGGTACCGAAGAACAAAAGCGTTATTACTTACCGAGAATTATTTCTGGTCAAGATACTTGGTGCCAGGGATATAGCGAGCCGAATGCCGGTTCGGATCTCGGCAATGTTGGCCTTAAGGCGACGCTTGATGGTGACCAGTTCATTTTGAACGGACAAAAAATTTGGACTTCTTCTGGTCAACATGCAACTCACATTTTTACTCTTGCACGTACAAACCCGGATGCGCCAAAGCACAAAGGAATATCATTTTTATTAGTTGATATGCGTCAGCCAGGTATCGAAGTAAGACCGATCAAAATGATCTCAGGCGAGAGCGAGTTCAATGAAATTTTTTATACCGACGCGGCGTGTCCAAAAGAAAATGTCATCGGCGGATTGAACAATGGATGGGCCGTCGCGATGTCATTGCTGGGCTACGAACGTGGAGAAGCAGCAGCAACTTTATCGATTCGATTTCAAGCCGAATTCGATCGGCTTGTCGCTCTTGCTCGTGAACGCGGCGTTGTCGATGACCCAAGAATTCGTCAGCGTTTAAGTGAGTGCTACGGCAGGGTACAAATTATGAAGTATTTGGGTTTGCGTACGCTCACAAAATTTATTGCCGGTCATCATCCTGGGCCAGACGGTGCGATATCGAAGTTGTATTGGAGCGAATATCACAAAATTGTCACCGAATTAGCAATGGATATTCTTGGTGCCGATGGTCTCGTGCCGGTTGGACGTAAGCCATTTTCTTCATTTCAAACTGATGAGGGTGGCGCAAAAAATAGTTCGATGAGTTGGGCGATGACATTTTTGAATGCGCGAGCCGGCACAATTTACGCTGGCTCTTCGCAAATTCAGCGCAACATTATTGGCGAAATGGTGCTTGGATTACCCAAAGAGCCAAAAACCGCATAGCTAATGAAGGTTCTGTCGGGCATGCGATCTGGTGCGGCGATTGTTGTTGCTGTGCTTTTCAGACCGAGTTTGTGGGCCACGGCCCTAACGCAAGCATTTCGTCTGATTCCACGGCGATGGTGGGCGAGGGCGCCTTTTCTTCCGCTTCCAACGAGTGATTACATTCGGTTTCGCGTTCAGACCCAATACGGTGATCAGAATCATGTTGTTGAAGTTGATGATGTGTTGAGCTATTTGAATTGGTTGAAAGACGCACGATGAGAAGCGCGTTGGTTCTTAATGCAACTTTTGAACCACTTTCAATTGTTCCTGCTCGCCGTGCGATCTGCTTGGTGCTTTCAGACAAAGCAGAGATTGTCGAAGATGATGGAACACAAATTCACGCTGAAACTTTTGTAATGCCCGGCCCGCTGGTAATTCGTTTGCGATATGTCGTCAAAGTTCCGTATCATCGGCGAACCGCGATGTCGAGGCGGGCGATATTTGCTCGTGATAATCATCGGTGTCAATATTGTGGCGGTCACGCCGACAGCATTGATCATGTGATGCCGCGGTCACGTGGAGGAATGCACGTCTGGGAGAACGTCACTGCTGCTTGTCGTGGATGTAACTTAAAAAAGCGCGATCGCACTCCCGACGAAGCAGGAATGTTGCTCGCCAATCAACCGCACACGCCGCGCGAATTGGCGTGGATCACGGTTTCGGTTGGCAGAATTCCTGAAGCATGGAAACAATATCTCGCATACGCTTCGTAGAACGCGTTTAGAAATTCATAAATGAAATCTTGGCAAGTACATCACATTCGTGACTCTGCAGAGTCGGTGCATTCTCGTGAACTTCCGGCTGAGCGGGCAATTTGGCGGGCGTCAATAGCCGAATCTGCAATTGTGTTGGGCTCAAAACAATCATTTGAGATCGTGAAGCAGCAAGTTTGTGAAACTGAGGGTGTGAGTGTTGTGCGAAGACGAAGTGGAGGCGGTGCTGTTTATCTCGGAGTCGATGAACATTTGTGGATTGATCTGGTAATTCCGCGTGATGATGTTCTATGGAGTGACGATGTAGGAAAAGCAATGTGGTGGGTTGGTGACTTGTGGGCGAGAGCGCTGGCCGAAAATGAAGTCGCCTCGCTCGACCAACTAATCGTCCACCATGGCGGGCTCGAAAGAAATGAGATTTCAGATTTGGTTTGCTTTGCTGGTCTCGGGCCTGGCGAGATAACACTGCACGGTGAAAAATTGGTTGGTATCTCTCAACGACGGACTCGCGAGATGGCGAGGTTTCAATGTGTGCTGCACAGTCGGTGGTCGAGCGAAGCATACGAAAGATATTTAGATTTTGAGAAAATCTCTGGTACCGACTCGTCGATTATTCGAGACCTGAAATCGACCAGGGCAGGGTTCACGGGTGGGCTGAATGCGATTGCTGACTCGTTGATCGCTTTGGCTGAGTCGCTTTAACTCTCGCAAAAGATTCAGTCACGCTAAAACGCGCCAAAAACGCGCTAAAACACGCCAAATATTTAGTGGTGAAATGTGGGGGATAATGTCACATTGTGGGGGCTAGTGGGTTATACTAATCCTTGGGTAGAAGAGGGAGCTCTAAAACCCTTTAAATAATGGGTTTTGGGACTAGGCGGAGGAACAGTGTTTGTAGGGGCGCATGAACGTCAGTTGGATCCGAAGGGTCGTGTCGCGTTGCCGACGGCTTTTCGTCCAAGACTCGAGCCAAAGTGCTACCTGGCTCTGGGTCGAGACAAGTGCGTTGACGTATTAACCACAGAGGCTTTTTTGTCGGTGGCAAATGATGCGATGGAGAAAGTTCGTCGCGGCGAAATGGATCGCAAACAGCAACGAGCTTTGGCGTCCAACATGATCGAAGTGACCGTCGATGCACAAGGTCGAATTAATGTCGACGAAAAGTTGCGGACGTATGCGGGTCTTGAACTCAATTCACGGGTAATTGTCAGCGGCTCTTTTGACCGTGTTGAAATTTGGGATCCAGAGCGGCATCAGCGAATCAGTGATTCGGGCGCCCAAGAACTAGCTGGCACCGAGTAGAGCACGAAAGGGGGCCAAGCAACAAACTCTTTTCGTAACTTTCACTAGTTGCACGAGTTTCGCTTATCAGCAGTCTCCCGGTTAACAAAATGGATAGCTCCCAACTCCGCCCGCTTCCATTTCGCTATCCGGGGAGAAATCCCGGAAGCACCGTTAGCCGGGGGGCTGCTGATAAGCGAGGCGAATAGGCGCAAGAAAAGTGAACGTTAGCAAGTTGCAAAATTTTTATGAATGAACAAAGCAACCAAAATATAAATTCACACGACCCAGTAATGCTCAATGAAATCGTTGACTGTTTCGCCACCGTGCCACCAGGTGTTCTTGTTGATGCGACCTTCGGTCTGGGCGGTCATGCCAAGGCAATTTTAAATGCTCATCCGTTTTTGCAAATTTTAGGGTTAGATCAAGACGCACAAGCAATTTCTAACGCCGAAAAAATGATTTCGAGTGATTCTTCACTACGTGGTCGACTGACCGTAAGACGCGTTCGGTTTGATTCGCTTAAAGAGGTTCTTGAAGAGTTGTCAATTAGTGAAATTTCTGGGGCACTGTTTGATCTTGGCGTTTCATCACCACAACTAGATATTGCCGAGCGCGGGTTTTCGTATCGAAACGATGGACCACTTGATATGCGGATGGATCAACGCAATGAACTCAGCGCCGCTGATGTTGTAAATAGTTATGAAGTATCTGAACTTGCAAATTTGATCGCAAGAAATGCTGATGAGCGATTCGCAAGGCGGATTGCTCGAGCAATTGTGTCTGCTCGTCCAATAAACACGACTACTCATTTGGCTGAAGTAATCGTGTCGGCGATTCCCGCCCCTGCGAGGCGAACGGGTGGGCATCCAGCAAAGCGAACATTTCAAGCAATTCGAATTGAAGTGAATAAAGAACTTGAAATTCTCGAGCACACACTAAAGGTTGCGATAGATGCCACGAAAGCCAATGGTCGAATCGCCGTTTTGGCATATCACTCTGGCGAGAACCGCATTGTCAAGCAGGTTTTTCGCTCAGCAGAAAACGAAACCGACGAACCAAAAGTTGGCTCGCCATATGTGCACGAGTCTCAACTCGGCGCGCGTCGAGTGCGTCGAGTGCGCATGGCGCAGTATCCGAGTGAACAAGAGCAAACACAAAACCGTCGTGCTAAATCTGCTCGACTGCGAATTGTCGAAAAAGCCCTAGCTGGGGCGAGGAGCTGAAATGTCGGCAGTATTTGCAGAGCGACCAGCACCGGTTCGGCGTGTTCGCACGGCGCCAATATCAAAACCGGTATCAACACGAGTTTCAAAATCAAGCCGCAATGCGACAGATGCGCCACGACGTGACAGGTCGCATCTTCGTGTCGTGGCCCCGATTTCGAAGTCGAAGTTTTCAGTCGCATCAAAAGTGATTTTGAGTATTGCGTCATTGCTTGTAGTGGTCGTCATTTTTCAAACCGTTATTGCTGAACAACAGTTGCGACTTGACAAGGTCAGCACCGATGTTCGATTGGCACGCCAGCACTATGACGAATTGAGACAACAACGAGCCGAGTTGCGCGCTCCGGATTACCTGCGAGAACAAGCGATGATGCTTGGTATGTCGCAAGGTGTTTCATCCAAGTTTGCAACAATTCCTGCCGATGTAGTTGCGAGTGTTCTTGCTTCGACTGGATCAATGGACAAGAAAATTTCTCAGCCGCCAGTAAGTGACGAGTTGTTTCCACAAACTTTGACGAGTGTGACACCATGAGCCTAAGGGTTGGCGCCAATCGCGGCAAAGGCTCGGGCCGGATCAACGCAAACCGCGTGCGCAACTCGGATATTTCTTATCGAGCATCGTCTGCCGCGAATAGAAGCAAGGATTATTTCACCAAAGATTTGCGTGGTGGCGACATGCGCAAACGAATTGTTTTGATGTTCACTGTGGTTGCTTTGCTGTTAAGTGCAATCGGAATACGAGTTGCATTATTGCAAACTGTTTGGTCTGGCGATTATCGTGAGGCAAGTTTTTCTCAACGCACACGAGTTCAGGTGCTTCGTTCTGAGCGTGGATCGATTCTGGATCGAAGCGGGCGAGAACTTGCCTTGCCAGTGCCGACACGAACTGTTTTCGCCGATCCTCGATCGGTAATTGATCCTGTTGGTGTTGCTCGCGTGGTTGCCGGCATTATCAAGTTGACGCCACAGGCAGAGGCAGAATTGGCGGTCAAACTTCAAAACAAGAGCTCAAGTTTTGTTTATATTGCTCGTCACGCGAACCTAGAAGTCGCAAACACGATCGTTGCTTTGAATCTCAAAGGTGTTTCGTCGTATCGAGAATCCGGACGCGCGCTAACAAGCGATGGACTACGTGGATTAGTTGGCCGCACAGACAGCGATGGATTAGGAATTTCAGGTCTTGAATTCAAATATCAAAATATTCTTGCTGGCACTGATGGTCGCATTGTTCGGGAGGTCAACACCACAGGCAAGTCGATTGCGGCTAAATCAAGCCAAGTTACAGAAGCGATTCCTGGTGGGCGGTTGATCACAACGATTGATCGAACAATTCAATTTCAAGTCGATGGAATTGTAAAACAGCAAGTTGAGCGTCTTGGTGCACGCGGTGGTTCGGCAATTGTGATGGATACAAAAACGGGTGAAATATTTGCGATGACAAATGTGCGTCGCAATGAAGATGGCAGTTATTCGAGTGATTCCGGCAACTTTTCTGCGGTTGAAGCGAATGAACCAGGTTCAGTGGCCAAGATATTTAGCATCGCGGCGGCGATAAACGAAGGAACCGTAAACATAGGCTCATCTTTCAGCGTTCCGGGCTCGGAAGTTTTTGATCGCGGTACAGATTGGGAGTACAAAGTCACCGATGCTTACCCTCACGGTCTTCAAGACATGTCCGTTCGAAAAATAATTGTTGACTCTTCAAACCTCGGAACTGTTCTGATATCGAGAACCCTGGACAGTCAAAAAAATCACGATTATTTGAAGTTATTTGGGTTCGGTGCCAAGACTGAAGTTGGTTACCCGGGTGAATCGCGCGGGGCACTGCGACCAGCAGCCAAATGGCGAGGAACTGAAAAGATTACATTCGCCTACGGCTACGGCTATACAACGACCGCTTTGCAATTGGTGGCTGCCGTCAACGTTGTGGCCAACAACGGTGTCTATGTTGCACCAAAATTAGTTTTAAAGACGATTGATGCCAAGGGCGTCGAGGTTTTAACTCCATCATCGCCAACCCATCAAGTCGTTTCTTCGGCTACGGCAAAAACAATGACATCAATGATGACAGATGTTGTTTGCTATGGAACCGGTACCTTGGCGAAACTTCCAGGTATCAGCGTTGCCGGCAAAACCGGAACTGCCTACAAACTGCAAGCCAATGGCAAGTACAGCACTGACGAAGGAGCTCGAGCTTACTTCGCATCATTCGTCGGATTTTTGCCAGCAAATAATCCGCGCATGACAGTGCTCGTTTCAATTGATGAACCAGATCCATTTACGATGGACCGTTTCGGCGGAACCGCTGCCGCTCCGGTGTTCGCAAGAATCGGCCAAGTTCTGATTAGCGAACTTAACATTCGCCCCGAAGCTGACGATTTGGGCTGTGTTGGACCTCGCCCGACAGAACTTGGACCGAGTCACTGAGATGTCAAATAACTTGATGCGCCAGTTAGACCAAGTGCTGGCCGGAGCATCTGAGATAGTAGTCCGCGAAATAATCGGTAGTGCAGACGTTCTGATTTCAGATATCACACATGATTCGTCGAAAGTTACAAAGAATTCGATTTTTTGTTGTGTCGTGGGTGATCACACTGACGGACATAAATTTGCTGCTTTGGCAAAAGATAACGGTGCAGTTGCCTTGTTGGTCGAACGCAGAGTTGATCTGGATATAACTCAAGTAATCGTCAGCGATGTGCGCTCAGCGATGGGCTATCTCGCCGCAGAGTTGTTTAATCGACCAAGTCAAAAATTAAATGTCATCGGAATCACCGGTACAAACGGCAAAACAACCACCTCGCATATGTTGGCTGCGATCTTGAATCAGCATGGTTGGAAGACAACGGTGTTTGGCACTCTTTCTGGTGCTCGTACAACCCCGGAGTCGACAGATTTGCAACGATCACTGGCTGGTGAGTTAGAGCGCGGATGCAAAGCAGTTGTTATGGAGGTTTCATCACACGCAC
>BJGF01000069.1 GCA_014190295.1 Actinomycetes bacterium | reverse complement strand
CCTGCTGGACATTTCGTTGCGACAAGTTTCTTAGTTATTTTTCCCTTGACACATGTGATCTTCGAATTGGCATCAGAAGACCCAGACGAAGGAGTCGTTGCGGCAGCAGTCGTTGTAGTCGCAGTCGCAGCAGCGCCAAGGGTGAGTGCGCCGGTAACGATCACGGCTTTGTCGTGTCCACCACCCGCGGCATAGGCAAACCAGACCCGCAGTTTGCCATTGACAAGTTCGATGCTCGGGTCAACAACAGCGGCGTTAGAAAGGGTGAGAAGCGCGCTGGAACGGCGAGTCCAGTCAATCCCGTTCGGTGAACTGGAGATCTGCGCAGTCTGCGCAGTTTTGCAAACCGCCGTGCTGATCATTAGGTACGTGCCGTCTGGCATCACGAGCGGCGCCGGGTCTCCGTGATTGCAATCGTTGCTGACTCCAACTTGGGTAAAAGAAAGCCCATCTTGAGAAGATGCGATTTTCATCACAGTGAGTTCAGAAGAAAGAGTGTTGTAGTAAAGAAGGAAGGTGCCGTCTGGTTTGCGAAGCACATGCGGAACGCCGCATCCGACATCTTCAACGAGCGAGCCCGGCTGGGTAGACCAAGTCAGCAGATCGGTCGACGTGGCGTAAAAAAGCGATTTCATTTTGGTCGCACACGACACCGACCCTGCTTTATTCGTCATGCTGGCAAAGTACATGCGGTAATTGTTCGGACCCATCTTCACAACCGACCAGTCGGATCCGCCATTGGGCAACTTCGCCCCTGCGGCGACTGTCCAATTTGAGCCGTCGGTCGAGGTGTAGGTAGTCGCGGGCGAGCCAGTCGTATATAAATAGTAGATACCCGTGGTGTCATCAAAGAAGATGTCAGGCGAAACACCTAAAGGTGACGAAGCGGTCGCCGCCGTATATTCCAGCGTCGCACCCGCGATTGTTTGTGGAGTTGCTGAAAGAACATCGGCAGCCGTCGCCGCAGGAATCGTAGTCATGGTGAATGTAGCAGCAAGTGCCAAAGCCACTAAATTGCGACGCCTGTTCAGCAGCACATTTTAAAGTATAATAAGATGGAGGCGACGCCGAGAATCGAAATGCTTAATACTGCGTTTGTCGTGTTCGTGTAGTGCCGTTTTGGTTTAGTTTGTAAGGCTTTTATCAGTTATCACGCGCGTTGTGTGTCGCCTAATTTCGTCTTGTTTGTCTAAGTTCGTGACCGTTTCGTGACCGTCTAGATATTTAGTTGTGCGCGCATTTCGGCGGCGTCAAGGTCTACCGGTTTGTTTATTGCCGCACCGATCACGGCGGCGGCTAGTTTGTCGGCACGCGGCAGAAAATGACTATAAATCAGCCGAATGTTTCAGAATCAGCAACACTTTGTTCTGACCGGCGAATCAGGAATTGCCACGTAACGCTACTTAACAGGAATGACTGCAGTACCAATAATCTCGATCATTGCCTTTGGCTCGACTAGTTCTGTGACGCCAACCAGGGCCATTGCTGGATAATAGTCACCAATGATCTGACGGTAGGCGGCACCGACTTCACGCAGTGAAGAACGATATGCGCCGACATCGGTGGCATACATCACTAGCGATACCAAATGTTCAGGAGTGCCACCTGCAGCGCGTAACGCTTGCACCACATTCTGCAACGCAACTGCGAATTGCTCAGCAAAATTGTCGCCAACAACTTTTGAATTCGCATCTACAGCGATTTGTCCGGCCAAATAAATTGTTGTGCCAGGTTGAGCCACCACAGCATGCGAAAAACCTCGTGCAACCGCCATCTCAGTCGGGTTGACACAAAGGTGCGGGCTCACAGCCGGTTTGCCAGAGTTAGCCGCAGTAGTCATCGTCCACTCCATTGTGGTTTCTCACCGGCGTTAAATGTGCGATGGAACTCGCGATGGTCTTTCGTCTGCATTAGATGGGCCTGGGTCATTGCTTCTAGTTCAAGTGCGCCATGCAAACTCATGTCGGCTTCACGAGTCAGCAACATTTTTGTACTTTGATAAGCAAGAGTCGGACCATTCGCAATTCTCTCGGCGAGCGTGCGCGCTTCTGCTAGCAATTGCTCAGCATCTACGCATTTATTTGCAAGACCGATAGCGACAGCATGCTCGCCCGCGACGGGATCACCAAACATCAAAATTTCTGTGGCTCTGCCAAGACCCACAAGTTTTGGCAGAAGATAGCAAGTGCCCATGTCGCCACCCGACAAACCTACATTTGTAAAAAGAAATCTGAACTTCGTTGACGGTGTGACAATTCGAAAGTCACAAGCGATGGCGATGACTGCACCCGCTCCAGCAGCAGTGCCATTTATTGCACCAATGATGGGTATCGGGCATTCACGCATATTTTGAATTACTGCACCGGTCATTCGAGTGAATTCGAGCAACTCACGTGGATCCATCTTGATTAACTCACCAATAATTTCGTTGACATCACCACCGGAGCAAAAACTTTTACCTGCGCCAGTGATTATCACCGCATCGCAAATATCAGCGTGCGGTAATTCGCGAAATAAATCACGTAAATCTGCATAGGCATCAAAGGTGATTGCATTTAGTTTGTCTGGACGATTAAGTGTGAGAGTCATCACTCGGTCGCGAACTTGAACATCAAAATGATGCCAAGATTTAGTGACCGTGGCAGATCCCTTAAACGGAATTTTCGGTTTCATTATTGAGTCTTCCCCCCATCCATAATGATCGACTGACCGTTGATTGCTGACGCCGAGTCTGAACACAAGTAAATCACGGCTTGTGCCACTTCTTGTGGTTCTAGCAATCTTCCGAGTGCCGACTGATTTGCCAAAGTCTGTTCTGCTTCAAGTGGTGTACAGCCGGTCAACTGCACAATTTTAAGAACTGACTTTTCGGTCATCTCGGTTCTGACGAATGTTGGGCAAACCGAATTAGCAGTCACTCCAGAGCCTTCGACTTCTCTTGCGACGACTCTCATCAAACCCAAAACTGCATGCTTTGATGCTGCATAAGCCGCAATGTACGAAGCACCAGAATGGCTCGCAGTCGATGCAACTGTGACAATCCGACCCCATTTTCGCTGACGCATACCAACTAACACGCCGCGAGTGCACAAAAATGCGCCAGTTGCGTTGACAGCGAACGCCGAGTTCCAATCTGCGAGAGTCGTGCGATGCACCGGCGCAGTCGTGGCAATGCCGGCATTATTAATCAAAATGTCGACTTGCCCGATTCGCTCGAGTGTTGCAGAAACTTCCGATTCGCTGGTGACATCGCAAACTTCATATTCGAATCCACATGCCTTTAGCGCGACTAGATCGCGACCTAAAACTTTCACATTAAATCCAGCATTTCCAAACGCGGTTGCGCAAGCCAAACCGATCCCCTTGGCGCCACCTGTGATCAGCGCAGTGCGATTCTCAGCGCTTGTCATCGGCTACCTCCGACCGTAAACGGTATCGCTGCATTTTGCCTGTTGCAGTCTTCGGCAATTCGTTACGAAATTCAATCAACCGTGGATATTTATATGGCGCAATCGTGGCTTTGACGTGATCTTGAATTTCTTTAGCGAGTTCATCACTTGGCGTATACGAATCTTTAAGCACGATAAAGGCCTTGACCACCATGCCACGCTCAATGTCAGAAACACCAACACAAGCACATTCGCGAATTGAAGTGTGCGTAAGTACCGCCGCTTCGACTTCTGGGCCAGCAATGTTGTAACCAGACGAAATAATCATGTCGTCAGCACGGGCTCGATACCAAAAATAATTATCTTCATCTCGATACATTGCGTCGCCAGGAAGATTCCAACCATTGCGCACATAATTTTTTTGACGATCATCATTTAAATAACGACATCCAGTTGGGCCCTTCACTGCAAGATGGCCGACGACGCCCGGTGCAACTTCGTTGTAATCGTCATCAAGAATCGTGACGGTAAATCCATTTACTGGTTTACCGATTGCACCTGGACGTATGCCATCACCCGTTGCAGAAATGAACACATGCAGCATTTCGGTCGCACCGAGGCCATCAACAAGTTTGATGCCAGTCAATTTTTCAAAGCGAATACGAGTATCTAATGCGAGCGGCTCACCTGCTGAAACACAAACTCGCAACGAAGATATATCTGCACTTGAAATTGTTTCAAGCATCGCGCGATACGCAGTCGGGGCTGTTGAAACAATTGTGACGCGATGTTTAGTAATCGCCTCTAACAACATTGGTGGCGATGCAGCCTCAAGTAGCAATGCACATGCCCCGACGCGTAATGGAAACACCAACAATGCTCCAAGACCAAATGTGAAGGCCAAAGGCGGACTACCTGAAAATAAATCATCACTCGTTGGATTAATGATTTGATTTGAAAATGTATCCGCGATTGCAAGTACATCGCGATGTTGGTGCATGCAACCCTTGGGCTGACCGGTGGTCCCAGAAGTAAAAGCAATTAGGGCAATATCGCTCGAAATGGTCTGACAGTTGATGAAAACGTTTGAGACACTATTCATCGCCTTCTCAAGCAGACTTCCTTGACCGAAATCAACAATTGGATGGGTCGCGACTGATGCCAACTCATCTAGAAACCGAGTATCACAAAGTGAAAGATTTATCTTCGCTTTTTCAATTACAACCGATAGTTCATTAGCGCGCAACATCGGCATTGTCGCCACTGCGACGAGACCGGCTTTCTGCACGGCAAGCCAGCAGACGGCAAGCCACGGGTTATTTGGGCCCCTCAATAACACTCGATTGCCTGCAACAAGACCGTAGGTGTCTTTTAGAACATTCGCTATCCGATTCGCGCGATCAAGTACTTCGCTGTAAGTCCACTCGGTTCCTGCGCCATCGCGCAAGCAACGGTGCTCACCAAAACCTTTTTCAACCATTTTGTCAAGCAGCTCGACTCCACAGTTCAGGCTCAATGGATATTTCAGACTTAATAATTCGTATGTGAATTCTGGTTGGAGATTTGCTGGTGGCAAGTTTTCGTTGACAAACGTATCCAGATAAGCACTCGCAATCGCTGACTCGCTTGCTGAAGATCCCCCTGTGGGCATGTAATTGAGCGTAGTTCAAACCGATTTGACGAACTAATGCGTAATGTGTAGATGTGGATTCTCTCAGAGAAGTTGCATCACCATACAAATCGAGTTCACTTAGTGTCTCTATTGTTGGTGGTGGGCCATCAGGTTTATTGCTCGGCATTTTGCTGCATCGTGTTAGCGCTGCACAAGTAACGATCTACGAGCGCAATGCACCTAATGACACATTTGGATTTGGTGTTGTATTCTCGGACGAAACGCTGACCAATCTTCGTGGTGCCGACCCACAAGTATTTGAACAAATAGAAAAAGAGTTTGTTCATTGGCCGACTATGGACGTTGTACATCGTGGTCGCTTGTTACGGTCTGGCGGCCACGGATTCGCCGCTCTATCGCGAAAACGTTTGCTCAACTTACTTGCTGCGCGAGCAATCGAACTCGGCGTGAAAATTAATTATCAAACCGAAGTTACATCAATTAAAGATTTACCTGCGAGTGATTTGATCGTGATCGGCGATGGCGTCAATAGTTCATTACGCAATCAGTTAGCAGACAAATTCATGCCAAGTATAAGACGGGGTGAAGCTAAATATATTTGGTTCGGCACTGCAAAACGATTTGATCAATTCACATTTTTATTTGCCGAAACACAATGGGGATTATTTCAGGCACACGTTTATCCATTTTCGGATACCCAAGCGACTTTTATTGTTGAGACGAGCCCTGAAGTTTGGCGCAATGCTGGACTTGATAAAGATGCTACAAAAAACATGAAGCCAGGCGAAACTGACCAAAACGCTTTGCAATTTTGTCAAAATATTTTTTCAGAATCTCTAACCGGCAATAACTTGGTCGGCAACAATTCTCGATGGCTCGACTTTCCAACTGTGTCTAACAAACATTGGCACACCTCAAATATTGTTTTAGTAGGTGACGCTGCGCATACAGCCCACTTTTCTATCGGTTCGGGCACTAAGTTGGCGTTCGAAGACTCAATTGCGCTTGCTCAGGCGATCATTGAACGTAAAGACACAATTGCCGGTGCGCTGAATAACTACGAGGCCGTGCGACGCCCCGCCGTTGCCAGCATTCAGCGATCTGCGGCGACTAGCCAAGATTGGTTCGAGAATGTCGCCCGATATATGGATCTTCCGAGCGAACAGTTTGCTTTTCAGATTTTGACCCGCAGTCAGAGAATTACTTACGACAACTTATTCTTGCGCGATTCTGAATTCGCAAAAGAGATTCTTGGTTGGTTTCATCGTGCTCAACCATCCGATATCACGCCGGACAATCCGAACACGCCACCGATGTTTTATCCTTTTCAACTTCGCAGCCTGCGTTTAAAGAATCGCGTCGTAGTCTCACCAATGGCGCAATATTGTTCTGTTGACGGAATGCCAAATGATTGGCATCTAGTGCACTTAGGTTCTCGCGCTGTTGGTGGGGCCGCATTAGTAATGACCGAAATGACCTGCGTTTCACCTGAGGGCCGTATCACACCTGGTTGCACAGGCTTGTGGAGTTCAAAACAGGCCGATGAATGGAGTCGCATCGTTACATTTGTGCACGATCAAACACAAAGTCTGATCGGGATGCAACTTGGACACTCAGGCCGAAAAGGTTCGACGCGAGTTGCGTGGCAAGGTATGGACTTGCCCCTTGAATCTGAAAACTGGTCACTTCTTGCGCCTTCTGCATTGCCTTATCTTGCCGAAAGTGTTGTTCCAAAAGCGATGACACGAAACGACATGGATTTAGTGCGTGATCAATTTGTGCATGCAACAAAATTAGCGACGCAAGCAAAGTTTGATCTGCTTGAAGTTCACGCTGCCCATGGATATTTATTATCGTCGTTTCTTTCGCCAATCACTAACAAACGCGAAGATGAATATGGCGGCTCACTCGAGAATCGCATGCGATACCCGCTTGAAGTAATCTCTTGCGTTCGTGCGGCATGGCCGGATCATTTGCCGCTCAGTGTTCGAATTTCTGCGACTGACTGGATCGATGGTGGGTTCGATGGCAATCAGGCAACGCAATTTGCGCGACAACTTCAACAAATTGGTGTTGACATCATTGATGTTTCAACGGGCGAAGTTGACCGTGCCCAACAACCTGCATATGGGCGTCTATATCAAACGCCATTTGCTGATCGCATTCGTCAAGAAGTCGGTATTCCGACGATGACAGTTGGTGGCGTTTCAAGTGTTGACGACGTGAACACAATTATTCTTGCTGGTCGTGCAGATCTTTGCTTAATGGCGAGACCGCACTTAGTTGACCCTTATTGGACTCTCAACGCCGCGATTGATCAGGGCTATGAAGAGATCGAATGGCCAAGGCAATATTTATCTGGCAAGACAGCGCGTCGCAGAGATCAATCAGCCATTTGAACCATTAAACCATTGAGGCGACGCCGAGAATCGAAATGCTTACTATGGTGCGCTACTTCTTTTTATAGCCCGCGGGGCACTTGGGGTTAGCGCCCGTTACTTTTCTAACAGTTTTACCTTTGACACAGCTAATAGTTAGCTTCGCAGCGATCGTCGCTATTGTCGTCGCAGTAGTTGTTGCTGTTGAAGTTTGCGCTAAACACGACGCACACGCAATGCCCGCAACGTTCAGAGCAAGCCCCGGGCTCTCAGCATTATTACCCAGCCCGAGTATCTGTGCAGTCAGCACCGTGGCAAACGATGCGATAGACGAATCACCTGTTGTCGAAGTTGCACGGCGAATTTCGCTTGCACTCCCAGTTGATCTGTGCACATATGTCGCAACTGAACCGTCAGCCATTTGCAAGCCTGCTGGCACGCCGCCAAGATTGTTCGAAACAACTGCTTTAAATGCATAGGTTCCTTGTAGAGAAGTCGAGGTGTATGCATGCACCGTTGGCCCCTTTGAGATATACAACACCCATTGAGTTCCGTTGAAGAAAATATCTGGGTCACTGAACGAAGAGTTTGAAATCGTCTCGGTGATTCTTGCTCCGTCGTCAACTATGAACTGTGCACCATCGCTACCAGCAACTTCGACTGCCGACTTGATTTGTCGCACGCATGACGATTCGCCCTGAGCACAACCAGCCGGATCTTGACCAGGAATGCCGGGCAGGTAAAACAAAATCAATCGCCCATCAGGCAGTTGCGCCAGCGACGGGTCGACATAAGATCCGCTACTCAAAGTCACTGTTGTTGTCGAGGTGGCACCAGTCTTCATATCAATTCGCATTAGACCGCTGGTTGAGTACAAATAAAGCGTGTCGCCTCGGCGAAAAACATCAGGGACGGAACCTTTGAAAGATTGCCAACCGTTGAGCAGGCTCCACGACACGCCATCTGAACTTTGTGCGAGTTGAACGATGTGGTTCGACGGATTATTGCAATCAGTTACACCTGCTGTACAGGTGTGAAATGACATTAGATACGACTGTGTCGGCGGTGTGATTGCTGCCGAAACAGGCGTCGGCACAACTTGCAATGCGCCCGAAGCCACTAACACAACTGCTAAAAACAAACGCTTGGCATTCATCTAAACCGACGTTAGTGGATTTAGCGTGCGCGAGGCGAATGTTTGACGATCACCTCACCCATGACGGCGACAAATAGTATTTAGCCATGACTTGGTTATCTGACCCCGACGCATGGTCGGCACTCGCAGCACTTCTCGCCCTCGAGATCGTGACCGTTTCGGTGTTTGAGCCATACTATTTACCAGAGGCGACGCCGAGAATCGAACTCGGTTAAAGGGCTTTGCAGGCCCGTGCCTAAGCCAGTCGGCCACGTCGCCAAATTAAATTGACGTCCTCAGACTACCCAATTAATTGGCTAAAGATCGCCAAACAAGCACAATTATTTCAAACTAGTAGTTTATGTGCTGATGAATTTCTTAAAAAGATCGGTAAAAATTTGTCTGGATTAAAAAGACAATTACGTGAGATCTCCAGTGGCGGATTACCAGTTGCTTTAAGAAAAATTCGTGCCGTTCCTATTTGGATTTTGGCATTTTGTTTTTTTGTATTCATCCGATCAATTAAGAGATTTATTCTTGTCAGGTTTGACTTCATAATTCCAAGCCGAATTGGGCATCTGCTAATTACGCCAGCAATTTATTTAGGTCATCGGCAAATCGGCACAAATATGCCTAGTCGGCGCTACTTAGATTTATTTTATTTACAGAGAGCCGATGCCGGATTTGACCACAATTGGGCTGCAAATGATTTTATTTTAAAGAAGATCAGAAAAAAAATTAACTTTTTACCAAGAGCCCTACTTTCAAGAGTCGCAGTAATCAACGGCAAATTTGGCAACACTGAGCATTCGATCATCACGAAGGGGCTGCCATGTGACATTAGAGACTTGGACGATGTTTTTTGCAATACAAATCCCCCACTTTGGTTCACAACTAAAGAAGAAACTCAGGGACTCGAAATTCTTTCGAAAATGGGTCTCAAAGAAGAAAAACCTTTCGTGTGCATTTACAACCGAGACAATTCATACCTAACTAAAGTTTCTCCGATTAGTAATTGGGACTTTTATCAATACCGTAACTTCCCTGCATCAGACCTACTCGTTGTCGCTTCGACCCTAATTGACCGCGGTTTTGATGTGGTGCGAATGGGATCACACGTCGAATCAAAAATCAAACATCTTGATCCGCGAATTATCGAATATTGCGACAGCGAATTTCAAT
Organism: Actinomycetes bacterium; assembly: GCA_014190295.1. Lineage (GTDB taxonomy): Bacteria > Actinomycetota > Acidimicrobiia > Acidimicrobiales > Ilumatobacteraceae > BACL27. The sequence goes on along the minus strand of BJGF01000069.1, from coordinate 108 downwards.
CGGGTTTTATGGATGTATTTCTCAGCAACCGTTGCACCGCATTTTTTGGATCAGATTCGGGCTTGACGGTAATTCCCGAAATTTTCAAGAAGACAGTCGGAATCTGCA
>BJGF01000068.1 GCA_014190295.1 Actinomycetes bacterium | reverse complement strand
TTGTCGCTGCATCCAAGTAATTGTTTGATCCGCCAAGTCTTGCGTGAGGTGATAATCGGGTTTGCCGATGTGCGGCGCAATTGGTGTTGTTTGGTCATAAACAGGCGGCTCGTATTGCGATGACTCTGCGCCCATGATTCCGTAGAAGCGATCAAAACCTAATCCCGTCGGCCAGCGATCAAAAGGGCCTGCTGGGCTTTGCTCCCAAGACGGTGTCAAGTGCCATTTGCCAAAACATGCAGTGCTATAACCAGACATCCGAAGAACTTGGGCAACCGTCGCCGATTCAGGGGGGATTGCACTGTCGTATCCCGGAAACGAGTTGGCAATTTCTGTGATGCCGCCCATGTGCACTGTGTGGTGATTGCGTCCAGTTAATAGTGCGGCGCGGGTCGGCGAGCAAAGTGCAGTGGTATGAAATTGGTTGTAACGCAAACCCTGCTTGGCGACTTTGTCAAGACCTGGTGTCGTTACTGGCCCACCGAAATTGCCAAAAGATCCGAAGCCGACATCGTCGAGCATGATCAATAAAATATTTGGGGCGTCAGCCGGAGCCTTGGGTGCTAAGAGTTTCTCTGGCGTTGAATCTGTTATTGCCTTCTTGATCTCTCCAGAAAACTTGGGTGTTGCACGGGGGAGATTCTGTTGGCTCACGAGCGCAGACCATCAACGTCAAACACGCCGAGTGCACTTTTCACAGTTGCGAGATTGCCATCGATTTTTAACGCACCTGAATTAATGGCCTCAGACAAAGTCGTCACACCAGTCAAAATATCTGACCAAGTTTCAAGCGTGCAAGTGAGTTGTATTTTTGCATCCCGCCCGTCAGTTTGTTTAGCAATACAGTTTCGAATATGCAGACCAGTTTTTTCGTGGCCTACAAAATTGAAACAAATATCTGCATCAATATCTATGGCTCGATCAGGATCAAGCATCACCCGCAAGATATGGACAGAACGCTCTGCTGGTGCAGAAATTATTTGTTTACGAGTTAGTCGATGAGTCCTGTATCTTGTTGCGTCATAACTGCCGTCAAGGTGACGCGCCCGGGTGAGACACCAATTTCGAATATTGGCTGCAGTTGTGCGTTGTGCGATTAGGCGAAGCACAGTTGCTAAAAGTATCTGATCTGATGTTTCGGCCCCAGTGCTGTAACTAAGCCAAGATCCAAGTTCGCAGGCCCATCGCAAATCGTTCTGTGTGATTGCATCAGCGGCAATTTTGCGAACTTTCTCGCGACCACCAAAACCAAGAATCATTCGGTCGGCATGTTCTTTTCGTGGTAGCGGAAACAAGTTTGCCTCGTCGCCGTCAAACCAGCCGAGTAGCCCGGTGCGAATTTGGCGAACATGGTGTTCGGCGACCCCGTAAAACTCGGATGTCAAATTATCTTCATCGTAAAAATCCGGCAATCGAATAGCATGACCAAGTTCGATGCTTGTATATCCACGGTTTGTTAGTCGCACTGTTTGATCCCACAAAAACTGGATCGAATCTCGGTATTTCGTGACGCGGTTCATAATTTCTTCAGCACCACTAATCGGCATGCCATGTGCGCCGATTAAATGTTCGGCGTTAAGTGAAAGCAGATGGTCGATACCAGTAAGCATGATTCTGGGGTCTCGGTATTCTTCGCCGCGAATCGCGAAAATATTAAATAGCACCGGCCAAACCAAGTTGTTGACAGCACAACCAAGTGATTTAAACCAGTAAGTAACAGAATCGTCTGCGTCAGATGGTGCAGGAGTTACGTCAATGCTCAGCCCGGCGACTTTGATTGTGCACTGCGAGTTGAAAGTGTTTTTAGGTTCAATGAAACCGTTGGTTTGGGTTGTGTGTTCTGGGTTGCGGTAGAAACGACCTAAGCCCACATTGACGATCCCGTCTGGGCCATCTTGTGGCAGGGTGATCGCGAACTGCTCGACTAATCCGCGACCGTAGGCGGGTGCAATCTCTGATGTGGCTCTAATTCGGTTGTAGGCGATCTTTTCGTGTCCCCATATTTTGACATCACGAGATGGGTCTTCGTCTAGAACTGCTTGTGTGCCTGAAACATAATGAAAGTGCGTGTAAAGAACAGCAACAATTGGGCGCGAAGTTTTGGTGCGTAACTCTGCAATCGCGGTGCGCATCTCTTCATTTGATTCGCCGGTGTCGATTGCGATAATTCCGTCTGGTGCATTGATGAATGTTTGATTGGATAATCCGTTGCCGACCAAGCACCAAACATCTGGCTTAACTTGATAAAAGTTTCGTACAAGTCGCAGCGATTGTTCGGCGTGATCGCGATGCGTTATTTGGCCAGTCGGCAAAGCAGTCGTGTTACGACTATCGGGCTCAAAACTTCTTGCGCGGGTTGGTTTGTCCATGGTTAGTTGTAGTTCGTGTGTTGGCTCAAGTCAGGCGACACCGAGTCTGGCCAATTTGAGTACCAGATGTTTGCTGCGCTCGTACCGACATGCAGAGGCATGCGCTCGAATCCATTGATTGGCTCAAGTAGTGGTTCAACGATTACATCCCAGCGTGGCTTAGAAAAATATGGAAACGATTGACGTGATTTTCCTGAACGATTGATAACTCGGTGAGGTGTAGAAATTAAACGACCACCACTCCATAGTTCAAGCATGTCGCCAACATTTAAAATCATGCCATCTTGCGGGCATTCGGCTTGGATCCACTGATCGTCGAGCGTGCGTACTTCTAATCCGCCAACCGGGTCGTGAGCAAGAAGAGTCAGCAGATTGAAATCTTTATGTGGGTGTTGACCCCAAGTACCACTGTCTGGAGGGGTTGGCGGATAGTTGAGCAGTGTCATGTTTGTTAATGGATTTACCATGCAAGAAAGAATATATTTTTCATCGATATTCATCGATTTGCAAAGCGCAATGATTAGACACTTGCTAACACGAGTCAGTTCACCCCAGTAATTCATGACCGGGGTCTTTATGTCTTGGTCAATATCTGGCCATTTATTTGGTCCATAAAGATTGCAGTCATGACAAATCGGATCATCTGAATCAGTTTCATTGTGAAGTTTCCAAGCCTCATATTGATCGGCTTTTCCTTTGCCCGAGTTTGGAGTGAAAAAACCCAACGGCACGTAGCCCCGATAATTGCCTTTGATGACCATGTCACGAGCCAGAACTTCTCGGGGTGTTTCGAAGAGAGTTGAAACTGCTTTGCGCATTGCTGAAGTCGTCTCGCTAGCAACGTGGTGCCCAACAATTATTGCGAATCCCACTTCGCTTAGCGCTTTGTAGAGAGACTTGGCTGCTTGGTTGAACTCTGAATCTGCTGAGTTCTGGGTGATTAGTGGCGCGATATCGATAATCGGTAGCCGCTTATCCATTGCTCTAGTTAATCAGAAGCACGGTTCTGCACGTGCTGAAAGCCGAAGCGACCCTTGATGCATAGGTTGCCATGCGTAACCGAGTGATCGCTCGGTGAGGTTACTTTGACGATTGTGTTGTCTTGCACGTGCAACGTCAGTGCGCAACCGACACCGCAGTATGGGCAAATCGTGTCTGTCTGGGTTTGCTCGGGCTCGTTCCATGTGCCATCTTTGCGCATTTCGTATTCGCTCGTAAACATCAACGCCCCGGTTGGGCAGACTTGAATGCAGTTGCCGCAATAAACACATGCCGAATCTGTCAAGTCAACTGCGAACTCTGTAGAAATTCGTGCGTCGAAACCACGACCAGCAGTTGTGATTGCGAAAGTATTTTGCCACTGCTCACCACAAGCGTCAACACACTGATAACACAAAATACATTTTGAATAGTCGCGAACATAAAGATTGTTGTCGATCTTTACGTCTTGATGCACGGTTTCGGCGGTTGAACCATCGGGTTGATGGTGGTGGCCCGTAATCGCCTGATCGCGGTCGTGATGATGAAACGACGGCGCACCAAAGCGGCTTGGCTCGGCTTTGTAACCTTCGTTCCATCTGGCAACATTTTTTGTCAACGAAAGATCGACCGATGAGCCGAGTAACTCAAGCACAAGTTTGCGGCTGTGGTTAGTGCGCTCGTTGTTCGTGTTGACGACCATGCCAGGTTCAACTTTGCGCGAGCAACTTGGTACGAGTGTTCGTGATCCTTCGAGTTCGACCATGCACACTCGGCACGCATTTTTTGGCGTGATCGTGTCACCAAAACAAAGTGTTGGAATCTCTTTGCCCGAAGCGCGACAAGCGTCAAGCAGAGTAGAGCCTTCAACCGCATTAACTTTTTGTCCGTCAATTGTTAATTCAACAGTTCGTCGAACCTGTAAGCCAGTTGTTACTTGTGTGCTCATGCCGAAAACACTTTAAGGCGAGTTAATGCCGAATCGATGGCATTGTGAGCAGTTTGCCCCAAACCACAAATGCTGGCGTCGCGCATCACTTGGCCGAGGTCGCGAAGCAACTGAAGATCAACAGCAGAATTTTGAGAACCCGAAGATTTAACTAGGCGGGCAAGGGCTTCTTGTTGGCGCACTGTTCCGACTCGACATGGCACGCATTGCCCGCAAGATTCGTCTCGAAAGAATGCGGCGATGCGTTGCAACTGATCGATCATGTCAACAGTTTGATCTAGAACCATTACAACACCTGAACCAAGTGTCGTGCCCGCAGCCCGAGCAGCTTCTAGTGTCAATTCAAGGTCAAGATCTTCTGGCCCAACAAAACCCCCTGCTGCTCCACCCAACAAAACGGCCTGCAATGAAGAACCCAACTTGATGCCCCCAGCGAGATCTATTAATTGTCGCAATGTTGCACCAAAAGTCACTTCATAAACGCCAGGTTTATTTACTGCGCCCGAAACACAGAATAGTTTTTTGCCCTTTGATCCCGTCGTGCCCCAAGTTGCATATTTGTCACCTGTATTTGTGATGATCGGCAACACGTTGACAAGTGTTTCAACATTATTGACAACTGTTGGCTTACCGAACAGACCAACTTCTACCGGGAACGGCGGTTTATTTCGAGGTTCGCCACGGTAACCCTCAATCGAATTAAAAATCGCGGTTTCTTCACCGCAGATGTATGCGCCTGCGCCCCTGAAAATAGTTATGTCAAAACCAAAACCGGATCCCAGAATATTTTCTCCGAGCATTGAGGATGAACGCGCCAAAGTTATTGCATTTTGAAGATTTTTCAGTGCTCGCGGATATTCGCCACGCAGGTATATCCATCCGTGCTGACAACCTGTTGCAAATGCAGCAATCGTCATTGACTCGACCAAGGCGAACGGGTCACCCTCCATTAGCACGCGATCTTTGAATGTGCCAGGTTCTGATTCATCAGCGTTACAAATTAGATAACGAGTTTTTACCGGTTGACTCGCGACGGCCGCCCATTTGCGTCCAGTTGGAAACGCTGCGCCGCCACGACCAACTAAGCCAGATGCCGTTACTTCTTTAATTACTTGTTCTGCGCCAATTTCAATCGCTCGACGCAACGCAACATAACCACCTGAAGCGATGTACTCGTCGATGCTTAATGGATCAACCCGGCCGATTCGTGAAAGTAAAACCAAAGAATTGTCAGGCGCTTGTGGCACGGCGGCGGCGATATCTTGCTGCGTTCTCGCAGATTTGCCGGCGACAAGTTCGGCTATTTCGTTATTTGTTGCTGGTGCGAGAACTTCGTATCTCGGGGTAACCCCAGTTTCGATAACAAGCACCGCGGGCGCACGCTCGCAAACACCAATGCACGGTGAAGCGATTGCGCCATTTGGAATTGAATCTTCTTTGCAGCCAGACATTGCACGACATGTGAGATCAATACAAACGTGTACTTGTCTTGCAGGTCGCTCGTTCGTGTCAAACAGAGCATAGAAAGTGGCGACTCCATAAATATCTGCTGGAGCAATATCCAGGCGTTGCGAGATGTAATTGATCGCCCCACGGCTCAACCAACCGACTCGGTCATTTATTGCATGAAGAGTTGGCAACAACAGATGTCGCAGACTGCGCAAAGATTCTCCACCCCGAGCAACTCGATAGCCAGCCGAATTTCGTTCACCGCCTTGGGATGTTTCAGTGGCAGGACCAAGAAACAAATCGACCGCGCTTTTCTCGCTGGTCGTGGCTATTGCAGACGCTATTTTGAGATCCATTTCGCCTTTGACTTTACGACTTAATTCGGCCAACTCACGACTTCTGCCTAATATCTTTATTACCAATCGTTGTTGGAAGGATTGTCGTCTTGAAAATTGTTGCCAGCGATTACATCGACACGGTCCGGTATCCCATTTCGATACACGGGCCAGCGCGAACGGCATTGATTGACGATTTGAATTCATTCATAGTCAAGGATGGTTGTGTCGTTCTCAAGGGGTTTCTTCGTGCCGAACGAATTGATGAACTAGTGCACGAATGCGACCGCGTAGAGATGCATGGTCATCGTAACTTCACCCGAACAAATCCTTACTTCACCCAAGATCGCCCCGACTTGCCGACGAGCCATCCGTTGCGTCGATTTTATGATCGCTCAAACGCATTTGTGCCAGCCGACAATTTCGGACCAGAGAGTATTCTGCGGGCAATTTTTGACTGGCCTGCATTTTCACCATTTATTAAGCAGGTACTCGATGAAGAAAAGTTCTTTCCATATGCCGACCCATTGGCTGACGTCACCGTGAACTTGGCAGAGGCAGGCAACGGGTTTCCTTGGCACTTTGACACAAACAATTACACGGTCACATTGGCTATCCAAAATGCAGAGGCTGGTGGAAATTTCGAATACAGTCCGCGAGTGCGTTCAACAATTGCAGAGAATTATGACATCGTCGAAAAAGTCTTGGATGATGATCGATCTTTGATTCACACATTGCGTCTTGAGCCCGGAGACCTGCAAATATTCAAGGGTCGTTATTCGTTGCATCGTGTTACGCCATTGTTGGGTTCACGAAAACGATATGTCGCGATCTTTAGCTATGTCGAAGAGTCCGGAATGGTCAGCAGTCCGCAACGTGCCAAAGAACTTTACGGTCGAGTTTTACCGATTCATCTTGAACGTGCGGGCATGCGTTCTGATGCGTTGATTGATTAGTGCAGGATTAGCGGTGAAAGCGGTTGTTACTACTGGCAATGGTGGTTATGACAAACTCGAATACCGCGATGTGCCGATGCCGGTTCTCGAAAGTGGCGAAGTTTTATTGCAGGTTCTTGCAGCAGGTGTTAACAACACAGAAATAAATACCCGTCTTGGATGGTATTCAACGAGTGTCGTGACCGGAACCAATGTTGTCTCTGACGACAAACAGCAAGCCGAAACACAAAAACCCGATGGAGGATGGAATATCGCGACACCATTTCCGTTTATTCAAGGCACTGACTGTTGTGGGCGAGTTGTGGCAGTAGCGAGCGGTGTCGACGACCGAATAATCGGTTCTCGTGTCTTGGTAAGACCATGCATGCGACCTGATGGTTTTGGATCAATGCGCAACATCTGGCTCGGGTCAGATTTTGATGGTGCGTTCGCGCAGTTTGTAAAAGCACCGGCGACAGAAGTTTTTAAAGTTACGACACAATGGAGCGACGCCGAACTCGGCTCTATTCCTTGCAGTTATGGTTCTGCAGAAAACATGTTGCACCGTGCCAAGGTCGTCGCGCGCGAACACGTTTTAGTTGCGGGTGCATCAGGTGGGGTCGGTTCTGCAGTTGTTCAGTTAGCCAAACTTCGCGGAGCAAAAGTCACGGCAATTGTTGGTAAATCAAAGATTGGTCGCATCCGCGAAATCGGTGCTGATGATGTGGTTGAGCGCGGAACTGACTTAGCCAAGATTCTTGGCGAAGAGTCGGTTGATGTCGTGGTTGACAATGTCGGTGGTTCGTCATTTGATTCGATGCTAAAAGTGCTGCGACGCGGCGGGCGCTATGTCTCGTCAGGCGCGATTGGTGGACCAATCGTAAATCTTGACCTTCGAACGTTTTATTTAAAAGATTTGAATCTTGTCGGCTGCACCGCTTGGGATGAACCAGTGTTTACGAATCTAATTTCGTATATCGAGAAAAATCAGATACGTCCACTTGTGGCAAAAACGTTTGGACTGATGCAGATTGCACAAGCACAACAAGAATTTCTCGAAAAAAAACATGTCGGCAAATTTGTTCTCTTGCCCGAGAGTTAAAAACTAGCTAGTTATTCGCCAGCAACCGGTACGCGAGCATCCAAACGTTCAATGCGAACGGCCGCGGCTTTGAATTCGGCAGTTCCAGATTTTGGGTCTGTGGCGTCAATAGTTATCAAATTCGTGTTCACTTGATCAGGGAAGTGCATCGACATAAATACGAGGCCAGGTCGCAGACTCTTGTCGATTCGCACAGGAACTTCTAGCGAACCACGCAGAGAACTAACCCGAACAATTTCTGATTCACGGATCGAAAGTTTTTCTGCATCTTCTGGAGAAACATCAATCGTTTCTCCGATTCGCAATGGACTGTCAAAGCCCCGCGTCTGAACACCTGTGTTGTAAGAATCAAGTCGACGACCGGTTGTAAGACGCAACGGAAACTCTGGCGTGGTTGCTTCAACTGGTGGATCATCGATTACGACACTGAACGGTGCGAGACGACCACGTTTGGTCGGGTCTTTGTCCCAAAGGCGACCATGTAAAAATGATGGCTCAAGTTTGTCTTCGCTGAAGCATGGCCATTGAATTCCGCCGAGTTCGGCAAGACGTGAATAGGTCATGCCATGATGCATCGGCGAGAGACTGCGCAATTCGTTCCAGATCTCTTCGATCGATTCGTACTTCCAGTCGTGGCCCATTTCGCGAGCCAAGTCAAGAATGATTTGAATATCATCTCGCGCATTGCCCGGTGGGTTCAGGGCTTTGCGCACTCGCTGAACGCGACGCTCAGAGTTTGTGACCGTGCCGTCACTTTCGCACCAAGATGCCGAACCCGGAAATACAACATCTGCAAGTTCTGCAGTTTTAGTCAAGAAAAGATCTTGCACCACCAAGAAGTCAAGATTTTCTAGCAAGTGTGTGGCGTGAGTTCCGTCGGCTTCTGATTGGGCAGGGTTTTCGCCGATCACAAAAACAGCGCGTAATTCGCCTCGCTCCATCGCTTCAAACATCTCGGTCAAGTTCAAGCCGACTTCTGCCGGAACTGTGCAACCCCATAAGCGATTGAATTTTTCGCGTGCAACATCGTCTACGACGTCTTGGAAGCCGGGCAACTTATTTGGTAACGCACCCATGTCGCCGCCACCTTGCACATTGTTTTGTCCACGCAACGGGCTCAACCCAGAACCATTGCGTCCGACATGACCACACAACAACGCCAAGTTGATCAGTGAAAGAACATTGTCGACACCGTTGTGGTGTTCGGTGATGCCCAGTGTCCAACACAACTGTGCGGTGCCGGCTTTGGCATATGCATGCGCAAGTTCGCGAATCGCATCTTGCGGAATGCCAGTCACCTGGCTGCCACGCGCAAGAGTCCATTCTTCAACTGAATTGGCGTATTCGACGAAACCAGAAGTGCTGCCTTCGATGAATTCTTTGTTGGCAAGACCAGCGTGAATAATTTCGCGAGCAATCGTGTTCGACAGAGCAACATCGCTGCCAATGTTTAGGCCCAACCAAATATCTGCGAACTCAGCCGAAGCAGTGCGACGCGGATCAACAACGAATAATTTTGCACCGTTACGGACACCTTGCAAAATGTGATGAAAATAAATCGGATGTGCTTCGCGGGCGTTTGAGCCCCACAAAACAACAACATCAGTCGTCTCTACTTCGGCGTAAGAACTTGTTCCTCCACCTGCTCCGAAAACAGTGGCCAGACCGACCACCGAAGGGGCGTGTCAGGTTCTATTACAAGAGTCGATGTTGTTCGTGCCGATAA
>BJGF01000067.1 GCA_014190295.1 Actinomycetes bacterium | reverse complement strand
TGCCCGATATCGCTTCAAAATTTGAAACTGACATCCAAAGATATAGCCCAACATTGGTGGCAACAATCGCGTTAGTAAAACTTGTTTTATTTTTTGTTGAATTTTTGAAACTTGGTCGCTGGCTATTTGTGCTATTTGTGCGATTTATTTTTCTTGTTTGACGAGCCGATTTTGAATTTTTTGGCGCAGACTGGGTTGCGCGTGGCAATGGTGGCGGAACTTGAGGCGGCGGAAATGACACGATATTTAATTGAAATCAAACTGGAAGTACGAGCGCCTCTTGGCGATTGGCGATAAACCAGTTAACCGTTTCGCGCAGTCCGTCTTCAAAGTCCATTGTTGCATGCCAGCCAAGTTCGCGTTCGGCACGAGACGCGTCAACGCGCCGTCTTGGCTGACCGTCTGGACGAGATGAATCCCAAACAAGTTCACCTGCAAAGCCGACAATTCGAGCAATTGTCTCTGCTGTTTCACGGATCGTGATTTCACGGTTGTTGCCCAGGTTCAGCGGTTCACTTGAGTCGTGCAATTCGCTGGCTAATAAAATTGCACGAGCAGCATCTTTGACATATAAATAATCTCGACTTGCTGAGCCCGTACCCCAGACAGAAATTTTGTCGAGATTTTGTTCTTTGGCCTCAACACATTTTTTGATGAGAGCCGGAATTACATGCGAGACATCAGGGTGAAACTTATCTCCAGGCCCAAATAAGTTTGTTGGTATCAGAAATGCAAAACGCTGACCATATTGTTGGGCGTTGACTTGTGCGTGAACAAGCAATGCTTTCTTGGCGATGCCGTATGGAGCATTCGTTTCTTCCGGGTAGCCATCCCAAATAGATTCTTCACGAAATGGCACCGGAGTAAATTTTGGATAGCTGCACACGGTGCCGAGCAAAATTGTTTTTTCGACACCGGTCATTCGAGCGGCCTCAATCGTGTTCGTCCCCATCATCAAATTATCGAGATAGAGCGGTGCGGGTGCGACTTGGTTGTAGCCGATTCCACCAACACGAGCAGCCAAATGCACAACGTGAGATGGTTTATGTTTTTTAAATAAGTCAAGGGCCACGCCAGGTTGTGTTAGATCTGCTTGGTTTCGTCGCGGTGCGACAACTTTTGCACCAGCTTGGCGAAATGCATCCACAACATTTCTTCCGAGAAAGCCGTTTCCGCCAGTGACAACTACGACACGGTCGTTCCAAAATTTAGGCGCTGAAGACTTTTCGCTCATATGGATAACAACATCGTACGACCCAAAGCCCACCGTGCTTACGCTTGTTGACTGTTCACCCAATACCAAGCCAACGCAGGCAGAATAGAAGGCGTGCGTGTGGCCTATTCGTTAGAGCAATGCTGGCATCGTGTGCCAGGCGGAACGGCGACTTCGGCAATTGAAATTGCCAAGACGATGCCAGTGGCACGACCCGATGTGCAATTAATCGGTGTTGCTGGTCGTCATAAAAGCAAACCAGAGTCGTCGTATAGGCCGCCGATAGATGTTCACCAACTTGCTTTGCGTGGTCCGGCACTTTATGAAACTTCTTTGCGACTTGGCCTACCGCATATTGAACGGGCAACCGGGAAAGTTGATCTGTTGCATTGCACCTCGGTTATTCCGTTTGCTTCACGGGCAAAAATGGTTGTGACAGTGCACGATTTGGCATTTTTAAAATATCCGGAGTTTTTCAGTCGTCGTGGAAATTCGGTTTTTCGTCGGAGTCTGAAAATATTGTTGAAGCGCGCCGAGATTTTGTTGTGTTCATCTCAAGCAACACTCAACGACTGTGCCGAATATGGTTTTGAGTCCGATCGCTTGCGTCATGTGCCACTTGGCGTGAGTGCACCTGTGATTTCGCAAGATGCCGCAGAAGTACGCCGCCGTTATGGCTTGAATGGCGATTATCTATTATTTGTTGGCACACTTGAACCACGCAAAAATTTGACTCGATTAGTTGAGGCGATCGAAACACTTGGTGATTCAGCACCAGAATTGGTTGTTGTTGGAGCGACTGGTTGGGGAGAGATCAAAGTTTCGCAAAAACCAAAAACTAAACCGCTGTCACGAGTCAAATTCGTTGGCTTCGTTGCACCAGATGATCTCGGTGCGCTTTATGCAGGCGCAAGTGCATTTTGTTACCCCTCGTTGATGGAAGGTTTTGGTTTGCCGATACTTGAAGCGATGAGTTGTGGCGTGCCCGTGGTGACTAGTCGTGGTTCATCAACTCAAGAAGTTGCAGGTGATGCTGCTGTGCTTGTAGACCCACGTGATACGACGAGCATTGCCAACGGGATCACCGATGCGTTAAAACGCCGAGTTGAACTTGTTGAACTCGGATACAACCGTGCAGCCAAGATGACTTGGAAAAATACGGCCATCGCCACAGCCGCTATTTACGACGAGGTAGTCGGGTGAGACAAATAAAAATTGGCGTCAATTTGTTGTGGCTGCGCAGTGGTCAAGTCGGAGGTTCGCAAGAATATTTATTGCGTCAGTTGTCTGGTGCGTCTCTCAACCAAAAAACAAAGCTCGAATATCAAATCACACTGTTCGTACAGAATGGCTTTACTCGACATCACCCCGAGATAGCCGATAGCTATAAATGTGTCGAGGCCCCAAAACATCGGGGTACACGTTTAGCGCGGATCGCACTTGAACAAACTTGGCTTGCAAACAAATCTCGCAAGTTCGATTTAATGCATCATGGTGGCGGAACGATGCCACGAATCGGGGCACGAAAAACAGTGTTGACGATGCATGACGTGCAGTATCTGTCGTTTCCGGAAAACTTTAGTCGAGTGCGGCTCACGTATCTTCGCAAAGTTGTGCCTAATTCACTAGGTCGTGCTTCGATTGTGACAACACCGAGCAATTATGTGCGCGAATGTTTGATCGATGCATTTGATTTGTCAACCAAAAAAGTTTGTGTGGTTCGCCATGGCGTAGATTCATCTCTTGGCATAGATGCGACAAGCGAAGAAGAATTACGACATCGGCTGAGACTGAGTTCTAAAAAAGTTATTTTTCTGCCGGCGATCACTCATCCGCACAAAAATCACAAGTTTCTATTGCAATTAATGAACTCGCACTGGAGTGATAAAAATTTGGTACTGGTTTGTGCAGGGGGCAAAGGACGTGCCGAGGACGAATTTATGCGTGAAGTTCGTCGCCTTAATTTAGACGATCGGATTGTGCGAATTGGTCGCGTATCTGATGGCGATAGAGACGGCTTGATGAAACTTTCAAGCGCGCTTGTGTTTCCGAGTTTGTATGAGGGCTTCGGTGCGCCAGCGCTCGAAGCAATGATGCTTGGCACTCCGGTTATTGCCAGCAACTGTGCAGCCCTGCCAGAAGTTGTCGGTGATGCAGGTTTGGTTTTGCCACTTGATCTGGACGCATGGTCGAATGCATTGCAAATAGTCGACGCAAAGCGTGATCAATTTGTGGCTGCTGGCAAACTTCGAGCCGCTGAGTTTTCGATCAAAAATTCTGGCAGTGATTTAATTACTGCATACGCAACCGCTGTATCAAAGACGGTAGACGATGTCTAAAAAATTGCGACTAATTGTTTTGTGCCCACATTTTGAGCCTGATATGGCGCCTACAGGCGTGGTGATGTCACGAATCGTGCACGAACTTGCAAACCGCGGTCATGAACTTCACGTGGTTACTTCATTGCCTTGGTATCGCAAACATCAAGTCGAACAGGGTTGGTCTGGCGCATTATGGCGCGTCGAAAAAACCAATTGGGGTTCGATCACTCGTGTTCAACCGTTTGCCGGAAAAACCAAAAGTAATCTGCTTCGCCGTGCAGTTGGATTTATTTTATTTAGTTATCTGGTGGGCCTGCGTGCTTTGTTTGCGGGCAAAGTTTGGCGTCGCGTTGACGGAGTCTTGGCAATGTCGCCACCGCTAACCCTCGGGCTAATCGGTTGGCACACAAAATTATTTCGCGGTGGAAAGTTGGTTTTTAACATTCAAGATATTTTTCCGGATGCAGCAATCGAAACTGGCGCGATCACCAACAAGAAAATTATCTCATTTGCTTCTTGGCTCGAGCGAACAAGTTACAAGTGTTCCGATTCGGTGGTGCTGCTTTCTGATGATCTAGCCAACAATGTCCAGAGCAAACTCGAGCAAGAGTTTCACAAACGTGTTCGAGTAATTCCAAATTTTGTCGACACTCAAGCGATTAATCCGATGTCACGACTGACGAACTATCGCACCGAACTGGGTATTGGTGATGCACTTGTGGTGATGTATGCCGGCAATGTTGGTTTCTCGCAATCACTTGAGATGCTGATAATCGCTGCACGAGAGTTGCCGCAACTTATTTTTGTGATCAACGGTGAGGGTGCAGCGCGCGAGTCATTAAAGAAATCCGCACACGGCTTGAGCAATGTCAAATTCGGCGACTACCAAGATGCCTCGCGGTTGAGTGAAGTTCTTGCAACTGGCGACATTCATGTCGTGCCGTTGAAGCGTGGTCTTGGTTCGGTAAGCGTTCCATCCAAAACTTATTCGGTTCTGGCTGCAGGTCGACCAGTTCTGGCGGCAGTTGATTTAGATACAGAAGTTCCACGAATTTTGGCGGCGGCTCGTGCCGGAGTTTGCGTTGAGCCAGATGATTCGGATGCATTTATATCCGCACTTAGGGCGATGGCGCAAGACCCTAAAATACTTAGCGAAATGGGTGAGCGGGGACGAATATGGGTTGAGAATCATGCCTCACCAGCCTCGGTGGCACAACGCTATGAAGCCTTGTACACGCCTTAAGGCGGTAGCATTTCTTCTTCGTGGCTACCTCATCTTCTGCTAAAAAAATCGCGCGACTCGCTGCGGTAAGCAAAAATCGCAAGGGCCGTAAGGTTCGAATGCAGGGTGGAACATTGTTTCCGACTGTGATTTTGGTCGTCTGCGTGCTTGGCGTGGCTCTCATCGCTTTTGCCCGCCAAAGTCAAAGTCAAGTAAGCGCACTTGACACTGCAAACAAGAATTATTACACAGCATTCGGTGTCTACAAGTGCGATCAGTTTATAGATTCGTTGCCAGTAGGGCAAGAAGTCGGCGCAAATGCGGCAAGTCTCAAAGCCGGTGCTTATATCGAGTCGGCAGGCATCGTGCGTTGGGAGCCACAAGTTCTTTCGGGTGAGCGTCGCGCCAATTTGCAAACAATTTTTGACTTGTACGGCATCGAAGTAACGAATGATTCAATTAAATTTCCAGAAACAATAAATAATGGCGAAGTGCTCAGTGAGACCGACACAAAATGCGGCGACAAAGAAGCATCTGTGCAAGTTACGGTTTGGGATACATCAGTTTCTTCTTCGAAAGTTTCGATTGCCGATCTTGGCAATATTCGACTCACAGGTAACGGAATGGCGATCACTCTTGGCTTCGTCGCAAAAGATGTTGAGCCACCCAAGCCAACTACGACGGCAGATCTAGACCTGCTCATTCTCAACTCTTAGGAAATTTCGAAATGCACGCAGTCGTGCTGGTTGGTGGGTTTGGTACGCGGCTTCGACCGCTGACGTTTACGACGCCAAAGCCGTTGCTACCGGTAGGTAATCTCGCGTTGCTTGAACGCTTGATGACTTCACTTGCGCGTGGCGGGGTGACACATGCCGTACTTTCGCTCGGCTTCAAACCCGAACCATTTTTGAAAGCGTTTCCGACAAATATTTGTGGAGGAGTCGAATTAAGTTATGCCGTCGAAGATCGACCTCTTGACACAGCTGGCGCAATTGGATTTGCCGCGCGCCAAGCAGGTATTCACAAACGTGGTGAAACTTTCGTCGTTGCTAACGGGGATGTGATCACAGATTTAGATATTGCCGAACTAATTGCGTTTCATCGCGCGAGCAAGGCACAAGGCACGATTCATCTCACGCCGGTTGCTGACCCTTCTCAATACGGTGTCGTTGAAGCGCAGTCAAATGGAAAAATCATTCGTTTCGTGGAAAAACCTAAAGTAGGTGAAACTTTGTCTCGACATGTAAATGGCGGAACATATATTTTTGAAGCTTCAGCGTTAGAACGAATGCCCGGCACTGCACCACTTTCGATTGAACGAGTCACATTTCCTGAAATGGCCGATGCTGGTGTGTTGTATGCGTTGGCAACAAATGATTATTGGATTGATGCTGGTCGTCCAGATACTTATGTCAGATGCAATGTTGAATTATTGTCCCGAAAAAGTATCTATAAAGTAGAGCCGGTTGATGCGAATGCAACTATTGACCCGAGCGCTGTAATCACCCAAAGTGTGATTGGCGAAGGTTGTGTCGTGGGTCAAGGGGCCCAAATTATTCGTAGTGTGTTGCTTTCTGGAGCCAAAGTTGACGCTAATGCTGTAGTCATTGACAGTGCTGTGATGGGACACGTCGGCGCGTTCGCGCAAGTCGCCTCATGTTTGATTGGCGCAGATGGTGATGTAAATTCTGGAGCTGTGATACGAGATGCAAAAATTCCCGATCCAAGT
This sequence comes from Actinomycetes bacterium, assembly GCA_014190295.1. Lineage (GTDB taxonomy): Bacteria > Actinomycetota > Acidimicrobiia > Acidimicrobiales > Ilumatobacteraceae > BACL27. The sequence continues at coordinate 3,485 of BJGF01000067.1, read as the reverse complement.
TAAATGACTCGGTTTAAATGACTCAGGTAAATGGTGCGCTCGTTTGTGGTGGTGCGGGTTTCATCGGCTCACATCTTGTCGACAGATTGCTTGTTGACGGTCACAATGTTGAAGTAGTCGACGACTTATCAGTTGGGTCGCTGGCAAATCTCAGCGACGCCCGTTCGAGTGGTGGTGCTTTACGATTTCACCATCTCGATATTGCGGCACCAGAGTTTTCTGAATTAATTGCACTGCGTCGACCATCGGTGATTTATCATCTTGCGCTATTGCCAATTGGTGCAACGCGAACTAATGAGACATTACGATCTGCGACATTGTTGCTTGCGGTGCTTGAAGCGGCCCGCAGATTTAATGTCAAAAAAGTAATCGTGGCTTTGCCCGCAGGTTTGTTATACGGCGAAGTTCCCGCGCGACAGTTGCCGGTCAAAGAAGGTCGTAAGTCTGAACCAATGGGAGTGGCGCATGTAATGGCTAATACTCTTGTAGATCTTTTGACCGTGTACCGCGAGAGTTATGACGTCGAGTTCACTGCGCTGGCAATGACGAATGTTTACGGCAAACGCCAACGCCCCAGCGATGGAGTAGTGGCTGCGTTCGCTCATGCGATTGCGAACAATACTTCACCAACAATTTGTGGCAACGGCCGACAGACCCGTGATTTTTTGTTTATTGACGATGCGGTTGACGCGCTTGCACGCGCAATGACCAAAGGTGGCGGGTTAGTGATCAATGTTGGTACAGGACAGCAAACTTCGATTCGCGACTTATGGAGTTTGATGGGTTCAGCAACAACTTTGCAAGAAAAATTTGAAACCGCACGTCATGGAGATCTGCAGCGAAATGCCGTGAATACGACTCGGGCGCGAATTCAACTTGGTTGGTCGCACTGGACTTCGGTTAGCGCTGGAGTAGCGGAATTACTTGAGCACTAATTAATTAGCGGAACAGATCTTCTTGTGGTGGTCTTACTAGTTCGTTGATATCTGAGTTGCGAAACCACGTTTCGTCGGCACCGCGAATCACGGCAACGGGTATTCCTGAAGACTTACCCATCACGAGTTCTGCAGCACTAGCCAACTCGTCGGCAACAGCAACTTCGGTCACTTGCATGATTCGACCAAGTGAATCCGGGGTGCCGCGCAGGTCTACAACCCCGGCAATGCCCGCAACACCAATCGCGACATCTGTTAATCCTTTTCTCCACGGACGACCAAATGTGTCGCTGACGATTACGCCGACACTCACGCCAAGAGTTGCGCTGATGACGTCGCGAATTCGTCTTGCCGATTTATCGCTGTCAATCGGCAACAGAGCCGCGTATCCTCGTTCAACATTCGACAAGTCGATGCCGCTGTTGGCACATATGAACCCGTGCTTGGTTTCGGTAATGATTAAATCTCCGCGTCGGCGCACGATGCGCACTGCTTCGTCTTCGACGAGCTGTTTATGGCTAAGTGGGTCACTGGCGTCAATCGGCACGAGACGACCTTCGGCTTTTGAAACTATTTTTTGTGTTACGACCAATACATCATTATTTTGTAGTGGTCCATTTGGCTCTTGACGGCATGCCTCGGCGATTAATTTTCCGAGTTGATCTTGTGGCGTGATTTCACCGATGCCCTGCACACCCCAAATTGTTAAACGGCTCATTTTTGTTTTCCTGAGACGCTGTTGAGGGTCGTCAGCGCAAGTTCTCCGGCAATTTTTTGGTCTGACATCACCGTATTCGTCACGATACAGCGCACCCCTTCGCGTTCGATGGCGTCTTTTAGTTCTGCATCCACATTGTCAATAATAATTGTTGAAGCAATCGCCGCATAAAGTCGCGCCACGCCGAGCGCCGAAGACTCGTGCCCAAGTTCGGTGAGCATTCTGTCGGCTGGCCCCTTAAGCGCAAGTCCGCCGACAATCGGCGAGATCGCCACAACTTTGTCGCGATTGGTAATCAATAAATTATCCATTCCGTTTAGAGCGCGAATCGGACCAATCGAGACAATCGGATTAGATGGTGCAATGACGATCACTTCTGCTTGTTTCAATTCTTCCAAACAGTTTGCCTTGGCGGTTTGGGCTCCCTTGAAATAAATCGCTCGCACCGCGACATTGTGATGATATTTGACGAAATACTCTTGAAAACTAATCTGCTCACCAGCTTTGCCAGCCTGACAATCGTGTGCAAGTTCAACCAAAGTTGCAACATCATCATTTGTCATCGGCACAACTCGCTGAGCGACCTTCCAAGCACGAGCGATTTCGGTTGTTATCTGTGATGCATCAGCGCCTTCACTTCGTCTTGCTGTGCGATAAAAATGAGTGGCAAGATCTTGGTCACCGAGGTTGAACCATTCGGGCGCCGCAGATGATCCATCTGGTCGCACATCAACATATTTTTTGAGCGACTCCATTGCACGCCAAGTTTCATTCGAGAGTCCCCAGCCACGTACTTGATCTATCGCTTCGCTCAGCGTGTAAATCACAGTGTCAATATCAGGGGAGATATTTAATCCGTGCAAGACAGTGTCATCACCAGTATTTACGAGCGCTGTTGTTGCTTTTGGATTGTGGACGAGTGCAAGCCCGCGCAGAAATCGTGCAGCGCCGACTCCGCCGGCGAGCACAACGACCGAACTTGATTCTGAGTTGAATACCACGGCTATTGAGCGTACGGCTCGGGTCGTGACACTAGAGCCGTAGGTTTGCGGAGAAGATCTGAGCAGCAAATCGCTAGTAGATTGAGAGATCGTTATGGCGCGCGCACTGATCACCGGCATCACGGGACAAGACGGTCGTCATCTCGCCGAATTTTTGCACAGCAAGGGCTATGAGGTGTTCGGACTAGTTAAGGGTCAGAACAATCCAAAAGCCGAGTCAATTCGCGATGAGTTTCCATTTGTGCAACTTGTGCCAGGTGACCTCGCAGACTTTTCGAGTCTTGTTAGTGCTCTCGAGATGTCTCAACCCGATGAGGTTTACAATCTCGGTGCAATTTCTTTCGTTGCAATGTCGTTTAATCAAGCCGAGTTGACCGGCAACATCACAGGGCTCGGCGTATTGCGAATGCTTGAGGCGATTCGCCTCGTCGGCGGTGCAAGAAAGAATCCGATTCGTTTTTATCAGGCCTCGTCTTCGGAGATGTTTGGCAAAGTTCGTGAAACTCCACAAACAGAAATGACACCATTTCATCCGCGCTCGCCATATGGGGTGGCAAAAGTTTTCGCCCATGACATCACCGTCAACTATCGCGAGAGTTATGGAATGTTTGCTTGCTCGGGAATCTTGTTCAACCACGAAGGACCGCGTCGTGGACTTGAGTTCGTCACGCGAAAAATTACAAATTCAGTGGCTCGAATTAAACTTGGTCTACAGAGTGAACTTGTGCTGGGCAATCTTGAAGCCAAACGCGACTGGGGTTTTGCCGGCGATTACGTCGAAGCAATGTGGATGATGTTGCAACAGCCAACACCGGATGATTTTGTAGTTGC
>BJGF01000066.1 GCA_014190295.1 Actinomycetes bacterium | reverse complement strand
CCATCACCGGTAACAGCAACAACCAATGAATCAAAATCGATTTGCGTCGCAGCACTTTTAAATGGAGAGAGTTTCGAAAGCCAGAAAGTTTTAGAGAATCAGCCGCTTGCATTGTGGTTCTGGGCGCCAGGTTGAAGCGCTTGCAAATCTGAGTCATCCTCGGTCGAGGCTGCATACAAAACCTGGCAGGGAAAAGTACAAATTACTGGTGTTGCGTGGAACGGTGATCCGGGATCAATGCAAGATTTCGTAATTGAAAACAATCTCTCTTTTGCAAATATCAATGACGGCGACGGAGAGGTCTTTGCGCGATTTAATGTGCCCTACCAACCAGCATGGGTGTTCATTGCTAAAGACGGCACTGTGACATCAAAAATTGGCGTCCTTTCAGACTTAGAATTAGAACAAGAACTGAGCAGATTGGCGACTAGTTAATGGGACTTCGCGATATCGGAAAAAATCTTTTGACCGACAAAAAAGAAATAGACACCGAGAGACTGTGCAGTCGCTTTGAACAATACGATTTTGTGCGTCTTGGCGACATGAAATGTCGCAAACGAGTCAAAGTTGCCGGCGAAATTAAGCGAATGCGAATTAAGCCGCGTAGCGGAATTCCGGCAGTCGAAATCGTAATCACGGACGGCACTGGCGAAATCACAGTTATTTTTAGTGGCCGTCGCAATATTCCCGGAATTGATCATGGTGGCTGCATCATGATTGATGGTGTTCCGCATCAAGATGGCGACAGAACAGTGGTGCTCAACCCGGCTTACACACTTCTCGCTTAGCGAGATCTAGGTAGAACCCGCCAGACGAAATAATTTAGCCGACGAGTATTTTTTTGATTGCTGGCTCAGCGTCTTCGGTGATTAGAACCATAACTTCATCACCGGCTCGCAAAATAGTGTCGCTCTCAGGAACAAGAACAACCTCTTCACGAACAACAGCCACGACAGTCGCACTACGTGGAAACTTTAAGTCTTTGAGCGTTTTGTTGATTGCCGGCGAATTTTCGGCAAGCGTAACTTCTGCTAATTCTGCTTTGCCACCGGCAAAGTCCATGAGTTTTACGAAGTTGCCAACCGAAACTGCTTCTTGAACAAGACTGGTAATTAAGTGTGGTGTCGAAACCGCGACATCGATTCCCCACATCTCATTGAACATCCAGTGATTTTTTGGATTATTCACCCGAGCGATTACTCGTGGGGCACCAAACTCTTGTTTTGCGAGAAGTGAAATCACCAAATTGTCCTCGTCATCGCCAGTGACTGCTGCAACCACATCTGCATCAGGCACACCTGCTGCCCGAAGCACTTCGACATCACATGCGTCGCCAAGGTACCAACGCACACCTTTAGATTCTTCGGCCTTGCCGTAGTCTCGAAATACTGCGCGATCATTTTCGATAAGTAAGACATCGTGTCCAGCAGCAACTAATTCTTCTGCTGTAAAGCGACCCACGCTTCCACCACCCGCAACGATTACTTTCATGATTTATCCTGCTTCAGCAAACTATTCAACTTGTCAAGAGAACCGATCTCGACGGCGAAGTATCCGATATCGCCCTGCTGCACGATTGTATTTTCATCAGGAATGACCGCAGTGCCGAGTCTGCGAAGCGCAGAAATTCGGGCACCAGATAACTCAATCTCGATGATCTTTTTTCCGGCGAGACTGTTAGGAAACTCTCGCTCAATCAATACAACGTTCGAACTTGGATCTGTCCACTCGACGCTAGAAATATCTGGCAAGATGCGACGCAAGATGCGCTCTGATGTCCACTTCACCGTCGCGACAGTGGCCACACCAAGGCGTTCATAGATTTCGGCACGCTTTGGGTCGTAGATTCGCGCGACTACTTTTTCAATACCAAATTTTTCTCGAGCAACACGAGCAATCAAAATATTCGAGTTATCGCCGTTCGTAACGGCAGCAACCGCTTGTGCTTTTTCAATGCCGGCTTCTTGAAGCACATCGCGATCAAAGCCGATGCCTGCAATTGTGAGACCTGAAAAGTTTTCGCCAAGTCGTTTAAAAGCCTCGGGTTTGCGATCTATCACAGCAACCGTATGACCGACCGCAACAAGCTCGAGTGCGAGAGTTGAACCAACTCGACCGCAACCGACAATTACTACATGCACTCTTTTAAGCATAAGCCATATTCGTGCTAATTAGCGACGATTGTGCGAAGATGTATCACCGTAATGGCACTCTCAGCATCTGCGCTAAAACGCTTCTTCATCGGCAAACCGATCGCTAGTTCAGAAGATCAGCACCATCGGCTTTCGAAGAAAATTGCACTACCAGTTTTTGCCAGCGACGCGATCTCGAGCACGGCGTATGCAACTGAAGAAATTCTGATTGTATTTTTATCACTTGCTGCCGTGGGTTTATCGGCCTTCGACAACTTGGTGCCAATTTCAATTCTCGTTATTGCGCTTTTAATCATCGTTGTAAGTAGCTACCGCCAGACAATTTATGCATATCCGAAAGGCGGTGGCAGTTACATCGTCGCTCGTGAAAATCTCGGTAAACATCCGTCGCTTGTGGCTGGAGCATCAATGCTCGTTGACTACATTTTGACGGTCGCGGTTTCTGTTTCAGCCGGTGTTGCGGCAATTATTTCGGCTTTCAGCAATCTTGCGCCATATCGAGTGATGCTGTGCATCGGTTTCATCGTGATTGTCACTTTGGCCAACTTGCGCGGTATAAAAGAATCTGGTGCACTTTTTGCACCGCCGACCTACCTATATATATTGAGTCTCGCTTCACTGATTATCGTCGGTCTTTACAAGGTCTACTTCAAAGACCTCGGACCAATAGACCACTCAGGCGAGGTTGCCAAAGAACTTCTTTCTGGACAAAAGAGTTTGACAATATTCTTTTTTCTGAAAGCTTTCTCGTCTGGTGCGGTCGCGCTAACTGGTATTGAAGCAGTCGCAGATGGTGTGCCAGCATTTGAAAAACCAGAAGCAAAGAACGCATCAAAAACATTGATGTGGATGGCCGTTGTCCTTGGTACTTCGTTTCTTGGTTTGAGTATTTTGGCGGAAAAACTTCAACCGCTGAAGGATCACGAGGGAAACATCAAAGTAACTGTTCTCGCACAAATGGCCGAACAAGTTTACGGTGGTCGCAATATTTTCTTCTTTATAACGCAGTTTGCGACATTCGGTATTTTGATTTTGGCGGCGAATACTGCTTACGCCGACTTTCCGAGGCTTTCATCAATCATTGCCCAAGACAATTTTCTGCCCCGACAATTGGCAAATCGTGGCGATCGACTTGTGTTTTCGAATGGCATTTTATTTCTGGGTGCAGCCGCTTCTGGATTAGTTTTTGCGTTCGGCGGACTCGTCAATGCACTGATCCCTCTTTACGCCGTTGGTGTATTCACGGGTTTCACTCTCAGTCAATTCGGCATGCTCGTTCGACATCGCAAACTCAAAGAACCTGGCTGGCAGATAAGGGCGTTCTTTTCGGGTGTTGGCTCGCTGACAACTTTGTTCGTCGCTGGAATCGTCGTAGTTGTTAAGTTCGCCGATGGCGCATGGATTCCGGCCGTAATAATCCCGTCAATGATGGTGATATTTTTGACCATCAATCGCCACTATGTGCGTGTGCGATCGTTCTTACAAATCGAAGAGGGTTATATTGCGCCGCGACAGATCCATCTCGTAGTCGTGCTTGTTGGCTCGGTGAATAGAGGCGTGCTGCAGGCCGTCAAATATGCCGAGAGTTTGCGCCCGGACAGATTGCTGGCGCTATCAGTTGTCGGCTCACCCGAGGCGCGGGCAAAACTTGACGCCGACTGGGCTAAGCACAACCTCACTGTTGAATTAGAAATGGTCACCGATCAGTTTCGTGATATCACTGACTCGATAATGACAAGAATCAACGAACTTGACGACGAAGCCAGTGATGACATCATCACAGTGATCATTCCTGAATTTGTGACGTCACTTAGGTCACAATGGCTACACAATCAATCAGCGCTGTCGATAAAAGCACGATTGCTATACCGACCAAATACCGTCGTTACGTCGGTGCCAATTGTTATTAAGTAACTAGCATTATCGGTATATGAAAATTATAATTTCTGGCGCAAGTGGACTAATCGGCAAACCATTAGTTGAAATTCTTCGCAAACACGGCCACGAAGTGACTCAGTTGGTTCGTCGTGCACCTCTGTCAAATGAAAGCCAATGGAACCCGGCGACCGGGCAAATTGATGTATCAGTAATTGATGGTTCTGACGCGGTAATTCATTTGTCGGGCGCAGGCATTGGCGATCGTCGTTGGACCGCAAAATATAAGCAAGAACTTCTCGACAGTCGCACCAAGAGCACGTCTCTGCTGGCTTTGACTATTGCCAACTGTGCAAAAAAACCGAGCGTATTTTTGTCAGGGTCGGCGATTGGTATCTATGGGCCCCGCGGCGACGAAGAACTAGACGAGCGCTCAACTCACGGTTCAAGTTTCTTGGCTGATATTTGTAAACAGTGGGAAGACGTCGCCAAACCAAGCGTTCATGCTGGCGTGCGCACTGTGTTCTTGCGCACTGGCATTGTGCTGACACCACTTGGTGGTGCACTCAAAAAACAACTGCCGCTATTTAAATTCGGTCTAGGCGGAAAATTCGGTAACGGCAAACAATGGCAAAGTTGGATCTCGCTAGATGACGAAATCTCAGCGATTGAATATCTTTTAACAGCCAATATTTCGGGGGCGGTCAACTTGACTGCACCAAACCCAGTGACGAGCGCACAGTTCACGAAGGCGCTGGCACGAGTATTGAAACGTCCTGCGATTTTGCCGATTCCAAAGTTTGGACCAAAACTTTTATTGGGTGCCGAACTCGCAGAGGCACTTTTGTTCACAGGTCAACGCGTGATGCCTGTCGAATTGCAAAAATCTGGTTTCACTTTTCAGCATTCAACGATTGATGTTGCACTGCGCGCATTGCTCAACAAATGAGGGGTCTCCCCACACAAGTTGATGCGATCGTTATTGGGGCTGGGCTCGCGGGCTTAGCCGCGGCACGACAAATAAATAGCCATGGCTTGTCAGTAATCGTGCTCGAGGCCCAAGACGGTGTCGGTGGTCGAGTTCGCACTGACAAAGTTGACGGCTTTTTGCTTGACCGCGGATTTCAAGTTTTGTTGACTGCTTATCCTGAATTGAAAACTCAAGTTGATATGGCGGCACTTGATTTGAAGATGTTTAGTTCTGGTGCACTCGTGATGCGAAATGGCAAAGCGTCGGTTGTCACCGACCCATTTCGTGAACCGAGACGTGCAATCGCAACAGTTTTTGCACCAATCGGATCGCTGACCGACAAAATGCGCATCGCTGTATTGCGTTGGCGCGTGATGCACTCTGATGAGGCGAAGATTTTATCTAAGCAAGATATTTCTACTGTTGTTGCATTACGTGCATTCGGTTTCTCATCAAAAATTATTGACCGTTTTTTCAGGTCGTTATTTGGGGGCATTCAACTTGATCCAGACTTGCGCACATCTCGTCGGATGTTCGAAATAATCTTCAAATATTTGAGCGAGGGTCAAAGTGCATTGCCAACTAATGGCATGAGTGCTTTGCCTGAGCAGATGGCCAAACATCTTGGTTTAGAAAACATTTACCTGAACACACGGGTCACTGGTGTTGCGCCAGGCATTGTCTCTACTGCTGATTCGCAAATCAAAGCCAGAGCGATAGTCGTTGCAACCGACCAGCCTGCCTCTTGCGAACTTCTTAAAACAGGAGAAATTGCATCACGAGTTGCCGGCTGCGTTTATTTTGCCGCTGATTCACCACCAACTCACGAGAAATTTGTCGTGCTTGACGGCACGGGCAAGGGGCCAGTTCTAAACGCCGCGGTACTCAGCAATATTGCACCGAGTTACGCGCCACCAGGGCAACATTTAATTGTCGCAGCACTGCCTGGCATCATTGACGGCGATCTTGAAGCCATGTCACGAGATCAACTGCGCACTTGGTGGGGACCACAAGTTGATGCGTGGCGACACCTCAAGACGTATCGAATTACCCATGCGGGGCCCGAACAACTGCCGCCTTTTGATCCAGAGCAACAAGTTGCCCTTGGTGACGGATTGTTTGTCTGCGGCGATCATCGCGATACCGGGTCGATTCAAGGTGCACTTTATTCTGGCCGACGATGTGGCGATGCAGTCGTTGCTTCGCTTGCCTAGCATCAAGTCATGGAAAAAAACATTTCAAGCGTGGTCGATAAAAAAAATAAATTAATTTCGGCGAGCAACTTTGTGCCTGCAACGCCTCATGAGATCTTTGAACTGCTGGCAAACCCTGCGATGCACTCGGTTATTGACGGCTCAGGTTCGGTTTTGGCAGCCAAAGACGCAGCGCCGAAAAGACTTTCTCTGAACACAACATTCGGCATGAGTATGAAGAAGGGCATGCCATACAAAATCACCAATACGGTCGTTGAGTTTGTTGAAGATAAGCAGATTGCATGGCGACACTTCGGTGGCCACATTTGGCGATACATTCTTGAACCAACTACTGGCGGCACAACAGTCACAGAACAGTTCGCATATCGCAATAGCAAATCACCGTTGATGCTTGAGTTAGCGGGATACGTAAAAGGCAATAACAAAGCGATTAAACAAACGCTGGTTAATTTGGCTGAATACTTTGCCGACAAAAAATAGACTGACTAGATGAAACTTCCGCAAGGTTTTGGTGCATATGTTGCCAACATCGGAATAAAGGACGCGACCAACGATTTCACACTGGTGGTGGCCGACAAAATTTGTGCGGCGGCCGGTGTTTTTACACAGAGTCGTTTCGCTGGACCAAGCGTCGTGGTCAGTCGCGAAAATATTGCCGACCTGACGGCACGCGCAATTGTTGTGATTTCAAAGAATGCAAATGTCGCAACAGGTGCCGAAGGCATGGGTAATGCCCGTGAAGTTGTCTTAGGCGTCGCCGCGAAAATCGGCTGTGACGCCAAGCAGGTTTTAATCGCGTCAACTGGGGTCATCGGTCGGCAGTATCCAATGAAAAATGTTCGTGCCGGTCTTGACGCGATGCCAAACTCATTTGTTAATACTTCGGCCGACGATGTTGCGCTCGGCATCATGACCACCGATACGGTGCATAAAGTTGCCGAGTCTGTGGTTGCCGGCTCATCGGCGCGAGTAGTCGGCGTTGCAAAAGGTGTTGGCATGATCGAGCCGAATATGGCAACCCTGATCACGCTGCTGTTCACCGATGCACAACTCGAAAAAACCGATCTTGACAAAATATTTCGTCGCGTGATTGACAAAACATTTAACTGTGTTTCTGTTGATACAGATACTTCGACGAGTGATACGGCGCTTGTTTTGGCTAGCGGTGTTGCGGGTGCGGTAGATCTCGCGAAGTTTGAGGCTGCGCTCTATCAAGTTGCACTTTCGCTGACTCAACAAGTCGCACGCGACGGCGAAGGTGCCGAGAAATTAATCGAGGTGTGCGTAGACGGTGCACGCGACGAACGTCAAGCAAAACTTGTGGCTAAATCAATAGTTAATTCGCCGTTGGTGAAAACAGCCGTGCATGGTGCTGACCCAAATTGGGGTCGAGTGGCAATGGCGATTGGCAAATGCAGCAGTGAACACGACATTGACGAGAATCAAGTTGTTATTCGTTTTGGCACCCAAGAGGTCTATCCGAGTTTTGTTGATGCTTCTGGACTTGCTGAACTGAGCAAATATATGCGCGGCGACACTGTGCGCATTCATGTCACGCTAAATACTGGCGCCGCCGAATGCACTGTCTGGGGTTGCGATTTAACTGACGGCTATGTTCGAATTAACGCCGACTACACGACGTAACTATCTAGTCAGCAGAACTGGTTCATCCACGAAAGAATCTCGGGTCGGTAAGTGAAAACCGACTTGTATTGCGCAACATCATCTGGAAGTCGCTCCAACAGCGTGCGCATTGTTTGGGCGATTTCTTTGCTGCGTTGCAGATAATCAACTAACGGCTGTTGAAATCCTCGAATTGTAAACAGCACACCGCCTGTGACTGGAAGTCGTCGCAAAGTTTGTCGCTCCATACGAATCCATAAATCTTGTGGGCGTTTAAGCAACGGTGCTGGTGGAATCACGGGTTGAAACAATGCCGGATGATCTTGAATTATCCAATTTGATCTCCATACAGGTCGATCTACCGAGAGTCGTTGCAGAGATGTATCGACCCCCGCACCAACTTGTTCGGCATACTTGGCGACTGGTGCGTGAACTGCGATCATGTCGTTTCCCATTTTGTCGGCAAGACGCCACCGACTCGGTCCACAAACAACGCCGGCGACTAACAACAGTCGTTCTTGACCATCACTAGAGATAACTGGTTTGAGAACTGCCAAATCATCTGCGACGAGCAACGCTGCATCAACCAATGCGTCGATACCGGTGCTGGTTGACTTGGCGCCCGCCCACTGGCTGACGAGTTCACCTGCTTCTTGAGCCGCATCATCGCCACCAGAAAACAAACTGACCACCTCGTCGCGACGCTGCATCAAAAGTTTTTGTTTCATCTGGATTGTCAGAGCGCTTTCGGGGTCTGAGGGCAACCAGTTCACGACATCAAGTGGCCAAGTGCCTAGACGATGACGAAATTTATCTCCAACAAGTTGTGGCAATATTTCGAAAGGTATCGGCATTGCGATAAACGACTTTGCGTCAGATGGCGGGGTTTCATCAAACGAAGTGAACGGATGACTATGTAGAACGTGGATTCCTGCCACGAGTTTTACTCGAGCATCACTTCGGTTGCATGCGAATGCCGCCATCAACTCTGATTGACTCGGCGTTCATGTAACTATTTACGATGCACTCAACGACCATTGAAGCAAGTTCGTCTGGCGCACCAAGACGATGAGGGAAAAGCACGCCCTTTTCAAGAGACGCTTTAAAGTTTTGGCTTGCTTCTCCTTGTCCATATATAGGTGTGTCAATCAACCCTGGCGCAACTGTGTTGACGCGAACACCGATTGCCGAAAGATCGCGAGCGATCGGCAAAGTCATGCCGACGACTCCACCCTTTGATGCCGAGTACGAAGCCTGACCGATTTGTCCGTCGTAAGCAGCGACAGAAGCGATGTTGACGATTGCGCCGCGCTCTCCGTGTTCGAGAGGTTCGGTTGTGCTCATTGCGGTGCCGACGATGCGAATGCAATCGAAAGTGCCGACCAAGTTGATCGCAATCACTTTCTTGAACGCATCAAGGTTGGCCGCCGACTCGTAAGAACCATCTTTGCCGACTGTGCGTTGTGCCCAACCGATGCCCGCGGAGTTGACAAGAATACGAACTGGTCCCATTGATTTTGCCATCTCGGTGGCATTGATGATGTCTTGCGTATTTGTGACATCAACTTTGCAAAATGCCCCGCCGATTTCTTTTGCGAGTGCAGTGCCTTTGTCTTCTTGAAGATCGGCAACAACAACTTTTGCCCCACGAGCTGCGAGCATCCGTGAAACTGCTGCTCCGATTCCTGATGCTCCACCGGTTACTACTGCGCTTACGTCTTTGATGTCCATGACTACGCACACTACGCAATTTTTACTGTTTCGAGCAACTTGTAAGTTTTTACTTTGCTCCAAGCGATGCGGCTACAGCAAGTTGGTCTACAAGTTCGTTCATCGGTTCGCCATTGTGGGCTTTAACCCATCTGAACGAGACATCACCACGCGTATTGACTAGTTCAATCAGTGGCTCCCAGAGATCTCGATTCGCGACAGGTTGACGTTGTGAATTTTTCCAGCCTCGGCGTTGCCAACCCATCCACCATTTGTCACGAAAACAATGCACGACGTAAGTGCTGTCAGAAACAATTTCTAGTGGCTCTGCAGAGTTCGCGAAAGCGTTCAATGCATTGATCACCGCCAACAACTCCATCCGCTGATTAGTCGTCTTTATCTCACTGCCGACACCGTTTGGTTCACCATCGGGCGAGACGGCC
>BJGF01000065.1 GCA_014190295.1 Actinomycetes bacterium | reverse complement strand
GTCGGCGCCAACACCCATCAGTCGATATGCGTTGTGCAGAATTTCGGCCTGACCGGCGTAAGTGTTGATTGCCAAACCGATTGTCAGAAAAGTGTTCGGCGCGGCTTTGCGAATGCCGATGTAGTCACTTGACTGGCCATCGTGCAGTTCGGCTGCAACGAGCATGTCGATACCGGCTTCTTCGCACGCGGCTGCTTCATTCGGAGTTCGCACAAAAACCTGAGTCAGGTGTCGCTTGCCCTTGGCTTCGAAAAGATCTTTGAGTGTCAACTTTGACATGTGCCCCCGAAATTCAGATTTTGCTAATAGCACTATTGTCGCACTTCAACCTTTTGACCGACAAACTCGCGCGCTATGCTGGCAGTTCAGTAAGGGCGCGTAGCTCAGTTGGTAGAGCGCTACCTCGACATGGTAGAGGTCCCGGGTTCGAGCCCCGTCGCGCCCACTAAATTATTTCTGGTCGGCGATCGCTTTAGATTCGCGAGCAGCACCTTTAAAAATGCCCTTGCTCATCAGCGATAGTTCACTTTTTCGTCGCTGCTCGTAGATCGTTGCACGATTGGCGTGAATCGCCGAATCTTGTGGTGCTGCCCAGCCCGCGAAGTCTGCAAGGTGGCATGCAAGACGGACATCACCGGTTGTCATTAACTCGAGTGCGCGGGTCATCAAATTTTCTGCGCCACCTGAAAGCCTTGCAATTTCAGCAGCAACTTGTGAGTCGGGTGCAGGCTTGAGTCGTGATGCCGCGCCATCCCACCAACCGCCATACAGTCGCCAAATATTTCGCACCACGAATTCTGGTTCGTCATAGAGCGGTCGCATATATGGTTTATCCAAAATATTTTGTGGAACTTTGACCGTGTGAATGATCGTGTCAAGAGTTTCACCGCTATTCATCATTTCAATAACTTGGGTGACAAGACTTTCTAAAGATGTCGCGATGTCATCAAGCACTATCGCGATGCGTGCCTTGCCCTCAATCGGCAAACCGTGCGCAGGAACCAACAATTCTGGTCCTTGAGCGATCATTCGGCGAAGTGCTTGTGCCCACTCAAATGCATAGCGCTGAACTTTCTGTGGATTACCTGCGTTCGGATAATTCCAAATTACGAAATCTCCCGAGAACAACCATTTCTTTTCAGGCAACCACGCCCAAAGATGATCGTCTGTTTCACCACGAGCATGATGCAACTCGATAGTCGTAGCGCCGGCCTTGAAAATATGTGATTCACGAAATGTTTCGTCTGGTCGCATCGTGGATCGTGGCAAAAAGCGTTGCAAGTTTTCGCCAATGTTCAAGCCCATGTCACTGCGGATGCCACCAAATTGTCGCTGGTTGATCCGAATATTCCAATCGCTGGTTTGCGTGTAGCGATCAATGCGGGCATTGACATTTTCGTGGCCAATGACATGTGGCTTTGGATGATTGCGTTGCTTGGCATCGGCGGCAAAAGCGAAACTTCCACCAACGTGATCGACGTGACCGTGCGTGTAAATCAATGTAGAAATTGGATCGCTGCGCCACGAACGAATTGAGTTGACGACATCTTTGCCGCTGCCAGCACCCGAAGCGTCAAAACACATCAAACCGTCACCAGTGTTGAATATCGCGCTGTGACTGAAACTTTCAACGATCGCCAGGCCGTCTGCGAGTTCGGTGATTTCGTTGGTGACGCGATTTAACGGCTGGTCAACAACACCCGAATCAATAACTTTTGTCGCAAGTTCAATCGGATTCATATTTGTGCCCCTGCCCATATCCTGACGCTACTAGACGAATTTATTTGGGTTCGCGGGGGAGACCGAGTGTGCGTTCGCCGAGAATGTTGCGCATCACATTGGAAGTGCCACCCATGATTGTGTACGCCGACGCATAGGCGAGTCCTTGCGACAGGTCGTCCCACAATAAAGCGTGTGGGCCAAAAACTTTGCTGACAAATTGCGCTACACGCCATTCATGCTCGGTGCAGAAACATTTGGTCGCTGCAGAGAACCCGACAGGGGCTTGATGTAAAACTTCGCGAATCACCAAGATTCGACCGATTTGATAGCCGGTTTCAATCGCTGCAATTTCTTGGCGGATCAGCAAATCTTTACGGTTAGCACACTCGAGGGCCATCTTGTAAAGTGCGTGATTTGAAACCAGACGATCAATGCCGCCGCGCTCGTGCTCAAGTTGACGCATTGTTTGCTTGAACGCACCGCCGAGTGCGCCGACCAGGTTTTTTGCGGGCACACGAACATTTGTATAGAAAACTTCACAGAAGTGATTGTTGGTCGTCATGTCTTTGATTGGACGAATATCAATGCCCGCAGTCTTCATTGGCACGATTATTTCGCTGATGCCTGCATGCGCCGAACCGTCGTTGCTCGTGCGACAAATTAAATAGCAAAAGTCCGCGTGTTCGCCGAAGCTTGTCCAAATTTTCTGACCATTGATGACGAACTCATCGCCGTCACGCTCGGCAAATGTTTTCAGCGATGCGAGATCGCTACCTGCGTTGGGTTCGCTCATGCCGATGCACCAAGTTGAGTTGCCTGAGAGCATGTCGGGCAAAAATGCATCCTGTTGTTCTTTGGTGCCGTAAGCAATAAGCGCAGGACCCATCTGTCTGTCGGCGAACCACGAGGCGGCAATTGGCGCTCCAGCACTGATCATCTCTTCGCCGACGATCAATCGTTCAATCGCGGGACGCCCACCACCGCCGAATTCGGTTGGCCATGTCATACCGATCCATCCATGCGTTGCAAGTTCGCGAGAAAATTCTCGTGAATACCCGTTCATCCAAGTGTCGTTGAATCGACCGTATTTTTTTACGGCGTCTGCGGCTACTTTTCTGGCGCGTTCGCGCAGTGCGATCTGCTCGGGTGTCCAGGCGAAATCCACTTTGCATATTTTAGGTGCCAGCTACGAATTAATCCTGTGTTGTGAGAACTAACAGTCTGGTGACTATTGTGTACAAGTAAGATACAAGTAATCATTATTCGAATTATCGGAGTTTTATGACAACCAAAATCAAGGTCGCAAATCCAGTTGTAGATATTGACGGCGATGAGATGACACGAATCATTTGGAAGTTCATCAAAGACCGATTGATTTTGCCGTATCTCGACATCAATATTGACTACTACGACCTGGGTGTCGAAAATCGCGATGCAACTGGTGATCAAATAACGATCGACGCCGCCAATGCGATCTTGAAACATGGTGTTGGTGTGAAGTGTGCAACAATCACGCCGGACGAAGCGCGCGTCAAAGAATTCAATTTGAAGCAGATGTGGAAATCACCTAACGGAACGATCCGCAATATTTTAGATGGTGTTGTGTTTCGCGAGCCAATTATTTGCAAGAACATTCCAAAACTTGTTCCGCACTGGAGCAAACCGATCGTGATCGGTCGTCATGCACACGGCGATCAATATAAGGCCACTGATTTCAAGGTTCCTGGGCCAGGCACGGTGACGATGACTTATGTGCCACAAGACGGCAGCAAGCCAGTCGAAATGAAAGTTGCTGACTTTAAGAGTTCTGGTGTCGTGATGGGGATGTACAACTACGACGAATCAATTCGCAGTTTCGCCAGGGCTTCTTTTAACTACGGCTTACAACGCAACTTTCCAGTTTTTTTAAGCACGAAGAACACGATCCTCAAGGCATATGACGGTCGATTCAAAGATATTTTTCAAGAAATATTTGAAACTGAATTTAAGGTCGAGTTCGAGAAGCGCAAGCTGACGTATGAACACCGTTTAATTGATGACATGGTTGCTTGCATGATGCGTTGGGAAGGCGGGTACTTGTGGGCGTGCAAAAATTATGACGGCGATGTGCAGTCAGATATTGTCGCACAAGGTTTCGGCTCACTTGGGCTGATGACATCGGTGCTGACAACCCCAGACGGCAGGGTATTAGAGTCAGAGGCTGCTCACGGCACGGTTACGCGTCATTATCGCGATCATCAAAAAGGTTTGGAGACTTCAACGAATTCGATTGCGTCAATTTTCGCTTGGACACGCGGGTTGAGCCATCGCGGCAAACTTGATGACACTCCAAAAGTTGTTGAATTCGCCCAAACCCTTGAAACAGTTTGTATTGAAACTGTCGAAGGTGGCGAGATGACCAAAGACTTAGCGGCGCTTGTCTCGAAAGATCAACCGTGGCTAACCACGCAGCAATTTTTGGCGGCAGTTGATCGCCGATTGCAAGAAAAAATGACCCGTAAATAATTATGCGTGCAGTTGTAATTACTAAACACGGTGATCCAGAAGTATTGGGCGTAGTTGATATAGAAAAGCCCAAGCCAAACGCGAACGAAATATTGGTAAAAGTTCGTGCGACATCATTGAATCGCGCCGATCTGATGCAACGAATGGGTTTTTATCCGGATCCATTTCCGGGACAACACGAGATTCCGGGTCTTGAATTTGCGGGCACGGTTGAATCGTGTGGCGCGGACGCAAAAATGTGGATGCCGGGTGACCAAGTTATGGGAATCGTTAGTGGTGGGGGATACGCCGAATATTTGGTGGTACATCAGCAACAAGCGATGCGAGTGCCGAGCAAAGTTGGGCTAGATGATGCTGCTGCGATTCCAGAAGTTTTTATCACTGCATGGGATGCCCTTGTATGTCAGGGCAATTTGCAATCTGGTGGTTGGGCACTCGTGCATGCTGGTGCTTCTGGTGTGGGCACCGCGGCAATACAAATTTGCAAGGCAGTTGGAGCCAACGTAATCGTGACGTGTTCGTCGGGCAAGCGTGATGCCTGTCTGTCACTTGGCGCAGACTTGGCGGTTGATTACAAGACTGAGGATTTTGTTGAAGTATGTAAGCACGCAACCAATAATCACGGCATCAACGCGGTGCTGGATGTAATCGGTGGTGAATATCTCAATCGCAATGTTGCAACGCTGGCACTCAAAGGCACGATCGTTCAGGTCGGGTTGATGGGCGGTGGCTCAACGCCGTTCAACATTGCAGCCCTAATGCCGAAACGGGCTCGACTTATCGCCACGGTGTTGCGACCAAGACCACTAGAAGAAAAGATTGCATTGACACAGCGTTTTATTGCCGAAATGTTGCCGATGTTTGAGGTAGGTAAATTACGCCCAATTATTGATAGTCGGTACTCGCTAGAAAATATTTCGGCGGCGCACCGCTATATGGAAACCAACGCCAGCACTGGCAAAATTGTTATTGACGTTTGTTGAGTGCGACATAGTCGCGTTTATCGACACCCGTATACCACTGGCGAGGTCGACTAATTTTTTGTGCATCGTCTTTTAGCAATTCGCTGAAGTGTGTTAACCAGCCGACAGTTCGTGGGATCGCAAATAATACGGTAAACATCTCAATTGGAAATCCGAGTGCTTGATAAATCAGGCCCGAATAGAAGTCAACGTTTGGGTACAACTTGCGCGAAATGAAGTATTCATCGCTGAGTGCAACGTCTTCGAGTTTTAGCGCAATATCAAGTAGTGGGTTCTTCCCCGTAACATCGAAAACGTCGTAAGCAGCTTTTTTGATTATCGCCGCACGCGGATCGTAATTTTTGTAAACACGATGCCCGAAACCTTGCAGTCGACCTTGCCCAGCCTTGACTGATTTAACGAACGCTTCAACATTGTCAATGCTGCCAATTTCGGTGAGCATGTTGATCGCTGCTTCATTAGCGCCACCGTGAAGCGGGCCATACAAAGCAGAAGATGCTGCCGACATTGCACTGTAAGGATCAGCATGTGACGATGCAACGACACGCATCGCGGTGGTTCCACAATTTTGTTCGTGATCTGCGTGCAACATGAACAAAAGATCCATCGCTTTCGTCAGGCGTGGGTCAACAGTGTGGTCATCTCCCAGTCGAAACATCATGTTTAAGAAGTTCTCTGGGTAGCTCATCGAATTATTTGGTGAGACGAATGGCAGGCCCGAACTAAATCGATAACACATTGCCGCCAGTGTCGGAACTTTGGCGATCAATCGCAGTATTTGTTTGCTTAGTGACGCTTGATCAAAAATATTTTTCGACTCTGGGTAGAAGGTGCCCAGAGCGGCAACTGCCGAAACGAACATTCCCATCGGGTGAGCGTCATAATGAAAGCCGTCCACGAAACGTTTGCGCATATTTTCGTGAATCATCGTGTGATGAATGACGTCGTAGTTCCATTTTTCAAGCTGTGTCTTGCTTGGTAACTCGCCGTTCAATAGCAAGTACGCAACTTCTAAATATGTTGATTTCTCCGCTAATTGCTCGATTGGATATCCGCGATAACGCAAGATGCCCGCTTCGCCGTCGATATAAGTGATCGAAGATGCACACGCTGCGGTTGACAAAAATGCTGGGTCATACATTCTCAGGTCAGGATCAAGTTCGCGAAGTGCGGTCGACGGAAAAACGCCGTCTCGTAGCGGAACAGTAACTTTCTTACCAGTCCGGTCATCAATAATGGTGATTGTTTCAGCCACTGTGGTGTCCTTTATATGTTGTGGGATCTTCCAGTCCCGAAATCAGTCTAGCCGTGTGGGTTTTTAGAGAGGTGTGTTGTCGTGCTTGCGCGCCTGCAATTTCTCACGCTTGTCACTGAGCATCGCCAAAGCGGCAGCAATTTCTCGTCGTGTATCTGCTGGGTCAATCACGCTGTCTACGTATCCTCGTTCTGCGGCAACATACGGGTTCAATAATCGCTCAACGTAATCTTGCTCGAATACTTCACGTTCTTGGGTTGTTGCGCGCCGCTGCAAAATAGCTGCCGCTTGACCTGCGCCCATAACCGCCAATTCGGCGGTCGGCCACGCCATGCATATGTCGTTTCCCATTTTTTTTGAATCCATCACGATGTAAGCGCCTCCGTAACTTTTTCGTAAAATTACACAGACTCTTGGCACGGTTGCACGACCATATGCGAAAACTAATTGTGCGCCGTGACGAATCATGCCTCGCCATTCAAGATCTTTGCCAGGATAAAAACCAGGCGTGTCTACCAAAGTCAGAATCGGAATATTGAATGCATCACAAAACGAAACAAATCGCGCAGCTTTTTGTGAAGCCAGAATATCAAGAGTTCCAGCCAGATTCATCGGTTGATTAGCAACTACGCCGACGCTTTGTCCACCAATTGTGATTAGTCCTGTGACGATGTTGGTCGCCCAGCGAGCACGAAGTTCTAACAAGTATCCGTCGTCAGCAATTGCTTCGATAACTTTTTTGACGTCGTAGCTTCCGGTAGAGCTATTTGGAATTAGTTCACCAGCCTCAGGCGTGAGACGGTCAACAGAATCATAAGTTGACGCAGTGCCGGCAATCTCGTCGACGTTATTTGGCAGAAATGAAAGCACATGTTCAGCTTCGGCAAGTGCCGTTTGGCGATCAGCAACGACAATGTGCGCCACACCACTTTGCTTGGCATGAATATCGGCGCCGCCAAGTTCTTCGTTGGTGATTTTTATTCCGGTAAATTCGGCAACCATCGTCGGTCCGCTGACAAATGCATATGCATCAACAGTCATAATTACGATGTCACTCAGACCGATTAAAAGTGCTGGCCCTGAAACTGCAGGACCAGTGACGATAGTTATCACCGGGATGTAACCAGAACATTTAGCGATCGCTTTGGCTGCTTGACCCCAGCCATGTAATGCGGCAACTCCCTCAACTATGTCAGCGCCCGAACTGCCGATCGTCATCACGAGAGGTAAACCCTTTTCACGCGCAGTATCCGCAGCATGTGCAATTACGCCCGAAGCCTCAGCCGAGAGCGCTCCGCGACGAACTGTTTCGTCAACGTCAATCCATACGACTCGACGCCCGATTGTTTCAAGCCATCTAACTTCTGCAGCCACTGCGCCCTTGACTGCGCGTTGAAGATGAACTGTCATACTGCTTCAGGATACTTACGAAGAGCGTTTAAGTGGGAATGCACCTTTGCCGGTGTGTACACCTGGTTGCTGGTTGTCGGTTTTTTCAATTACTTCGCGAATCACGGCGACAACTGCTTGCGTAGCTTTATTTGGTGTCGGTCTAGTTCTTTGCACCCAACCAACCACACGTCTCGGAAGTTCAGGAACTTTGATGCGTTTGAACTCTCCAGTTAGCCAGCCTGGCACAGCAGTTGCTGGAACGATGGCTGCACCGAAACCTTCAAATGCCAACGAAGTAAGCAGTCGAACGCCGTCAATTTCTGCCTGCGTTTTTAGAACGAGTCTCTGAGATCCGGCAGCACGGTCTAAAATTTTTCGTAGTGCCGTATTTTTTGGCGGCATCAGCAGTGGTCTCGTTGCAAGTTCGGTCATTGTTATTGTGTCAAGTTTTGACCACTCGTGCTTGTTATCTACTAACAACATCAAGTCTTCAGCAAACAATGGATGAGATGTAAGGTTTTCATGTTCAACGGGCAAGTGGACGATGCAGGCATCAATCGACCCGTCCAATAAGCGGGGGAGCAAACTTGAAGTGCTTCCTTCAGAAATGGTGACATGTATTTTTGGAAATCTATTTGCTACAACCGGAAGAAAATGCGGCATCAGCCATCGACCAGTAGTTCCGATACATCCGATACGAGATTCTCCTTTTATATCTTTTTCGCTTGAACGAACATCGGCGGCGATGTCTTGTATTTGGTTGAACACTCGTCGGGCGTGCTCAACGACTAATTGACCATCTTCAGTAAGTTGTCCGTTAGATCTTTCGATCAGGGTTGTTGCGAGTTCTTTTTCTAAGCGCGAAATATGTGCCGAAATATTGCTTTGGACCGTCGTCAGGGCTTTTGCCGCACTAGAAAACGAGCCGTGGTCGGCAATTGCAATCAATACTTCAAGTTGGCGGAGTTCCATATCACTAAAAATGATAGGGGGTATCTTGCCTTCTGCCTAGAGATCTAAGCGATTTTGTAGCATAATTGAAACATACCAATGAGCTTCCCCCAAGTTCATTGAATTATTAATAAGGTGGCTCCCCCAGCCCCTTGGTTAATAGGTTGAGAGGTCCCGCCTTCGAGCGGGGCCTTTCCCGTTTAGGGCTTAAAGATTTTGAGCAGTTGACGCACGCCAGCAACCGCGACTAACAACCCGAGCAGGCGGGCGCCGATGCCGATTGGCAGCAACGCGAGCCAACTGCCTGAGCAAACTGCGAACACTCCAACAATTGAGCCGAGAATTTTGGTTGCGATATTTTTTGGCTTTTGTCTTC
The DNA here is from genome assembly GCA_014190295.1 of Actinomycetes bacterium. GTDB lineage: Bacteria > Actinomycetota > Acidimicrobiia > Acidimicrobiales > Ilumatobacteraceae > BACL27. The sequence continues at coordinate 850 of BJGF01000065.1, read as the reverse complement.
CTAGAAAAAATGCAGCAACACCTGCGCCAATAATCGACAACATTATTATTACAACGAGTCGGGCCAGGCTCTCCATTTATTTTTGGGCTCGCTTGACTTTTTGTTTCACAACATTGAGTGCGCTACCTGCTTTGAACCACTTGACTTGTTCCGGCGAAAATGTGTGAAGTGCTTGAATCTCAATGTCATCGCCACCGCGTTTGTGGATGATGCAACGAACTGGCTTTTCTGGTTCTGGTGGCATTCCCCGCACGCTGATTGTGTCGTGCTCACTAACCAAGTCGTAATCTTTCGGGTCGGCAAAAGTTAACGGCACGATGCCTTGCTTCTTGAGATTTGTTTCGTGAATGCGCGCGAAAGATCGCGCAAATATAACGCATGCTCCGCGAAAGCGTGGCTCCATTGCAGCGTGTTCACGCGATGAACCTTCTCCATAATTTTGGTCGCCGATCGCACACCACTGCGTATTGTTATCGCCATAGTGACGTGCAATTTCAGGAAACGAACGAACTTGCCCGTCAATTTTGTCGAAGCCTTCGCCGACTTCGCCGGTAAATGCATTCACGGCACCAGCAAATAAGTTGCCAGAGATATTTTCTAGGTGACCACGAAACTTGAGCCAAGGCCCAGCGGCAGAAATGTGATCAGTGGTGCACTTTCCTTTGGCCTTCATGAGAACTGGCATGTAAATAAAATCGTTGCCGTCCCATTTTTCGAATGGTTCAAGCAGTTGCAATCGTTCGCTAGTTGGGTCAACGACTACTTCAATTGCTGAGCCATTTGCGGGTGGTGCGATAAATGTATCGTCACCGGCGTCGTAACCATTTTTTGGCAATACTTCGCCAACTGG
>BJGF01000064.1 GCA_014190295.1 Actinomycetes bacterium | reverse complement strand
TGAATGTGCTCTTTGGCAACTTCAACTGCGCGCTCGTACATTCCATTTGGCATTGACGATTCAATCGTGAGTGTGTCGTCGCGGCTCGGTGGCTCAACAGGTATATGCGCGATTGGACGAGCCAAATCTTCTATTCCGTTATTTACACGTTTGATTGCGTTGTCGTAAGCAGAGTCTCGTTGCGCAGCATCAAGGCCTGCAACCGGGACACTTTCGATCATGTAGCAACGTTGGCGCCAATGATCAAACGCAGCCAAAGAACCGATCATGCTGATTACTGCATCTGGAAGATCACGATCTTCGGGTGGGATCTTGGGCAAGTTTTCGATTTCACGAACAATGTCGTAACCGAGAAATCCCATTAGACCGCCTTGCAATGGTGGAAGATCTGGATGTAGTGGCGCCGTATATGTTGCGAGCAATGATTCGATCGCAGCAAGTATCCCCTTGTCGCGCGGCATCGTGTTTGGCACTTCGCCAGTTGTAGTGATAATGCCATTTCGCAAAACAAGTGTCGCCACCGGATCACGACCAACAAAAGAAAAGCGACTCCAACGCTCTCCGTGTTCTACAGACTCAAGCAAAAACCCTGGACGGTCACCAACAAGTTTGATGTAGGCCGACACGGGTGTTTCAGTATCGGCAAGAACTTCTGACCACACTGGCACAACTGTGTTTTGCTTGGCGAGCGAATGAAACTCTTCGCGCGTCGGAAATATCTGCATCAATTTCTCAAACTTTTGCGGCAACGCGATCAGCACCACACGTTGCGACAAAGTTCTGAAGAATTTTCAAACCTTCAGTCGCGGACTTTTCAGGATGAAATTGAGTCGCAAAAATATTGTTGAGTCTGATCGCTGCAACAAGGTCTAAGCCATAGTTGCAATTTGCGACAACTACTGAGTCATCTTTTGGAACAACAGATAGTGAATGAACGAAATACATCCATGGATTCTGCTCTAAACCTGAGAACAATTCATCCTGCTTTATTATTTTCAGTTGATTCCATTGCATCTGTGGCTTTTGCACACCATCAGGCAACCACCGAATATCACCAGCAACAATGCCGAGTCCGGTCACTCCCGGGCTTTCTTCGCTGCTTTCAAATAACATCTGCATCCCAACGCAGATTCCTAAAAATGGTCGTGAAGTCGCAATTGCAGCATGAACACTCTCCTCAAGACCAGCCTCACGAAGAGCCGTCATGCACGCACCAAAGTTGCCAACACCCGGAAGTACGACTGCGTCTGCTTCGGCAATTAATTTAATATCGTTCGTTAATCGCGCATCGGCACCAACAAATTGCAGACCCTTTTGCGCCGAGCGAAGATTGCCGATGCCATAGTCAAGAACGGCGATCAACGGCTTTTTATTCGAGTCTGAAATCGGCACCCATCTATTCTGCCTGAAAATAAATGAAGTCAGCGTGAGTGGGTGGCAATAACTCTTCGTGCTCAGCGACTGCGCGCTGCGCGCTGCAGCAATCGCACCGCATTGATCAGCCCGCGCTCGGCTTCGTATATTGCCATCAACAAACCATCATCATTCTCCGGCTTCTTCGGGTCATAGGTTGCTAGGCGTTGAGACTCGGCCAACGACACGATTCGCTCGCGACAACGCTCGACATTTTCGGCGAGTGCCGCAAGTTCGGCGAGTGCGCTTTGTCTTTGCGGTGAGACGCTCATTTTTTTTTGGCTTTCTTGGTAGATTTTTTTGCTGTCTTTTTTGTCGGCAGCATTGAGCTTGGACATAGGTTCTCAAGCAGACACTCTTCACATTTTGGTTTTCGTGCATCACAAACACGGCGACCGTGCAGAATTAAACGCAAACTAAATTGACCCCACTCAGGTGGAGGCAACATCTCATTGAGTTCTCGTTCTACTTTCACTGGATCTTCTTGCTTAGTTAAACCCAATCGACGCGATAAGCGTCCGACATGCGTATCAACCGGCAAACCTGGTAAATCAAAAACGACACTTCGCAAAACATTGGCAGTTTTGCGACCTACACCCGGCAATGTCACGAGGTCTTCAAGCTCACGAGGTACTTCTCCGCCATATCGTGACATCACTTGACTCGCCATGCCGACGAGGTTTTTTGCTTTTGTTTGATAGAAACCTGTCGAGCGCACCAACTGCTCAACGTGGTGGACATCAGCGACAGAAAGTTTTTCCGCAGTCGGATACGACTTAAATAGCGCAGGAGTCACCATGTTTACGCGCACATCGGTGCACTGTGCCGAAAGAATCGTCGCGGCAAGCAACTGAAATGCGGACTCGTGTGTTAGCTCACAAATTGCTTGTGGATATTCGACCTTGAGCCGACGCAATACCTCAGAAGTTCGTTTCGTAAGTTCTGTTTTTTTAGCAGACATGCGATGGCAACACTACACAGCGCGACTATTAGATAGCCTCTCAGCGTGGTTCAGATCGATATCAAACGCAGCATGACCGCGCAAGATATTGCCGAAGTCACACAGTTGTTGGATGCTGCAGAAAAAGCAGATTCACGCAAACCGCTCAATGATCATTTATTGATCGACCTTCACCAAGGCGGACGCAACGGATTCGCGGGCCTTACTGTTTACAAACCTGAAACTAAACATCCGATCGCCTACTGCCAAGTTTCTCGTGGCAACGACTCATGGGCACTTGACCTGGTCATCAACCCACAACACCGTGGCGAGACACGAGAACTCGGCGAAGGTTTACTGACTGAAGCGATACAAATTATTTCTAATCAAGGCGGTGGACAATTGCAGTGGTGGCTATTCGAGCCGAATGAAACCCACAGATTTTTGGCCAGTCAGATAAATCTCAAACCTTCTCGCGATATTTTGCAACTACGCGTTGAACTTCCACTTTCTAAAAAAGTTATTGCCGATACAAAATTTATTTCAATCACTCCATTTCGAGTTGGCAAAGACGATAACGATTGGCTTGCGGTCAATAACCGTGCATTTGCCCTGCATCCGGCACAAGGCGGATGGACGAATGGAACTCTGTCATCACGACAAGCCGAACCATGGTTTGATGCGCAGGGTCTTCTGCTTCATCACATTGACGAGCAACTAGTTGGTTTCTGCTGGACAAAATTAGACAAAGACTCAGATCAACTACTGGGCGAAATTTATGTGATCGCTGTTGATCCAAGTCATCACAAAAAAGGACTCGGTCGCTCTCTGACAGTTGCCGGACTCAATCATCTGACAAGCAAAGGCGCCACAACCGGCATGTTGTACGTCGACAAAAACAATTTTGCGGCTATCGCGATGTATTCAAAAATCGGCTTCTCCACACATCACGAAGAGCAAGCTTTTGTCGGTGAAATCTCGCCATCAACGAGACAGTCCTAACTAATACACTGAATCGCATGACAGACACACTTTTACCGCGTTGGTCAGTAGCCGACGTTCACGAATCTTTTACTGCACGTTCGTTCACTGACGCGATGGAGCGCACAGGGGCCAATGTCGCCCGTCTCGAAGCGCAGTTCGAAGAGCACAATATCCGCGCCGGCGAGCCACACAAACCATCTACGCAAGAAGGCAAAATTGCCAACGAAGTTATCAATGCGATGAACGAGACAATCAAAGAGTCTGAAATTCTTGGCTCGTATGTTTATTCAACAGTCAGCACAAACACACGCGAAGAAACTGCACAAGGTCTGCTCAGTGAACTCGAAGTAATCGACTCGCGACTCTCTCCGTTGCTTGCGCGTTTTGCCGATTGGGTCGCCACACTCGGCGCCGATGATCTCGCCAAAGTTAGCGAAGTCGCGCGCGAACATCTTGGGCCTCTGCAAAGACTGCAAGCCCGAGCCGAACACCAAATGACTGAAGTCGAAGAAGGTTTCTACGCCGAACTTTCAACAACTGGTTCGTCAGCATGGTCTCGTTTGCAGGGCGACATCACTTCACAGTTGACAACTGAAGTGCATTTGCCAAACGGCACAACAACTTTGCCAATCACTGCGATCCGTGGAATGTCGACACATTCTGATCTTGCAGTTCGCAAAGCCGCCTATGACGCCGAGATGCGTGCGTGGCCGACAGTTGCCATACCGTGCGCTGCCGCGATGAACTCAATCAAAGGCGAGGCAAACACAATCAATCGTCGCCGACATTGGGCATCTCCGCTTGATGCGTCGCTATACGCAAACAGCGTTAGTCGCAAAACATTTGACGCAATGCAAAGTTCAGTCACTGCATCGCTCCCCGACTTTCGTCGATGGATGAACGTGCGCGCAAAACTACACGGTGACAAAAATGGCTTGTCGTGGTGGAATCTTTTTGCGCCACTTGATGTCGCACCGAGTCAGATTTCATGGGACCAGGGTGTACAACTCGTGCGCGGTGCATTCGCCGCATATAGCGACAACTTGGCAGGCCTAGTTGATCGTTCATTATCCGAAAAATGGATCGATGCCGAACCGCGTGAAGGCAAAGTCGGTGGTGCGTTTTGTATGTCATTTGTTGAGGACCGTTCACTTGTGTTACTCAACTGGAGCGGCAGTGTTGACTCGGCGCAAACAACCGCGCACGAACTTGGTCACGCATATCACAACACACAACTTGCAGATCGCACACCGCTACAAAAGCGTTTGCCGATGGCTCTCGCCGAAACTGCGAGCATCTTCTGTGAAACTCTTGTGGTCGAAGAAGGACTGTCTCGCTTGTCAGGTGATGAGCGGCTCGCACTATTAGATACCGATCTCGGTGGCGCAAATCAAGTAGTTGTTGATATTCATAGTCGCTTCTTGTTTGAGACAGAAGTTTTTGCCCGCCGTCAACGTCGCACACTGGGCGTTAGCGAACTCAACGAGATGATGCTCAGCGCTCAGGCTTCGGCTTATGGCAATGGCATCGATCAGTCGACTGCGCATCCACATATGTGGGTTTTAAAACCGCACTATTACGGCAGTCACTTTTATAACTGGCCATATACATACGGCCTGCTTTTTGGTTTGGGCCTTTACGCGCAGTACAGCAAAGACCCAGAGCGTTTCCGCAGTGGCTATGACACCGTGTTGTCACGCGCCGGAATGGACACCGCCGAAGAACTTGGTCGCGCTTTCAATCTCGATGTCAGCGATGAATCATTTTGGACTGCGAGTCTCGATGTCTTACGCGCCCGCATGGTTGAATACGAAAAACTCGCGCAAAAGCACATCAAATAAAGTGGCCGAAAAATTAATTAAAACTCGCTACGACGCAAGTCGCGACGATATCGCCGCGCTTCTTGGGGATGGCCCAAAATATCGCCTTGACCAGGTTTGGCAAGGGCTATACACCGAGTTTCAAGCACCGCTCGAGATCACGACGATCTCGAAAGATCTGCGCGGCAAACTCGATGCGGCTCTGCCAAGCAGTCTTGTGCTCGAAACTTCGCGAGATAGCGACCGTGGGGGTACAACAAAGTTTCTGTGGCAACTCGCCAACGGAGGGCACAAAATCGAATCAGTGCTCATGCACTATGAAGATCGAGCCACTGTTTGTGTCAGCACCCAGGCCGGCTGCGCAATGGGTTGCGGGTTCTGTGCAACTGGCCAAGCAGGTTTTTCGCGTCAACTGACTTCAGGTGAAATCGTCGAACAAGTCGTGCACGCAGCGCGCACAAGTGCCGGGCGAGATCAACGCCTCGCCAATGTCGTGTTCATGGGAATGGGTGAACCATTGGCAAATGAAGAAGCAGTGTGGCAAGCAGTTACTCGCATTCACGAAGCAATCGGCATCTCGGCGAGACACTTAACTATTTCAACAGTTGGCATCATTCCAGGAATAAACACACTTGCCGAGCGACCCTTGCCAGTTAATCTCGCCGTCTCGCTTCATGCCGCACGCAATGAACTTCGCAACGAACTCGTGCCGATCAATAAGCGATATCCGATTGAAGATTTAATGCAAGCCTGTCGCAAATATTTGGCAAAGAAAAATCGTCGCATCACTTTTGAATGGGCATTGATCAAAGGCGTCAACGACACACCTCGCGACGCACGCGAACTCGCGAAACTCTGCAAGAGTCTCAAGCCGAGTGCGCATGTCAATTTGATTCCGCTCAATCCGACACCTGGCTATCTCACTAAAGGCACCGCGCCAGAAGATGTCCGAGAATTCGCCGAACAATTGATCGATCTTGGCGTCAACGCGACAGTGCGTCGCAACCGTGGCACTGATATCGACGCTGCTTGCGGTCAGTTGGCTGCGGGCCAACCAGTAACTATTAGTTCGCGCTCAGTTGTTGGATAAGTTTTTCTCGTCCAGTTTTAATTTGATCGGCAAGTGCTCGTTCTAATAATCCGCCAGTAAATAGCGAACCCGAGTAATGCAACTTGGTTTCGAGCGATGAGCCGGTTGCGGTTTTGTTGACCGTCGCACTGAGAACCCAAGATGAGTGACGACGCGCATCTTTTTCGCTGCGTTCGAATACGACAGAATTGGGCTCATCGCAACTCGTGCGAACCATTCGTAAACGCTTCGAGCGCGCAAATGGCCCCAGATGAGCACGAAGTTCAACCGTCCAAGAATTAGCGTCAAACGATTTGACGCTGTGCACAATTTCAAGCCATGACTCGTAATTGGCCAGATCAGAAATATAGGCAAATAGTTTTTCAGGAGCAACTGGCACTTCAACCGTTGCGACTACATCCATTGAAAACTTTTAGTACTCAGGGTGCGACTGATCGTGGTCTAAGTCAACTGACTCTTGATCACGACTTGTTTCAACGGTGTCATCGACGTGACCAAATGCCCGAGCGAGTAGTCGCCCGCGCGCGCGCAATGTTCCATCTAAATCTCCGGTGCGATCAAACTGTGGAGTCCATGGAAGCGCCTGTGTTTCTTGTGGGTCGATTGGAATTACTGAATCGCGGGTGTCATCAATTACTTTTTCGATAATTACTTCTTTCACTGATGCATCAAACAACGCTGGTGAGGTTTTAGCAGGCGTTTCTTTGGGCGTTTCTTTGGGCGTTTCTTTTGGTTTACTTCGTTGTTTAGTCGCAGGTCGAGAACCATTTTTTTCAATTTTTTGTGTCACAGGCGAACTAAACAATCGCTGTTTTTTCTCGCGATTGTCGTTGATCGTCCATCCCTTGGGCACAACAAGTGAGTCGGCATGTCGCCTGCATAAAACATTCATTCTTGACGAATCACTCGGGATCGGAGCATCAATGCTGACCAACAACTTAGATGGGTCAATCACATAAGCAACGACGGCTTGACCCGAACACGCCGGCCGTTCACAGTGCCGCGCCATGTCTAAAGATTAGACCTGATCAAGGTTCGAGACATGCAATCCCCATTCCCTGACGGTCGCGATAACCGAAAGTATCACTCGAACATGTCAAGTCAAATCCAATAAGTTGTCGCACGACGCCATCGTGTGGCCCATCACACGAAACTTCATAAACGGCTTGGGTTGGATCAATCATCACACATGATCCACTTTGAATCAACGAATCTGGCCCATCAGAGATATTTGGCGAATCAGCCGTGCGCAATAACAAAATGATGATCGCCCCAATAGCAATTAACGTCAACATGAATCTCCACGGAAATTGCGCGCGAGCAAATATCAGAGGTGCGACAAAATCCGACTCTTCAAAAGCGTCATCAACAGCTTCGTGCTCTGGATTAAATTCTCGACGACTGGTCGAACTGCTGATCAATGAAGCGTCATACTCTGCACGACTTACCGGGTCTCCGAGAACTCGCCATGCTTCACTAACTGCAGCAAGAGCCAAAACAGAACTCGTCGAACTTGAACCAATTGAATCTGGGTGAAGTTTTCTGACCTGGTCACGATGTGCTGTACGAATTTCTGTTATTGATGCCGTTGGTTTAATACCAAGAATTTCATAGTGATTCGAAATATCAACACCTCGTGAAATCTATGAAGTTACGACCCGGTAAATGTCGCAGCGATCTTGCTCGCCGAATCTCCACCACGACGCAAGATAACAGCCAAGAACCACAATGCACCAAGTGTGACCGTAAACAACAGCACTGCGCCGACACCCCAGAATGGCTTGATCGTGCTACGAGTTGCGCCGAGTAATGCAACAGGAAACGTCGTCGAACCTGCTTCGCTCAGAAGTGTCGAAATCACAGCGTTATCAAGACATAACGCAAACGACAACAACCCACCTGCCACCATCGCCGAAGCGATTAGCGGCAAAGTAATTTGCCTAAAGGCTCGTGCTGGTGGTGCACCTAGGTCTCCTGCCGCTTCTTCAAGAGCCTCATCCAGGCCAGCCAGTCGTGCTCGCACAATCAGCGTCACCACTGCGCTCGCATAAAGCGATTGACCAACCCACAGTTTGTTTAGCCCACCGTTAAACGGACCCCAACCAGTTGAAAAAATTGTGCCAACCAATGGCACTTCGTTAATGCGCGGAAACCAAGTCACGAGCGCAATCGCATCCATAATTTCTGGTGTAACCAAAATCAAAAACACGGTCGCCATAAAAAACTTTGTCCAACCACCAGGTCGGCGCGCCAAAGCAACGCCTGACATGCCACCGATAATTACAGCGATCACTGTTGCACCGAATGCAGCGATGAACGAATTGCGAATTGCATCGCCGATGCCAGCAAAATCAAAAATGGTGCGATACCAATTGGTGATAAGCCCGTTAATCAATAGCGCCAAAATGAAAGCACCTGGGGTCAGCCAGGTCTTTAGCGATTGCGCAACTGTTGGCTTCTTTTTGACATAGTTTTGCGCCAAAACCCCAATTGCGATCACGATCACAAAGCGCAACAACACGCCGAACATTTCACCGCCGTTAAACAACTCGCCCCACCACTTGATGCTTGTGCTCCCCGACCAAATCGTGAACGAACTTCCAGCATTAAACGAATGTAAAATCACCAAGAAAATGGGTATGAATAAAAATATTAAAACGATCACAGTCCAAATTGCTAAAACTTTATTCAAGACTTCTCGTTTGACGCGTGTTTGAATTTTTTCACTTCGAACTTGTGCTGCTGCTCGCTCGTGAAGTTTGCGACGAATTTGTTGAAGAACTGGGGATAAAAGCTGAGCCACTCGCGGCACAACCCAAACAATCGCCGCGCCGATAATTAGCGACATCAAAACTGCACCGATCATCAGAATCGCCATCGCCGAACCCAGTGGCCAATTCTGCGCACCGCTGAACTGTGACGCGATCATTGAGCCGATCATGTTGCCTTTAGCACCGCCTAGAACAGTTGCCGTGACGTAGTCGCCACACATCGGAATGAACGTCAGCAATACACCAGCCACAATTCCGGGCCCTGCGAGTGGCAACGTCACACCAAAGAAAGTTGCGATACGACCTGCACCCAGATCTTTGCTCGCCTCGCGCATTCGCACATCAATTCGATCAAGAGCCACGAACAACGGCAAGATCATGAACCCGAGATAGTTGTAAACGATTGCAATCTGTACAGCGGTTGCGGTCTCAAGAATCTGAATGCCGTTGCTACCAATGAAGCCCATTTCAACGAGCCACTTCGAAAAGACTCCGTTGGGCGCGAGTGGAATTCGCCACGCAACAGTGCGGATCAAGAAACTAGTGAAGCTCGGCACCACGACCGCCGCCAAAATTATTGCTTTCCACTTTTCGGCAACTTTGAATGCTGCAAAATAGGCAACTGGTAGACCGATCAACACACACATCGCAGTTGCGATCAAACTGATACGCAATGTGGCCCTAAACACCTTGAAAAACGTCTCGTCGAATACAGACGAATAACTTGCCGACGAGAGATTGCTAAAATCAACCGGCAATAACTTCGATGTATCTTTCGTGCCGAACGAATAAACAACGATGAACGCAATCGGCGCCGCAAAGAAGATCAGATACCAAATGATCGCCGGAATGGCGAGCAAATACTTTGGTGCTCTAACCTTGTTTCTAAACTTTACGGCGACCGTATCGGTCACTAAAGATCAGCCTCCGGCCTTTGCCTTTGACTTGTTCAAGATTTCAATCTGACGATCGAGCGCCGGAGTGATTACCTGTGTCTGCATCGTCGAAACTTGATCATCACCAAAGAAAATCATTTCGCCTCGAGTTAGATCTGGGGCAACCTCTGAAATCAGAGTTGACATGTTCTTCATACCGGTGTGATAGCCGTGATATGACAAGTCTTTGATTGAAACTTCTGGGATGAGATCCCAGTTGATCCAAGCATTTGCCGCCTCGGTGTTTGGAGCACCCGCTGCGATGCAGTAGTTGTCCATCCACAATTCGGTATTTGGTGCACCAAGTACCCACTTCCAAACTGTTGG
>BJGF01000063.1 GCA_014190295.1 Actinomycetes bacterium | reverse complement strand
CTTTTAGACGGCGATCCGGTGGGCTCGCTAAATAAGATGCGGCAAGATCGCGAGCCGTTGTATCAGCAATTGGCCACGCATCGTCTTGTGACACAATCGCTATCAGTGAAAGCAGTCGTAGAGCAAATAATTTCTCTGTGCAAACTGTCTGGTGTCGACAAGGTGGCAAAATGACAAATCATAAACTGACTGTTGCGCTCGGCGACCGGTCGTATCCGGTAATTGTCGGCAGTGGGGCAAGCAACGAACTTGAAAGTTTTTTGCCGAAGACCGCTAAGCGCGCCGTGATCATTACCCAGCAAAATATTCCGTTTGATGTGAAACTTTCTCTGCCAAATACGAAAATATTTATTGGCAATGGTGAGCAGTACAAGACATTGCAGACGATTGAGACAATTTCGCAACAGTTCGCAAAGTTTGGTTTGACGCGTTCTGATGTCGTAATAAGTATTGGCGGCGGCATGGTTACGGATGTCGCTGGTTTTGCGGCTGCAAGTTGGCATCGGGGAACCGCCGTAGTTCATCTGCCAACAACTCTCGTCGGCATGGTCGACGCAGCAATTGGTGGCAAAACGGGTGTGAACTTGGAACAGGGCAAAAATTTAGTCGGAGCATTTTGGCAACCCAGCGCCGTGCTCTGCGACGTTGACGCGCTGAAATCTTTACCTGAGCGCGAAACACGATGTGGTCTTGGTGAAGTTGCAAAATATCATTTTTTGTCAGGCGATGATTTGCTGTCTCTCGAGATGACGTCTCGAATCGCCCGTTGCGTCGAAATTAAAGCCAAAATTGTTTCGGATGACGAGCGTGAACAAGGTGGACGTGCCGTCCTGAATTACGGTCATACTTTGGCGCACGCCCTAGAGCGGTCGAGTGGTTTCGCCCTTGCGCACGGCGAGGCGGTCGCAATCGGCATGATCTTCGCGGCGCATCTAGCGCACGTAATGAACCGTATCGATGATCTTCGTTTGGCGTATCACTACAAAGTTATTCGAGATGCTTACGGTCTCTCGGTGTCGATACCAAACACAATGAAACGCAATGACCTGATTGATTTGATGCGTCTCGACAAAAAGGCGATAAACGGCTTGACGTTCGTTCTAGACAGCAAAAATGGTATTGAAATAGTTGGTGGTATTAGCGAAAAATATCTGAACGAATCTTTTGATGCAATGCAACTACTCTGATAGATATGGCTAAATCGACACTTCCAATTGTCCTGATTCTTAGTGGACCTAATCTAAATCTGCTTGGTCAGCGCCAGCCAGAGATTTATGGCAAAGAGAGTCTTGCCGACCATATGAGTCGAGCAAAAGAAACTGCAGCAAAACTTGGCCTAGAAGTCGAGTCACTTGTTGCCCAGAGCGCCGGAGAACTTGTAACTGCGATTCATGGTGCACGCTCTCGTTGTGCGGCGATCATCATCAATCCTGGAGCCCTAACCCACTTTGCATGGAGTTTGAACGACGCACTCGCTACGTTCTCTGGCCCGATAATCGAAGTGCATTTGTCGAACCCGGCCACCAGAGAGACATGGCGTCATGAGAGTGTCGTCGCATCGGTCGCGTCGGGCACGATTGCAGGTTTCGGTGCAAACGGTTACACGTTTGCGCTCAGCGCAGTCGCAACTTTGCTCGCAGAGAAAAAATAATTGCAATGACCACGAATCAAATGTTGCCACTCACTGTTGCCGGTCGAGACGTACTTGTTCGGCAACGACTAGAGCAAACGACGAATAAAAAAGTTAACGCACTGTTGGTGACAGATTTGAACAGTATTCGGTGGTTAACAGGTTTTACCGGGTCTGCCGGCACGCTGATTGTTCGACCTGATGACATGGTGTTGATAGTTGACGGCCGATACGGAGACCAATCTCGAGAACAGACAAAGAATTCACAGTCGCAGTGCCTTGTGATTGAAGGTCGCAGCGCAATTGAGTTGCGTGACGCAATATCGCGCACGACAAAAGATTTGAAATCTGTCGGCTTTGATCCTGCAGAAATGACCGTGACTGCCCACGAAACCATGTCAACTCAAATCATTTCAGAACTGGTCAAAGTTTCTGCTGTCGTCGCACATTTGCGTCGGCGAAAAACAGAACCAGAGATTCAGCGAATGGAGTTAGCCGCGCGTGCCACCGACTCTGCACTGGGCGAAGTTGTGCCGATGCTTGTTTCGGGTCTTACTGAACGTGATATTCGCGATGAACTCGACTATCGCATGCGCCATCATGGTGCCGAGTTCACAAGTTATGACACGATCGTGGCGAGTGGCCCGAACGCGGCGCGACCTCACCATCGTCCGGTGAGCCGAAAAATCATCGAGGGTGACAGCGTCGTCATCGATGTTGGTGGACTAGTCGATGGCTATCACTCAGATATGACGCGGACATATTTGATCGGTGATGTTGATCCGGTGTTGAGCGAGATGCACGAAATAGTTAGTGCCTCACAACTATTGGGCTTGGGTCATGTTCGTGCGGGTGTGCTGGCTCAAGACGTGGATCAAATATGTCGTGATTTCATCGCTAAGGCTGGTTATGGCAACGAATTTAGTCACAGCACAGGGCACGGTGTCGGCTTGCAAATTCACGAGATGCCGTGGGTGCGAAACGGGTTTGCCGAACCACTTGAAGTTGGAGAGGTAGTAACTGTCGAGCCTGGCGTCTATCGTGAAGGGCTCGGTGGGGTTCGAATTGAAGACCTTGTTGTCGTCACGCAAGACGGCTGCCGAGTTCTCACTCACAGCAAAAAGGATCGCCAGTGCCTGCAATTACAACTAATGACCTAAAGAACGGGATCACCCTTCAGATTGACAACAATCTGTTTACGGTGATCGATTTTCAACACGTCAAGCCTGGCAAAGGTGGTGCGTTCGTGCGTACCAAGCTTCGCAATTTGCGATCTGGAAACGTTTTGGAAAAAACTTTCAATGCCGGCATCCGCGTTGAGCAAGCAATACTCGATAAAAACGATATGCAGTTTCTATATAAAGACGGAGACGACTTCGTGTTTATGGACACTGCAACTTTTGATCAGATCACCGTCAGCCCAACTGCGCTCGGCGAAGTTGCCGACTATCTCGTCGAAAATGGAATCGCAATTATTGCGACTCACGATGGAGAAATTGTGAGCGTCGAAATTGCGGTGACTGTCGAACTTGAAATCGCCAATACTGAACCAGGTCTGCAAGGTGACAGAGTTTCGGGTGGGCGTAAATCTGCGACACTGCAAACCGGCAAGGTAATTCAGGTGCCGTTGTTCGTGAACATTGGCGACAGAGTGAAAGTCGATACACGTTCAGGCGAATATATAACGAGAGTTTGATGTCAACGACGCGCAACTCGAAAGTGGGCGACGACGTTCGCAGTACGGCACGTGAGCGCGCGGTGCATTTTTTGTATGAAGCTGAGTCGCGTAGTTTGCCCGTTGCGCAAATAGTTGCCGGGCAAGTGCTCGTGGTAGATGATTTAGTTTTGCAACTAACAACCGGGGTGGCAACTCGACAGATTGAAATTGATGAGATGATTGTTGAATATTCGCATACCTGGACGATTCAGCGGATGCCCGCAATTGACCGCAACGTTTTGCGACTTGCAATTTATGAACTGCTCGATCGTCAAGATGTGCCTGTTGCAGTGATAATCAACGAGGCGGTAGAACTTGCGAAGCGATTTTCGACAGAAGAGTCCGGTCGTTATGTAAACGGTTTGTTGTCGGCGATCGCCAAGAAGGTGCGAACGAAAGGCGTTTAATACGAATCGATTTTGGTCTAACCTTCGAAGGCGCTTGTTGCAGGTGACTTTGTGGCAAGTTGTATCAGCTTCATTCATCGGACTCGCTGGTTTATATATCGCGGCCTTGAGCGTAGAGGTGCATCGCAGTATGGCGACATCTGCATATGACTTTGGTTTGTACGACCAGGGAATTTGGCTTGTTTCGAGATTTCATAATCCGTTTGTGACCCTGATGGGTCGCAATCTTCTTGGTGATCACACAAGCTTTATTTTGATTTTTCTCGTTCCGTTGTATTGGGTTTTCAACGGCACCGCAACATTGTTCGTTGTTCAATCAATCGTCATTGTTGCGGGTGCTGTGCCAGTATTTTTGTACTCGCGCAAGCGTCTTGAAAGCGAAGCAATGGCGACAGTTTTTGTGGCTGCATACCTGATGCATCCGGCAACAGTATGGATCGCCCTCGAGAACTTCCATCCAGATGCATTTTTGGGCCTGTTCATCTCGACGGCAATGTATGCGGCACTTGAAAAGAAATGGCGGATGTATTTTATTTCTGTTGCGCTGGCTTTAACAGTGAAAGAAGACGTCGCTTTGATTCTTGTTCCGCTCGGTCTGTGGGTCGCATTGCGCCAGCACCGCCGAATCGGGGTACTTACAATGTTGATTTCTTTTTGGTATGCACTAATCGCCATATTCGGAATTCAGCGTGGGATAAATGGGGTCACATTCAGAAATACATGGCGGATTCCGTTTGGGGGTGTTTCGGGCGTTATTCGAACTGTGTTCACTGATCCGTTAGCGATGCTGAGTTATTTATGGAGCGACTCGCGACCGTATTATTTATTTCAATTATTTGTGCCAGTGGCGATGGGGTTTGTTTTTTTTCCAGAAGTGGCGGCAATTGCTGGACTGGTGATCTTCGCAAATATTTTCAGTTCATTTTGGTATCAGCACCACATCGAATATCACTATTCATTCGTGATAGTTCCGGTTCTGGTGATGGGGACGGTGTTTGCAATCGCAAAATTGCAAATCAAATGGCGCCGTATTTTGGTTGCATTGTGTGCGGTGAGCACATTGTTTTCTGCCTATGTTTGGTCACCGTTGCCTGGAGCGCGAACCAGAATTTCGTATAACGGGTCTAACCATCCGATGGTCATTGCGGCCCGTGAGGCTTTGAGCAAGATTCCTGCAGATGCCGTTGTTAGCGCTTACCATCCACTGACGGCACAAATAGCCCGCCGTCAACGGATTTATGTGTTTCCGGTGCCATTTCGGCGCGCACTTTATGGTGTGGATGTCTTTGCCGAAGGCGACGTCTTGCCATTTGCCAACGAGATTACCTTCGTGGTTCTGCCCAAATCTATGGATGAAGAAATGACCAAAACTTGGTCTGAGGTTTCGAATCAATTCACGGTCTCGTATGCGAACTCGTGGTGGGTCGTCTATCAACGATCTGGTTAGGGGCAACTACCAACACGGCGTAGTGCTATATTGTTCACGAATTAAAAACAGTTTTTATCAACCGTAAATTGAGTCCTGTGAGGCTCGAACGGAGGAGTCTTCATGGCATCGAGTACCGGCACGAACGCACCGCGCGAGGTGATGAGTGCGACCGATGTACGCCGCGCGATTGTGCGCATTGCTCACGAAATTGTGGAGCGCAATCATGGTGTCGACGGTTTGGCAATTGTCGGTCTGCAACGAGGCGGAACTTGGATCGCTGAGGCGATCACAAAACAAATAAATGAAATAGAAACTTCCGTGACTGTGCCGGTTGGTGCGCTAGATGTAAGCCTGCATCGAGACGACATCGGAATTCGACCAGTGTCGCTTGGAGCAATAAGCAATATTCCGTTTGATCTGACAGGGGCGACGGTCGTGCTCGTGGATGACGTGTTATTTACTGGTCGAACTGTACGAGCAGCGATGGAAGGATTGAATAATTATGGCCGACCACGCTCGGTGCAACTTGCAGTGTTGGTGGATCGCGGTCACCGCGAGTTGCCGATTCGTCCAGACTTCGTCGGAAAAAACTTACCTACGCAACAAGACGATGAAGTCTCTGCGACCAGTGATGGAGTAGTCATATCGATGGCGATTGCAGGTGCACAATGAAACACCTTCGCAGCATCGATGAACTCGGGGTAGAAGGTCTGGTCGCACTATTGCAACTTACCGATCACATGGCAGAAATAAATCAGCGACCTGTGCCGAAAGTTCCCGCGTTGCGCGGTCGCACCGTGGCGAGTTTGTTTTTTGAAGATTCAACACGCACTCGGTTGAGTTTTGAAACGGCGGCCAAACGCCTTTCTGCCGACACGATGACGTTCAATGTTTCAACATCAAGTGTGAATAAAGGTGAGTCGTTGCGTGACACCGTGGCGACAATCACCGATATGGGTGTGGATGCTTTTGTCGTGCGACACAAATCTGTTGGTATTCCGTGGCAGATCAGCCAGTGGACCAAGGCATCGATTATCAATGCAGGAGACGGAGCGCACCAGCACCCGACTCAAGCATTGGTTGACTGCTACACAATTCGCGAAGCAACGCACACACAACGCTTCGATGGCATGCAAATAACGATCGTTGGCGACATCAAACATTCTCGAGTTGCACGTAGCAATATTCAAGCCTTCTCGATGCTCGGAGCCAAGGTCACGCTCGTTGCGCCACCGACTTTGTTGCCACCAGATATCTCGCATTGGCCCGTGCAAATAAACCATCATTTAGATGACGTGATTCCAAGCAGTGATGTTCTATATATGTTGCGCTTGCAAAGTGAAAGAATGTCGCAGGGTCATGTGCCAACCTTGCGCGAATACTCAGAGCAATACGGGTTAACCCAGAAACGGGTATCAAGATTGAAAGACTCGGCGATTGTTATGCACCCCGGACCAATGAATCGCGGAGTCGAAATGCAAATCGATCCATCAGACGTCAAGAATTCATTGATCCATCGACAAGTTGCAAATGGCGTCTCGGTGCGAATGGCGGTGCTGTTCGAACTTCTGGGAACTGGTTCAAGTCTCGGAGGCCAAGCATGAGCAAATCAGTTGTGATCAAGGGTGGCACGATAGTCAACCCTGACGGGCAATCTCGTGTGGATGTGCGAATTGAAAACGGCAAAGTTGTCGAAGTTGGCGCAAATCTAAGCGCAGATGTTCAACTAGATGCGAGCGGTTGCATTGTCTCAAGTGGCTTCGTTGATCTTCACACCCACCTGCGTGAGCCGGGCAAAGAAGAAGCAGAGACAATTGAAACTGGCAGTCGTGCCGGAGCATTGGGGGGATACACCGCGCTTGTTGCGATGCCAAACACTGATCCGCCACAAGATTCAATTGCGGTGATTGATTTTGTTCGCGAGCAAGGCAAGCGCGCAGGTCTTGTAGATGTAGTACCGAGTGGTTGCATCACGCTCGGACGTCTCGGAGAAACACTTGCGCCGATGGCTGAACTTGCGCAAGCTGGTGTCACTTTATTCACCGACGATGGAGTAGGTGTGCAAGATGCGTCATTGATGCGCCGAGCACTTGAGTACGCCAAAGGTCTCGGCGTCACACTTGCACAACATTGCGAAGTCGCCGAACTGACAAAAGGCGCCGTGATGAACGAGTGTCAATGTTGCACGGATCTCGGGTTGCCTGGTTGGCCGTCGATCGCCGAAGAGTTGATGGTGTTTCGAGATATTGAACTAGTGAGAATTACTGGTGCGACGATGCATTTTCTACATCTTTCAACTGCTCGAAGTGTCGAACTTGTTCGCGCCGCGAAGCGTGATGGACTGCCAATCACGGCCGAAGTGACACCACATCATTTGTCGTTGACGCAAGAGCTTTTAAGTTCGTATGACTCTGTTTACAAAGTCAATCCGCCGCTTCGATCTGCCGACGATATTCGCGCACTCAAAGTTGGTTTGCTAGACGGAACGATTGACGCAATTGCCACTGACCACGCCCCTCATCCAAGACGTGACAAAGAAATGTCTCTCGACATGGCGCCACCAGGAATGCTCGGATTAGAAACGGCGCTCGGAGTCGTCATGGCTTATGGCGACTTAGAAATCAAAGACGTTGTTGCATTGTTGAGTTGGAACCCGGCGCGTATCGCCAAAATTGATGCAAACCATGGTCGGCCCGTAGCAGTTGGGGAGAGCGCAAATATTTGTGTTTTTGATCCAGATCTAGCGTGGAGCGTTGATATTGAAAGGCTTGCCAGCAAGAGCATAAATACCCCCTATGTTGGGCGGACACTTCGTGGCAGAGTACGTCACACCATATTTAAAGGAACCCCGACTGTGATTGATGGTCAAGCGCAAAAATGACAAGCCTTATTCGCAGCAGTCGGCTCATCCGTCCGGCGGCACTTGTTTTGAAAGACGGTTCGATCTTCGAAGGTGAAGCGATCGGCGCTGGTTCGTCGCAAATCTCGGCGCCGATAATTGCGCGAGGCGAAATCGTATTTCACACCGGCTTGTCCGGGTATCAAGAAATTCTTACTGATCCGTCGTATGCCGGACAGATCATTACTTTTACAACACCGCATATTGGCAATTATGGAACAACTCAATTTGATAATGAGTCATCAAAAGTTTTTGCACGGGGGGTGATTGTTCGCGAACTTGCACGCCGACGAAGCAACTGGCGTAGTGATGACTCGTTAGATTCATTTCTCAAACAGAATGATCTAGCAGGTATCGCCGGCATTGATACTCGAAGATTGACGCGCGTTTTGCGAGATTTAGGTTCGATGCCCGGTGCATTTGGCACGGCCAGCCAAGACGAATTAATAAAAGCCGCAAACACCGAAAAGGGCACAGCCGGAAAAAACTTAATCGCCCAAGTTACGACAACGAAAAGTTATATTCATGGCAGCGGCAAGTTCACTGTCGTGGCGTATGACTTTGGAATCAAGACGACGATGTTGAATTGTCTCGCTGATTTTGCAACTGTGCATGTCGTGCCAGCGACAACTACGGCTGCGCAAGTGATGGCGTTGTCGCCAAACGGAATCTTTCTCTCGAACGGTCCTGGCGATCCCGAGATGGTGCACGGGGCACCAGCAACGATTCGTGAGTTGCTTGGCACTGGAGTGCCACTATTTGGAATTTGTCTCGGCCATCAATTGCTGGCCCTTGCATTAGGCGCAAAGACCTACAAATTGCCGTTCGGTCATCACGGGGCAAATCATCCGGTGCGCAATATCGCTACAGGGTCAGTCGAGATAACAAGTCAGAATCACAATTTTTGCGTGGACGCAGATTCGTTGGCGACAAAAGCCGAAGTCACGCACATAAATTTAAATGACAACACCAATGAAGGCCTTCGAGTGCTCGGAGCCAATGCCTTTAGTGTGCAATATCATCCTGAAGCCGGGCCTGGTCCACATGACAGTCGTTATTTGTTCGCAGATTTTGTGGCGATGATGGAGAAAAAATAATGCCACGACGCAACGACATCAAGTCGATCCTCGTTTTGGGTTCAGGGCCAATCGTGATTGGTCAGGCCTGCGAGTTCGATTATTCGGGTACGCAGGCGTGTCGAGTGTTGCGTCAAGAGGGCTACCGAGTAATTCTCGCCAACTCGAATCCGGCAACGATCATGACTGATCCTGATTTTGCCGATCGCACTTATATCGAGCCACTTACGCCCGAGTTCATTCAACAAATTATCGAGCGTGAACGCCCCGATGCCGTGTTGGCGACTCTTGGCGGTCAAACGGCGCTCAATTTGGCAATGGCATTATTCGAACGCGGCAAAGTTGGCGTGCCGGGCACCCCCGAATTGATTGGAGCAAATGCTTTGGCGATTGCTACCGCCGAGGATCGTGGCAAATTCAAAGATGCGATGATTGAAATTGGTTTAAATGTGCCGCGCAGCGGAATTGCACATACTGCCAAACAAGCAGATTTGGTTCTCGCCGAGATTGGTTTGCCGGTGATTATTCGACCTGCATATATTTTGGGAGGACGCGGAACAGGCATTGCCAATACGCCCCAAGAGTTTCGAACGGTTGTGGCCAATGGTCTGGCTGCTAGTCCGATTTCGGAGATATTGATTGAAACGTCGATTGTGGGTTGGAAAGAATACGAACTCGAAGTGATGCGCGATCGCAACGACAATTGCGTCGTGATCTGCTCGATCGAGAACATTGATGCAATGGGTGTGCATACGGGTGATTCGATGACGGTTGCGCCAGCAATGACTTTGTCGGATGTCGAATACCAAAAGATGCGTGATGCGGCTTTCGCCTGTATTCGTCGAGTTGGTGTCGAAACTGGCGGTTCAAATGTGCAGTTCGCGGTTAATCCGATAAATGGCGAACAAGTCGTAATCGAAATGAATCCGAGAGTGTCGCGAAGTTCTGCATTGGCATCAAAAGCCACGGGGTTTCCGATAGCAAAGATCGCCGCAAAACTTGCTGTGGGTTACACGCTCGACGAAATATCAAACGACATAACAAAAAAGACGCCAGCGAGTTTTGAACCAACAATCGATTATGTAGTGACAAAAATTCCGCGATGGGCGTTCGAGAAGTTTCCGGGTACATCGGGTGTTCTGGGTACTCAAATGCAAAGTGTGGGCGAAGCAATGGCGATCGGTCGAACTTTTAGTGAAAGTCTGCAAAAAGCCCTGCGCTCTCTCGAGATCGGACGCTTCGGTTTGAACTGTGATCCGGGCGAAGAAATATTTGCCGGAGTATCTGACCAAGAGTTGTTGGCGAAAATTTCGATTCCGACCCCTGAGCGAATATTC
>BJGF01000062.1 GCA_014190295.1 Actinomycetes bacterium | reverse complement strand
GATTGAAGTTGTCGCCCGGTCTTGGAAGTTTGTACCATGGTTCTTTGATCAAATGATGATGATCGTCGAAGAGCGCGAATATCTAGGGACACAAACCCTCGAAGATTTATCTGCAAGTGATTGGAAGCGAGTCAAGCGACTCGGATTTTCTGATGCTCAACTGGGTTGGTTATGGAAGTGCTCTGAACATGATGTCAGAGCCGCTCGTTTGAGTCATGGTGTAAGACCCGTTTATAAGGCAGTGGATACATGCAGTGCCGAATTTGCCGCTCAAACGCCGTATCACTATTCGACATATGAAGATGAGACTGAAATTCAATCCAGTGATCGCAAGTCGGTGATCATCCTAGGAAGTGGACCGAATCGAATTGGTCAGGGTATTGAATTTGATTATTGCTGCGTGCACGCGAGTTTTGCGTTGCGTGATGCCGGATACGAAACGATCATGTTGAACTGCAACCCCGAGACAGTTTCGACCGACTATGACACATCTGACAAATTGTATTTTGAGCCGTTGACTTACGAAGATGTAATGAACGTGATCGAAGCCGAACAAGATGCGACTGGTGTTGAGCCAAGAATAATTGTCAGTTTGGGGGGGCAGACACCGCTCAAACTTGCGTCACAATTGCCGAGTGATCTGATTGTCGGCACATCCAGTGAGTCGATCGATATAGCCGAGGATCGCGAAAAATGGAGTGCCCTGTGTGAGTCTTTGAATATTTTGCAACCGCCTGGTGGCACAGCACGCGATGTTGAGCAGAGTGTCGAGATTGCAAATAAAATTGGTTACCCAGTTTTGGTGAGACCGAGTTATGTTCTGGGTGGGCGAGCGATGCAGATTGTGCACGACGAAACTCGACTGCGTGGCGCCATGGCAGAAATGAGTCAGGCTGGTTCGCTCGGACGTGAAGGTGGATTATCGGCGCAACGACCGGTATTGATCGACAGATTTTTGGAAGATGCGACAGAAGTTGATGTTGATGCGATTCGTGATTCATCCGGAGAAGTTCTGATTGGTGGGGTGATGGAGCATGTCGAACAGGCTGGTGTTCACTCTGGCGATTCGGCGTGCACGATTCCTCCAGCGACATTGTCGGCTGAGATTGTTTCAATAATCGAAAATACGGTCAAAAAAATCTCCGAAGCGCTGAAAGTAATCGGCTTGGTCAACGTGCAATTTGCGATTGCTGGTGAGACTGTCTATGTGATCGAAGCCAATCCACGAGCCAGTCGAACTGTGCCGTTTGTGGCCAAGGCAACTGGTGTGCCGTTGGCAAAAATTGCCAGTCGGGTGATGCTCGGTGCTTTGCTTGCAGAACTTCGCACCGAAGGATTATTGCGCAAACCAGCCGGCACTTCTCATGTCTCGGTAAAAGAAGCAGTGTTGCCGTTCAATCGTTTTGCCGATGTTGACACGGCGCTTGGGCCCGAAATGCGTTCAACAGGTGAAGTAATGGGAATCGATGATTCGTTTGCGCGAGCTTTTGCCAAAGCGCAATTTGCTGCGGGCACTACTTTGCCTGAGTCTGGTCTGGTGTTCGTTTCATTGAATGATCGCGACAAAGCCAAAGGAGTAGAAGTCGTCAAAGGCTTGAGCTCGCTTGGCCTCGAAATTGCGGCGACGGTCGGTACGGCAGATTTTTTGACCGCACATGGGTGCACCGTGTCGCGAATTGTCGGCAAATTCTCCGAACGAAAATCTGGTAATGATGTTCGAGACGACGCCGTAAAACTCATCGAATCTGGCGAGATTGCGCTCGTGATCAACACGCCTCGCGGCTATGGCACACGCAGCGATGGCGAAGCAATTCGCAAAGCAGCCAATACCTATCGTGTATCGGTGGTGACGACGTTGAGTGCGGCAACTGCAGCAGTACAAGGAATGATCGAGCAACGTAATCGACCGTTTACGGTCATGTCGCTGCAAGAGTTTCACGCTCGATGATTTCTGAATCAATATCCAGTTGCACGGTTCGAGTCGGCGAAGTAGAACTTGCGCATCCGATTCTGACGGCTTCTGGCACGGCGGGTTACGGCGCGGAGTTTGATGCTTACTTTCCGTTAAACAAGATTGGTGGCGTCGTTGCAAAATCAATCGCCCCATTCGTATGGGCAGGCAACCCGGCACCGAGACTTTCACCGACAAAAAATGGAATGCTCAATGCCGTCGGTCTTCAAGGTGAGGGCGTAGCGCATTTTATAGAACATGATCTTGTGGCGTTAGAAAAAACCGGTGCGACGATAATCGTCAGTATCTGGGGACACAGTGTTCAGGATTATCTGGACGCCGCAAAATTGTTGGGTGAAGTGCGAAGCAAAATCACAGCACTTGAAATAAATCTGTCTTGTCCGAATTTGGGGGGCGACCATGTTGTGTTCGCCCACGACGCACAACTCAGTTCACAAATAGTTGAAGGCTGTGTTGTTTCTGGTCTGCCACTTTGGGCAAAGTTGAGTCCGAACACTTCACAAATTGTCGAAATCGCACGAGCCGTTCAAGGTTCTGGTGCGCAAGCCGTGACTCTTGTTAATACCGCAATGGGTATGGCAATTAATACGGACACGGGTATGCCTAGCCTCGGCAATATGCGCGGAGGGCTTTCAGGTGCGGCGCTTCATCCAATTGCAGTTCGCTGCGTGTTTGATGTTCGCGCCGCTTTGCCGGATATTGGAATCGTCGGTGTCGGTGGGGTGATGTCAGGTCAAGATGCCGCCGAGTTAATGCTTGCCGGAGCCGATGCAGTACAGGTTGGCACTGCCAGTTTTGCTAATCCGCGTGCGCCACTTTTGATTCAACAGCAACTAATTGATTGGGCTGTCAGTCACGAGATATCAGATTGGAAGCAGGTGACTTCGGCTGCGCATCGAAACGGATTATCAAGATAATTAACAAGTGAATCTCGCAAGTAGAATAGATCAATGGCAACCTCAGATTCGTCGATCGCAGTTGATCAGAGTCGCAGTGTTGCGATTGCGAGTGCTCAGTTGTTGCGCCAAGAGATGTCTCGTGTTCTGGCCGAAATTTCTGCAGGAAGTTTGTCGATTATCGATGTGCTGACTAAAAACAAAAGTCATGAGGCGACCAATCGTTTGTATCTCGTCAAGGCACTTGAATCGGTCGTGAGTATCGGCAAAATCAAGGCTCGACGAATCATGGCAGATTTAGAAATAACAGAAAAACGTCGGATTGAAAGTTTGTCGAGTCAAGAACGAGAAGAATTGCTCAAATCAGTTAAGGCGTTCGTCTGATGTCTTTTCGAACCAGTGGTCTTGTAATTGTCGTATCGGGCCCTGGTGGTGTTGGTAAGAGCACGATTGTTGACGACCTTGTTAAGCGAGATTCAAATTTGTGGCTGAGTCGATCATGGACAACACGCGAGCGCCGACAGGGCGAAGTAGAAGATGCATATAAATTCGTGACGCGAAATCAATTCGAACAACATATTGCTGACGGTGGATTTTTGGAGTGGACTGATTTTCTCGGCAATTTATATGGAACCCCCACGCCGAGTGCCCCAGAAGGCAAAGATACTGTGCTTGAAATCGAAGTCGATGGTGCACAGCAGGTGAAAAAACTTAATGCGGATGCTTTGTTGTTGTTCATCTTGCCACCATCTCGCCAAGAGCAAAAATCACGGCTACGAGGTCGTGGCGACTCAGATCAAAAAGTCGAAAAGAGATTACGCAAGGCTGAAGAAGAGGAGCCTGTCGGCAAGGCAATCGCCGACTACGTGATCGTCAATGACGACCTTGGGGCGACCGTTGAAGAGATGATCCGAATAATCAACTATGAGCGAAACCAGCGCAACGTCTAGTTGATTCCGTGGCTATACTTGTTAGCCGCAAGGCGTACCCGATGCCTGATCCCAGGAGGATTGCAGTGACGACAGAAGACACGATGATGAACCCGGCAATCGAATCTCTGATGGGTCATACAGGCTCAAAGTTTTCGTTAGTCACACTTGCCGCCCGTCGCGCACGAGAGATCAATTCATACTTCAATCAACTTGGAGACGGTTTGGGCAACATGGTGCCACCACAAGTTAGTTCTACTGCTCGCAAGCCGCTGTCGATTAGTTTTGAAGAAATTTCTGCCGGCAAGATTCAATTGGTTGCTCGCACGATCGAAGATATTGTCGCCGAGAACGAGGCTGCCGCTGCTGCACAAGAAGCCGAGTTGGCTGCCGAACTTGAAGCTGCGACAGAGCCAGACGCTCAATAGCAATAACTGAGTTCCTTGCGTAGTCACCCTGACTATCGTCATATTGACTAGCGTCTTGTTAAATCAATTTGAGATGGAGAATTTATGAAGAAGTATTCGTTTACCTCTGAGAGCGTGACCGAGGGTCACCCCGACAAGATGGCGGATCAGATTTCTGATGCGGTACTTGACGCAATTTTGGCGGAAGATCCTGCTGGCCGTGTTGCGTGCGAAACATTGTTGACAACCGGCCTTTGTGTCATCGCTGGCGAGATCACGACCAGTGCTTATGTTGATATTCCAAAACTTGCTCGTGGTGTGATCAACGGCATCGGATACGACAATGCGCTTTATGGCTTTGATGGCAATACATGTGGAGTGATTGTCAGCATCGACGAACAGAGTCCAAACATTGCCCAGGGTGTAAACGTCAGTGAAGAAATTCGAGTCGGTAAAAGCGGTGAAGACGTTCTGAACAGTCAGGGTGCCGGCGATCAAGGAATGATGTTTGGTTATGCGTGCACCGAGACAGAAGACTTGATGCCTCTGCCAATTTGGTTGGCGCATCGTATGGCTGAAAAATTGGCTGACGTGCGCAAATCAGGTGCGATTCCATATTTGCGCCCAGACGGCAAGACGCAAGTTACTTTTGATTATGAAGACGGCAAGCCAGTTCGTTTGCGCACAGTTTTGATTTCGACGCAACACGCTGACGGCATTAATCGTGACACTGTGATTCGTCCAGATTTAATCGAACAAGTGATTCGTCCGGTTATCCCGGCACAGTTTGCAAACGACGACTATGCCGTTTATGTGAACCCAACGGGCGAGTTTGTCAAGGGTGGACCACACGCCGATACGGGTTTAACCGGTCGCAAAATTATCGTCGACACATACGGTGGTATGGGTCGACACGGTGGTGGAGCATTCAGCGGAAAAGATCCATCAAAAGTTGATCGCTCGGCAGCCTATGCAGCACGCTGGGTGGCAAAACATGTTGTTGCCTCTGGGGCGGCACAACGCTGTGAACTTCAAGTTGCCTATGCCATTGGCATGGCGCATCCGGTAAGTATTTTCGTTGAAACTTTTGGCACGAATAAAGTTGACGACTCGTTGATTGAGTCTGCTGTTCGCGCAGTCTTTGATCTCAGACCAGCAGCAATCGTTCGCGATCTCGATTTGAAGCGTCCGATTTATCAAAAGACGGCGGCATATGGGCACTTTGGTCGCAGCCATCCAACTTTCACTTGGGAGATCCTGTCACGTCTTAAAGAGTTCAAGGCAGCAGTCAAACTCTGAACAAAGATGCGGTGCCCTCACTTCGGGTTGCGCGTGTTGTGCCCGATGTTACGGGTGTAGACAAAACATTTGACTATCTAATCCCAGAATCGCTCGCCGATGCCCTGCGTATAGGAATGCGCGTGCGCGTGCCATTGCATGGACGAAATGTTGCCGGATGGGTGATAGCGATCGGCGAACCAAGCACAGGACTGGCAATCAGCAAATTGCGTTCTGTAATTAAAATTTTGGGACTCGGAACAACGCAAGAGATTATTGAGCTTGCGCATTGGGCAACTTTAAGATGGGTTGGTCGAATTCGTTCTTTTATTTCTGCCTCGGCACCGAGCACGTTGATCGCTAAAGTGCCGGTGGCAAGATATTTGCCGCAGGCCGTTAAGCGCTCGTCGGCTGCTTGCGATCTGGTTTCAGAATATGGTGGCGGTTTAATTTCTGTTTCGCCGCTTGCTAATCCAACGGCAATTGTCAGTGCTTTTGCATGCAACGGTCCGGTGATTGTCGTGATGCCGACCCAGCATCGAGCCAGATTATTGGCCGCCTCGCTCAAGGCCAACGGTTTTTCGATTGCGTTATGGCCACAAGATTGGTCGAGTGCACTAGGTGGTGTCGACATTGTCATCGGCACTCGCAGTGTTGTCTGGGCACCTGTCGCACGTTTTTCAACGATTGTTGTCGTGGATGAACATGACGACTTGTTGCAAGAAGAGCGCAGTCCGACTTGGCATGCCCGAGATGTTGCGATTGAACGTTGTCGGCGAGCCAGAGTTGCATGTTGTCTGATCAGCCCGACACCATCACAGGTTGCCCGAAATTGGGCAGGCGAGAGAATTTTTGTCGCGCACGAGATTGATAAACAAAAATCCTGGCCAAAGATCGAAGTTTTGGATCGCAATAAAGACGAAAGTTGGAGCACATCTTTGATTTCATCCGAACTAATCAAAGAGCTGCGCGATACATCTCGTCGTGTGGTGTGTGTGCACAACACCAAAGGTCGAGCGCGACTGATTGCCTGCGGCAAGTGCAGGACGATATTGCGTTGTGAAACTTGTGATGCGGCGGTCAATCAGCGCGATGGTGCGACGCTTGAATGTCCGCGTTGCGCCGCAGTGCGACCGGTTGTTTGCCAGTCATGTGGTTCAAGTAGTTGTGCATTGCTTAAGCCAGGTGTCAGTCGTTTGCGCGAAGAGTTGCAGGCCGCGGCAAATCGCACGGTTGCCGAAGTGACGTCGGCAACCACAGAAGTCAATCAGCGAATAAATATTTTTGTTGGTACTGAAGCGGTTCTGCATCGCGTGCAATCTGCTGACACGGTCGTGTTCCTTGATATTGATGCAGAACTTTTAGCCCCCAGATATAGGGCGAGCGAACTTGTGGCGTCGTTGATAGTTCATGCTGCCCGCTTAGTTGGCAATTCGAAAAACTTTCCACGGATTTTGCTGCAAACTCATACGCCTGAAAATTCTTTGCTTGTCGGGCTTGCAAAGGGCAATTTGGATGATCATTTTGAAATCGAAAAGGCGCGACGTTCAATGTTGAAGTTTCCACCGTTCGGATCACTTGCCGAAATCAGTGGTGCCGGAACGCAGGCATTTCTAGAAACATTGGGTACGACGATGTTGGTGCAGACCGTGATCAAAGACTCGACACATGGTTTGGTGCGTGCCGAAAACTGGCAACTGCTGAGTGAAACTTTGCTCAATGCCAAACGACCAACCAAATCTCGGCTATCTATTCATGTTGACCCACCTCGCGTATAGCCTTAACTAGATGACTTATCAGATTCGAACATATGGTGACCCGGTTTTAAAAACGTGTGCCGCCGAAATCACCAACATTGACGGCAAATTAGTCAAACTTGCCGACGAGATGTTGCAGGTGATGTATGAAGCACCAGGTCTTGGGCTGGCTGCACCGCAAATTGGGGTGCAGAAGCAACTTTTTGTTTACGATGTTGACGAGTCGCCACAAATTTTAATCAACCCAAAAATTATTGAGTCAAGTGGCGAATGGGTTTACGACGAAGGTTGTTTGTCGATTCCGGGTTTGTCGGTCGAGATGTTGCGTCCGAAACTTATTTTGGTGCGTGGCATAAACTTGGATGGCAATACGGTCGAGATCGAAGCCGACGAGTTGCTTGCACGACTATTTCAACATGAGATCGACCACCTGCAGGGTGTGTTGATGTTTGAAAGAATGACCGCAGATCAAAGAAAATTGGCTCTTGCCGAATATCGTCGACGTGAAGAGCAGCCTGGCGACATCGAAACGACACATTTAAAACTTTCGTGACGCGGCTCGCTGATCTGCCAGTTGCTGGTGCATCGAGTGTTGTTTATTTGGGTACACCTGAAATCGCAGTCGCGCCGCTTCAAGCGCTCGTTGCCAGCGGGTGCAACGTTGAGTTGGTTATTACGCGACCAGATGTGCGACGTGGACGTGGCAACTTGGCAACCGCAAGCCCTGTAAAACTTGCCGCACAAAATCTCGGAATTCGCGTTTCGGAATCTTTGGATGATGTCGTCGCCTTGACTAAACAAAGCAACGACAAAGATTTACTTGGGGTCGTTGTTGCCTACGGGGCCCTGATTCCGATGAGTGTTCTTAGCATCGTGCCGATGATCAATCTGCATTTTTCGCTGTTGCCCCGTTGGCGCGGAGCAGCACCAGTTGAACGAGCGATTCTTGCGGGCGACAAAACAACCGGTGTATGCATCATGCGCGTTGTTGAAGGTCTTGACCAGGGCGAAATTTATCGTCAGAGCGAAATATCGATTTCACCGACCGACACGCTTGTATCGTTGCGACATAATTTGCTAGAAGTATCGTTGCCACTTTTGGTGGATGCCGTAAAAAACGGAACGGGGCGCGGAGTCGCACAAACTGGTGAAGTCTTGTATGCCAAAAAAATTTCATCCCAAGAAATGCAAATTGATTGGGGTCGTACAGCCCTAGAGATAGATCGTTTAATTCGAGTGGGCGGGGCGTACACGAACATTGGCGACAAACGCCTCAAAATTATTGCAGCGAAGATTTCTTCAGATACAGATACGTCTCGTGTAGTCGGTGCGATTTCGCTGACCTCGCGAAACGGATGTGAAATCACCACTGGTGCTGGCAATATTTCGTTAGTTGAAGTTCAACCTGAAGGCAAATCAGCGATGTCAGTTGCGGGCTGGCTCAACGGGGCAAGAATCGAACCTGGAGCAGTTTTTGGCTAGGTCGCTAGCTAATCAACTAGCTAGCTTCGCTGGTTAGTTTTACATAGACAATGCGAATGTTGGCCAATGCATCTTTAAATGTCGCATGGTCGTCACCAAGGCGTGCGCCGAGTGTGTCGACTATCGCCGCTAAAGCATCAATCGCCAGCTGTGCCTCGGACAACCGTGGTGGATTTGCCCCCAAATGAATCGCCGCAAGTTCGTAGAGTCCAACAACATGATTCGCCACGACAACATTGGCCGGTGTCTCGGCCAGGCGAGCGCGAGCTTCGGCCAAAGCTTGTGCTTGTTCTGGGGTGGGGTTCTGATCCATTTGCGCTACCATTATGGCATCGATCGAAGCAGTGTCAATTGTTTTTATCGAACAGCAAAAGTGGAAACTAGTTTCCCACCTAGCCACCAAGATTTGCGTTGTTCAGAAATTTGAACTTTGCCGATGAGTGCGCCTGGTCGAGCTGATGCGAGTGGTTACGCCACCGCTTATCTCGACTCTCGTGCGTCGGCAAACTCGAATTTTAAACCAACGAGTTTTATCCAATACGAAGAGGAGGCACAGCCGCTTGTCAAGCAGTGAACAGTCATAGCACCGCCAACAAATGAACCGCGCTACAACGACCGAATTCGAGCCAAACAGGTTCGTCTCGTCGATGCAGATGGATCACAAGTAGGAGTCGTCAGCATAGAAGATGCACTTGAGCGATCACGCAAGGCCGATTTAGACCTTGTTGAAGTTGCTCCGTTAGCCGAACCGCCCGTATGTCGAATCATGGATTACGGAAAGTTTCGTTACGAAGAAGCGCAACGCCTGAAAGAGTCTCGCAAAAAGACGGTGCAGATCACCATGAAGGAAGTCAAGTTCAAACCAAAGATTGCCAAAGGAGACTTTGACACCAAAGTGCGCCACATGCTCGAGTTTCTCGACGAAGGCCACAAGGTAAAAGTCACTCTGCAATTTCGCGGTCGTGAAATGGCTCACCCTGAGTTAGGTACGAGAATTTTGGATGCAGTGATCGAGCAACTCGGTCAAATCGCCAAAGTCGATACTTCGGCTCGTTTGGAAGGTCGAAACATGACGATGGTTCTTTCGCCAGATAAAAAAGCGGCAAAGCGACCTGTTTCTGCAAAACCTGCAGTAATTAAGCCAGTGATTTCAAACCCACCAACTATTGCAAATACAACTTTAAACACGACAACCGAAACGGAGAATCAAAATGCCGAAGATGAAAACATCCAAGACAGCGAAGAAGCGATTTAAAAAGACGGGCACGGGCAAACTGCGCCGTCAACAGTCAATGCGTCAGCACTTGTTCGAACACAAATCGAGCGAGCGCACGCGTCGCCTTGATGGCACTGTCAATGTTCACACAGGTGATGTCAAGCGCATCAAGCGTCTTCTTGCAGAGCGATAAATCTAACTAGCTCATTAACCAGTTCATTAACCAGTTCATTAACCCGGTACCCGAATCTTGATTGAAAGGATTACAAAATGGCACGAGTAAAACGCGCAGTTCACGCCCGCAAAAAGCACAGGGCAATTCTTGAAAAAGCAAAAGGCTATTACGGCGATCGAAGTCGCACATTTCGCTCTGCAAACGAGCAGGTGTTGCACTCTGGTCAATATGCATTTCGTGACCGTCGTGCAAAGAAGGGCGAGTTTCGCAGTTTGTGGATTCAGCGCATCAATGCTGGATGTCGCGTTCACGACATGAGTTACAGCCGATTCATTGCCGGATTGTCAAAAGCGGGAATTGTTGTCGACCGAAAAATTTTGGCCGACCTTGCCGTGCATGATGAAAAAGCATTTGCACAATTAGTTGAGACAGCCAAGGGCGCACTCGTCTGAGTCTCTCGCAATTAGCGTTCACGAGCAATCGTGTTCAGCGATTACGAAGACTATGTAACGACAAAGCCGAGCGCGCGCAAGAGAAAGCGTTCGTAATCGAAGGTGCGACGTTAATCGACGAAGCGATTCGTGCTGGATGGCAAATTGAATCACAGTTCGTTGCACCTGGCGCAAGCCCGTGTTCTGGTGCAGGAAGTGCCGTCAACGATCTTGCCGACGGAGTGATGGAGCGCGTTGCTTCAAC
>BJGF01000061.1 GCA_014190295.1 Actinomycetes bacterium | reverse complement strand
AAGTTCGGCAATTAGTTCAATATTTTTGCGAACGTTCCGCCATGGCAAAAGTGTTGCATCTTGAAACACATAACCAATGCTGTTGCGATCAACTTCGCACTTACCTTCGGTTTCGGTTTCGAGATTTGAAGCAATACGAAGCAAAGTTGATTTGCCGCAACCCGATGGCCCTACAACAGTTAGAAATTCGCCAGGATTGATATTAAAAGAAACGCCACCGAGCGCTTTCGTGCCATCTGGAAACGTCATGCCGACGTTATTGAACCCGAGTGCTTTCGTCATCCTGTGAGATTAGTTCATCGCTTAAGCTGTGCCAAATACGAGAAGGTGACCTTGCCGCGACGCATGACCATCGAGCGAGGTGCAGCAGTGGCGATTGCTTCGCGAATTGAATTGACAGGAGTCAGCATCAAGTCTCCGATGCCACCAACTTTGATCTCTGAAAACGATAATCCCATCACAGACTTCGCAGTACTAGACACAGCCGCAAATGCATCTTCGGGCAACTGGTGCGCTGCAAGTATCAACAGTGCGGCACTCTCGAGTGGGTCACCTCGGCCGATGGGATTAAACGGGTCTTGTAAGTTGTCGGCACCCGCAGCGACTCTTACGCCAGCCGCACGCAATGCAGCAATTGCAGTCAATCCACGTGGTGGGGCAGTGTGATTATCGCGTCCTTGCAGAAAAAGATTCGTGTGTGGCAATGCAATAACGCCAATGTTTGCAGTGGCCATTTTTTCACTTATTCGTTTTTGGGTCTCCGAATTTTGCATCCCCAGACTCACGCAGTGACTGGCAGTCACAGAATTTGAAAAACCAGTGGCGATAACTCGCTCGGCAAGGTCTTCGAGTGAAACTCGATTGACATCGGTGTGTTCATCGGTGTGCAGATCAAGACCGCAGCCAAGTTCTGATGCAAGTTCAAGCAACGCAATGTTTGCGCCAACTGCATCAACATCCAGGTGTGGGCAGCCCCCAAGAATGTCGACTCCCAATTTGATGGCGGCTTTGCCGCGTGCAAGGTTTGCCTTGCCATCCTGTCCGCTTAGTGGCCAACCCAGTAGTGCGCAAATTTGTAAGTCGACAATATCTTTTGTGCGGTTGCGAACTTCAATCAATGCCTCGACTGAATCGAGCGAGTTCAATTCTGTGACGTCGGCATGAGTACGGATAGCAGTCACGCCGTTTCTGACCATTAATCGAACCGCTCGCTCAGCCCGTTCAATAGTGTCGGCGACTGTTATCTGATTGCGGTTAGATTCCATCGCGTTGATCGCACCCATCAAATCCCCGGTCGGGTTTGCAATGCGCTCCGACAAAAACGCCTTATCAAGATGTGCATGAGGTTCTGCCAACGATGACGTCAACAGCGCACCATGTGCATTGACTATTTCTTCACCAGGTTGATCAAAAAGCCGAACACTTTTGGCTGGTTCAATCGCGGCAATGGTCTCATCATTAATTCGCAGGTCGAATAACTCGTCGCCGCCACTTTCGAGCCGGCAACTTTTGATCAGCACGAGGCTATTTTCTAGATCAAGGGTTGAAGATTTGGAAGCGGTCGACGCTCAATTTTTTCGCCAAGTCGAGGAAAGATTTCTTCTGCTACGAAATGCATTTGCTCACTCATCTCTTCACGACTCACGCCGGGATAATCAAAGAAAAAGCAAATATGTTTTAAGTCAAGAAGTTCACGCCAAAAACCGATGGTGTCTACGGCGTCGTCAAAAGAGCCGACAATCTGAATTTTTTGGTCGATTGATTCTTGAACCGTCGGACAGTGGTTAAACGCAACTTTGCTGCCATCTGGATTTCGATATGAAGAGAAACGTCCGTATGGTGACAAAAAATTCGCAAACTCATCATGACCAGGCTTGCCTTTGATCATTGCCTTCTCACGAGTTTTTGCGCAATGCAAATTCATCACGAGCATTCGATCTTGTCCGGGTGCAACTGGTGTGCCATTCTCTTGGCGAACTGCTGCATAGCGATCCCACTTCTGTTTTTGACTATCGGCGTTTTGTAACCAATAGACAGCCTTATGACCGACTCGAGGTACGTACTCGATTGTTTCCGGTGAAGTCACGGGTTGGTAAATATCGATATGACGGAGCGGTTTTGGAATCAGTGTCAAGTCATCCACGTAGTTTCCACGATCAGGAATGTCATCAGGTGGAAAAACAAAATGTTTACCCCGATAAGAGAATCGCTCGTTGTACCAGGCAAGTTTAATGATCTCGATGCTTTCTTCGAATACTTCGCGATTAATTCGGTCATGCTCTGCGCTCATCGCGTTATCACCTGAGGCGACGACGGTTCCGAGACTCCATGCTTCTCGAGGCACGGTGCCGCGACCAACGCCAAACTCCATACGACCACCGGTAATTATGTCGGCGAGCGCGAAATCTTCGGCGAGACGAAGTGGATGCCACTGTGGAACCACATTGAACATCTGCCCGAGTCGAAGATTTTTGGTGACGTTTGTTAAATGTTGGCCG
This sequence comes from Actinomycetes bacterium, assembly GCA_014190295.1. Classification (GTDB taxonomy): domain Bacteria; phylum Actinomycetota; class Acidimicrobiia; order Acidimicrobiales; family Ilumatobacteraceae; genus BACL27. The sequence continues at coordinate 8,340 of BJGF01000061.1, read as the reverse complement.
AACATAATTAGGTTCGGTAGAACCTCATAACCTTCGAATTGAAAGTGGTGCTCTGTTAGCCACATCGTGTCGATACCAACTTCGTCGGCAGTCTTGGCCCATGCCACAAGATTCTTGTAACACTCGATCACGCTGTCGTTGCCGTATCGACGTTTCGTTGGCGCTACTTTGCCGGCATCGTCCATTGGGACGGTGCAAAAGAAATTTGCATCTACGCGCATTGTTTTAGAATACCTCAGTTGCCATGCCACGAGTTGCGTTCAAGCAATACTTTTTTTAAGGCTGCCGGGCGGTCAGACATGATGCCATCTACGCCAAGGTCTAAAAGCCTGTTCATTTCGTCGGGCTCATCGATAGTCCAAACGTGCACCTGAATATCGGCCTTATGGGCCGCCGAGATAAAAGCCTTGTCGACAATTGTTAGCGGGCCTTGGCTAACGGGGACTTGCGCTGCGTATATATTTTGAAACTTGCCCGTATGTCTGACCCAACTGCCGAGGCGAAGTTTTGTAACTTCACGCGGACCCATTGATGTGCACAATTTTGGCCCGAATTGCTCGCGCAGCGAAGCAAGGCGCTTGTCGCTGAATGAACCAATACAAACACGTTCAAAAATTTCATCTTGATTCATTTTTTGAGCGAGACGATCTGCGAGCGGTTTGAGTGCTTGGTCTGATTTGCAATCGATATTTATGTGTGCCTGTGGCCAAGCCGAAAGTAGATCATCCAAAAGTGGAATCGGCTCTGTGCCATTGACTCTTGCTTGGCTGACTTCGGAGTAATCGAGTTCGCTGATTAAGCCCGGACGACCACAAGTTCGAGATAAGTCGTCATCATGAAATGCAAGTAAGACGCCGTCGCGAGTGGCGTGCACGTCGGTCTCTATATATATGTATCCCAAATTCATGGCATGCGCAAACGCGGGCATTGTGTTTTCGGGTGCGTCACTTGCACCGCCTCGATGAGCAAAAGCAATAGGTGTTTTATGTCTAAGAAATGGATGTGTAGTCATTTTGAATTGCCGAATTCAGCACGCATCTAAATCGCTCGACCAGAACTCTTCCAGTACTCATCTTTAAGAATTCGTTTGTAAAGCTTGCCTGTTGGGTGTCGAGGCAATTCTGCGCGAAAATCGATCGACCGTGGGCACTTCAGGTCAGCCAAGAATTCTCTGCAAAAAGCCTTAAGCGCGCGCTCGAGCTCTGCGGCCTCCGCTGAATTTTTCGGCATTGAAACCGGTTGAACTACGGCTTTGACCTCTTCACCAAACTCGTCATTTGGCACACCAAAGACGGCAACATCTGTCACTAGTGGGTGATTGATCAAAATATTTTCAGACTCTTGCGGATAAATATTTACGCCACCAGAAATAATCATGAATGCTTTGCGATCTGTTAGATAAAGAAAATTTTCTGTGTCCAAATAACCGACATCGCCAAGTGTTGTCCAGCCACGCCCTTTCGGATCTCTTGAGCTTTTGGTTTTCTCCGGGTCGTTGTGATACTCGAAATCAACTTTGCTTTCGAAATATATTGTGCCTGGTTCGTTAACTGGTAGTTCATCACCGGCGTCATCACAAATATGAACGATCGCATTTATCGAAACGCCGACCGTTCCCGGGTGTGCAAGCCATTGCTCTGAGTTGCAATAAACAAAACCATTGCCTTCGCTACCAGCGTAATATTCATGGATGATTGGTCCCCACCAGTCGATCATTTTGCGTTTTATCTCAATCGGGCATGGTGCAGCAGCATGAATTGCGCAACGCAGGCTCGTCATGTCATAAATAGTGCGTTTTGGTTCGTCGAGTTTTAGCATTCGAACAAACATCGTCGGCACGAGTTGCGAATGGGTTACTTTAAAACGCTCGATAAGTCTCAAATACTCTTCAGGATCAAAGTGATCCATGATGATCGCTGTTCCGCCAAGTCTTTGAGCCGTCATCGTGAAGCGAAGTGGCGCAGCGTGATACAACGGAGCGGGCGAGAGATATGTTGTCGTGTCGTCCATTGCGAACAGCATCTGACATAAAGTCGCAAGTCCTGTTTGTGAACCAAGTGCTGTCATTGCCAGACCTAGTTTGATTCCTTTTGGACGACCAGTCGTACCACTCGAGTACAGCATGTCAACGCCATCAATTCGTTCAGATAACGGATTGGTTGAGGCTTGCGCCACGGCATCTTCGAACGAGTCGTATCCCGTGACTGTGCCATCAAGCATTAACCGCAGTTTGACATTCGGAGTCGTCGAAATTATTTCTACCGCCTGCTCCGATTTGTATTTGCTCGTGATATACGCTTTGGCGCCGCAGTCGTTGATTATGTAATTCAATTCATCGGTGGTCAACCGCGAAGAACATGCTGTATAGATCAATCCTGCGTAGTGGCAACCCCAGAGAATTTCTAAATATCTCGGATGATTCTCTAGGCAGAAGGCGATATGGTCACCAACTTTCAGTCCTGAATCGCGCAGCAAATTACTGAGAGCGTTCGCGCGAAGATCCAATTGTGCAAAAGTAGTAATTTCGCCGGTCGCAGCCATTATCACTGCTGGGCGGTTGGGGTCTTTAAGTGCTATTGATCCTGGAAACACAAATGCAAACTACTAAATAATCGAGTGAAAATAAAATCTGTCAGTTGGGTTTAACAGATACATTGCCCTTGTGCAGAATGCAGAATCATTTCGTGAACTTGTAGAGAACCCAACCGAAGTTTTGCCTCTTGATCTCGCGGTCTCGTTGATAGCGGGCGTCGCAAATAACTCGGTTCAAGCCACCGAAATTGTCAGTGCGCTTGACGACTTGGCGTCACGATGCAAAGCATCTGATGCGTGTGAGTTGATGACATTTTTGTTTGGCCCGGGCAAATTCGCTGGCAACACGATCAATTTTGATGAGGCCGAGAATTCGTTGTTCGATCGTGTGCTTGAGCGCCGCCTGGGCATACCTATTTCACTGTCAGTTTTGGCGATTGAGGTTGGTCGGCGAAAGAACATCGAACTTTTGGCAATTGGCATGCCAGGAAACTTCTTGGTGCAAAATAGCCGGGATAAAACCCAGTTTTTCGATCCCTATCGCAATGCCGAACCGATTGATTCGCAACAATGCGCCGCTCTTTATAGAAACTTAACTTCACTCGATGACTGGCACGATGAATTTCTCAGACCGGTGTCTAACCGTCTGGTTATTATCAGAATGTTGACCAATCTCAAATCTATTTATGCACGTAAAAATGACATCCCTGGTCTGCGCTGGGTCATGCGCTTGCGATTGATGTTTCCTGAAATCGCCTCAATTGAAAACGAGCAATGGGCTCGTCTGATGCGAACCACCAACTAGTCGGTGCAGTATCTTTGCTTAGGCCATTAGTCAGGAGTTTTTATGGCAATCATCGAGAGTGAAACAATCATTTCGGATGTCGAAGTGCTGCAGCGTGTCGAAAAGTTGATCAGCGAATTTCCTCCAAGCTCTACGTCGTCGGTCAAATTTCTGGGTGCGCAATTTGACGCAGGTCTTGCCTGGGTTCACTTTGCTTTTGGCAGTGGAGGCATCAATGCTTCGCCGAAGCATCAAAAAATTGTCAACGAAGCAATAGCTGCCGCTGGAGGCCCATCAAGTTACATGCGCAACCCGATCGGTTATGGAATGTGCGCACCGACGATTTCGCAGTGGGGGACACCAGAACAGATAAAAAAATACATGCGTCCACTTTTCACTGGAGAAGAGATCTGGTGCCAACTTTTCTCTGAACCAGGTTCTGGCTCGGATTTCGCGGGGTTATCCGCCAAAGGAATTTTGGATGGAGAACAGTGGATAGTGAACGGGCAAAAAGTTTGGACAACTCTGGCGCACCTATCTAAGTGGGGACTTTTAGTCGTCAGAACTGACCCGCAAGCAGTGAAGCACGCCGGTTTGACTGCAGTGATTGTCGATATGCAAGCACCAGGAGTTGAAGTTCGACCATTGCGACAGATAACAGGTGAAGCCGAATTTAATGAGGTGTACTTCACTGATGTGCGAGTGTCGGTTGCAGAAACTCTCGGCAAAGCCGGTGACGGTTGGAGAGTGAGTTTGACGACGTTGATGAACGAACGAGTTGCTATTGGTGGGGCGATACCTCGCAAGGCATCGGGCCCGATTCGAGAAGCGATAAAACTATGGGAGGCGTTGCCAAAAGATCAGAAGTCTGGCGCAACGCAAGATCAACTGATGAAACTTTGGATTAAGGCCGAAGTTCTGCGTTTGACAAATATTCGCGCCGGGCAGAACCGTCGAATCGGTACACCGGGGCCTGAAGGTTCGATCGGCAAAGTTGCGAGTGCTGAACTTAACAAAGATACCTACGAATTTTGTGTCGATCTATTGGGTGCCAGTGGAATGCTTTACGGAAGTTACGCACTCGTCAGACCTGAAACGGCGATGAGTTTTGACTCGGTACCAAAGGCATTTTTGCGCAGTCGTGCCAACAGTATCGAAGGAGGCACGACAGAAGTTATGAAAAATATTTTAGGTGAACGTATTTTGGGTTTACCAGGCGACGTTCGAGTCGACCGAGATATCCCATGGAACGAAGTGCCAAGAAACTAGAACGAAGTTCCGAGAAATTAGAACGAAGCTCCGAGAAATTAGTTTGCTAAAAGCGCGAGTACTGTGCTGGCTGCAACTTTTTTATCATCGACAATTCGACGTGAGTCATGCGATCCACCGAGCATTGCTGTTGCCACTAGTTCGATAGCGGCCTGCAACTGACGAATATGGCGTGGCGGAGGAAAGTATTCATCTTCTTGAGCGATTTTGACTTCACGAACTCCGTTTTTCGGCGCCAGCAAGCGAATTATTTCTGCAACGAGTTCTTCGGGCGCTGAGGCACCAGCAGTAACACCCACGATCCCTGAAAGATCGTTCGGCAACTCACTTGCATCGTTGACCCTGTAGACATTTTTGCAACCAACATCTTTGGCGAGTTTTTCGAGAGCCCGTGTGTTTGATGAATTATCTGAGCCGATAACAACTATCGCGTTACATTCGCGCGCGATCTCCATTAGCGCACCTTGACGATTTGTAGTAGCAAAGCACAAATCACTTTTGCCAGGCGACCAAACATCTGGATATTTGAGCCTCACCGCATCAGCGACGTCCTTCCAATCTCGGTGAGAAAGAGTGGTCTGAGCGAGAATTGCAACTGGTTCAGTAAAGTCAGCTAGGGCGTCAACTTCTGCGAGTGTTTCAACACGAGAAATTGAATCTGGCGCAACAGCCATCGTGCCAACAGCCTCTTCATGTCCATCGTGTCCGATGTACACGATTCGGTAACCCTTATTTGCTCGAGTTTTAACTTCGTGATGGACTTTCGTGACCAACGGGCAGACCGAATCAACGACATAACTACCCAGTTCACGAGCGGCTGCAACTACTTGTGGGGCAGAACCATGTGCAGAAAGCATGATCGGGCGACCTTTGGGTATCTCGCTTAGATCGTCAACAAAAATGACGCCGAGATTCTTGAATCGATCCACGACGATTTTATTGTGCACAATTTCGTGGTAGCAGTAAACAGGCGCATCAAAAGAACGAACCATCCAGGCGAGGGCTTTGATCGCCATTTCTACCCCAGCACAAAAACCGCGAGGCGAAGCGAGGATAACTTCGTCAACGTTGTTCACTGCTTCAAAGATTACTTCGTAGATACAACGGTAAACTGTTCGCGTGACAACATCCCTTGCAACCGTTGTCATTATTGGCCGACCGAATGTGGGCAAAAGTACGCTTTTCAATCGATTCATGGGTTCTCAAGTGGCCATCGTGCAAGACACACCAGGCGTGACCCGAGATCGATTTGAGCGACAAGTTGAATGGCAAGGTCGGCATTTCAACGTGGTCGACACGGGTGGATGGATGCCCGGTGGAACTGAATTAGATGGCAAAGTGAGTCGCCAAGTTGAATCAGCGGTCAAAGAAGCCGACCTCGTTTTATTTGTGGTTGATTCAACCGTCGGGGTCTTGGACGATGACCAAGCAATTGCAAAATGGTTGCGAACAAGCGGCAAAGAAGTTTTAGTTGTATCGAACAAAGTCGATACTGACAAACGAGAGTTCGATAAGTGGGAGTTTCTCTCGCTTGGGTTGGGCGACCCGTTTCCTGTTTCGGCGTTGCATGGTCGCAAAGCCGGTGATGTGCTCGATGAAATATTGATTCGCGTTCCACGCCGAGAGGGTGACGACGAAGTTGAAATTGAAGTCGAGCGCCAAGGCCCAAATCGAACCCCCGGAATTCCACGAGTTTCGATAGTTGGGCGACCCAATGTCGGCAAGAGCACTTTGTTTAATCGTCTAGTCGGACAAGACCGTGCCGTTGTTCATGACATGCCCGGAACAACTCGCGACTCGATTGACACAGTTGTTGAGACTCCAGACGGACCGATGATGTTCGTCGACACTGCGGGTATGCGTCGTCGCAGTCGCGTCGATGAATCAACCGAGTACTACTCGTTCGTTCGCGCGCTTCGTGCAGTTGACGAATCAGATATCGCCTTGCTTGTGATTGATGCAACCGAAGGCATAACAAGTCAAGACCAACGACTTGCCGAACGTATTGATGCATCAGGCAGCCCAGTCGTGGTGGTTCTTAACAAATGGGAAATGCTCAACGCTGACCAGCGTCTCGAAATCGATATTGAAATCGGTCGTAAACTATTTTTCGTCGGCGACGCGCCAGTTTTGAAAATGTCGGCATTAACCGGCAAGGGTGTGCAGAAGTTGCGGCCGGTGTTGCAAGATTCGATCGAGCAGTATCACCGCCGAGTACCGACTCGTGACGTGAATCGTGTGATCGCCAGAGCGCAACAACAGCAACCTGCACCAAGTGGTGGAAGAGTGTTGTATGCATTGCAAGGTGCATCTGATCCTCCGACATTTACATTGTTCGTCAATAAAGAACTTCCACAGACCTATTTGCGCTATTTAGAGCGCTCAATTCGCGAGGGTTTTGAATTCGGCTCTGTGCCGATCAAGATTCGAGTACGTAAGCGAGCAGAATAAGTTTTTATGCCTTGGTGTGAGCCGTGTGCAAAATATTTTGCGCCAAGTGCTTTAACCACTGCGGGTGATTGTCCAAGTTGTGGCACGCAAGCGATCTCGGCTGATATTCACGGACGCGTGACGGCGAAGAACCTGGATTTACGAGCGCTTGCCGCAAGTGGTGAACCAGGCTCAGAAAAAGTGCCATGGCATTTCAAACTTCTAGTTGTTTGTCTAGTCATCTATCTCGGTTGGAGAATTGTGTCGTTGTTTATTTGACTTGCCTAGAGTTATGGATGTTGCGGGCTGTAGCGCAGCTTGGTTAGCGCGCTTGTCTGGGGGACAAGAGGTCGTGGGTTCAAATCCCGCCAGCCCGACAATAATTTGTTTCAAGTGTCTAGTATTTAGCGAGTATTTATTGCATTACCGAAATGGAGAACTATGAGATTGGCAGATCGACTAAATCGTCTGGGTACCGAAACGGCTTTCGCAGTTGCGGCTACAGCGGCAGATTGGACGTCACGAGGTAACGAGGTATTTCCGTTTCACCTTGGTGACCTAAACCTGGCGACTCCCGAAAATATTTCCGCGGCGATGCAACGAGCCGTGACTGAAGGAAAAACTGGGTACTGTCCAAATGCAGGTATCGCACCTCTTCGTGCGGCACTCGCAAGCAGCCTTGGCGAACAACGAAATGTATTCTTCGCCCCCGAAAATATTGCCGTGCAACCAGGTGGTAAGCCAGTGATCAGCAAATTTTTGCGCAGTGTGATGAACCCGGGTGACGAAGTTTTGTATCCGAATCCGGGTTTTCCGATTTATGAAAGCCAAATCGAGTTCAACGATGGTGTGGCTGTGCCTTATCGCTATCTCGACACTGAAAATGGTTTTCAAATCGATTTAGATTATTTGTCGTCGAAGATTTCTTCAAAAACAAAAGCCCTAATTATTAACGATCAGCAGAATCCACTCGCGGCCGAAATGACAGATTCCGAACGTCAGGCTCTTGCTGATTTGGCGATTAAGCACAATCTCTGGGTTCTGGCTGATGAGGCATATTTTGATATTCGATATGCCGGAGAAAGCAAAAGTATTGTGTCGCTGCCGGGCATGCTCGAGCGCACCGTAATTCTGTATACATTTTCGAAGAAGTTCGCGATGACAGGTTGGCGTCTGGGTGCCGCAATCGGGCCAACCGAAATCGTAGATCGAATTTCGAAATTGAACACCAATGAAGAGAGTTGTACCGCACAGTTTGTGCAGTGGGCTGGTGTTGAAGCGATCACCGGCGATCAATCGGGGGCAAATGAGTTGGTTCGTGTTTT
>BJGF01000060.1 GCA_014190295.1 Actinomycetes bacterium | reverse complement strand
ATCAGTTTGATTGCGGCAATTCACGGCCCCCAAGAGACGTGGCGCGGGGATGTTCGTATTTCTGGTTCGCACCTTGAGAGCGTGCGAATGTTGAGTCGCGGTGAGGCCGATGTCGCATCAATTGACAGTGTGACTCTCGCGCACCTGAAACGTATTTATCCTGAAATAATTTCAAACTTATTTGTTATTTGCACAGGTCCACTCGTGCCGTGTCTGCCAATTATTACGCATAGTTCAACCACCGATTTGCAGTTGCAACAAATCCGCGATGCGTTCGCTCATGCCACACGAGATAAAGCAAGATCGCCCGCGCTCGATGCTTTGTTTATCAGTGGTTTTGACGCTCTCGAAATCGACGATTATCTACCAGTACGAGCACTCACACCGAACTATTAAATAGCAGAAAAGATATTTATTTAAGGGCCTCAACTATCGCAGTTATTGCTTCAGGATTAGCAATCGCTTCGACATTGCGCACTGGTCGTCCGTTGACTGCATCGACAACAGCGAGTTCGACGAGTTTGTTACTTCGAGTGCGCGGCAAATCAGCGACAGCAATCACAATTGCTGGCACATGTCTAGGTGTGCAGGCGTTGCGGATGCGCAATTTGAGATCGGCGACGAGTTCGCTCGTCATTGTTGCTCCGGTCACGAGTCGCACAGCCAAAACGATCCGCACATCGTTATCGAAGTCTTGACCGAATACGAGACTTTCGAGTACATCTGAATGTTGCTCGACGACGCGATAAATCTCAGCGGTACCAATTCGCACGCCACCTGGGTTGAGCGTCGTATCGCTACGACCGTGAATCGTCATGCCACCGTGGTTGGTCCACGATGCGAAATCTCCGTGACTCCACATGCCCGGAAATCGTTCGAAGTATGCGGCGCGAAACTTTGGTCCAGGGTTGTTCGGATTAGGAAAATCAATCGCACCATCTGCCCAGAAACCAAGTGGCACCGATGGAAACGGCTGGTGACAAACGAGTTCTCCTGGCACGTCAAAATTTTCTCGAAGTGAACCACCAGATTCATTAAGCACATCGCTTGCCATGCCAAGACACGGTCGTTGAATTTCTCCAGCATAAACCGCCGATGTTGGATCACCACCAACAAAACATGCACAAATATCTGTGCCACCAGAGATCGAAGCCAGATGCACAATCTTTGAAACTTTTTCATACACCCAGCCGAAGCCTTCTGGAGCAAGAGGTGAGCCAGTCGAACAAATAGTTCTCAGCGCTGCTAGATCGTGCGAAATAATCGGTGCGATATCAGATTTGCGAGCAGAGTCAATAAATTTTGCCGAAGTGCCAAGCAAAGTGATCTTTTCAGTTTGACAAATATCGAACAAGCGAGTCATCGTCGGAAAACTCGGCGAACCGTCATAGAGCACGGCCGTTGCACCACTGGCCAATACCGAAACGAGCCAGTTCCACATCATCCACCCGGTTGTCGTGAAGTACATGACACGGTCACCGTCACGAATATCACAATGAAGTTGATGCTCTTTCAAGTGTTGCAACAGCACCCCGCCAGTTCGATGCACAATACATTTCGGCACGCCGGTTGTTCCTGATGAATAGAGCACATACCACGGATGATCAAAATTAAATCTTTTTGGCGCTACTGGTTTTGTCGCTCCTGATGCAATGAACATCTCGTAATCATTAATGCTCTTGTCGGTATTCGAAACATCATTTGAATCTTTTGAACTAACAAGCAACGTCTTGGTAAGCGTTGGAAGACCAGCCCTGATAACCGACAATCGCTCAAGACAATCGAATTTCTTTCCACCATATATATAGGATTCGGTCGAGACTAAGACTTTTGGTGAGATTTGACTGAATCGGTCGAGCACCCCTTGTGCTCCGAAATCCGGCGAGCAAGATGAGAACACGGCGCCGATCGAGGCAGTTGCCAACATCGTTTCGATTGCTTCAATCGTGTTCGGCAACCACGCAACTACACGGTCCCCTGCAACAACTCCGAGATTTTCGAGTGCACCCGCAAAACTCGCGACTCTCGATCGCAGTTCATCCCAAGTTCGTGTCGTACGTTTGCCAGATTCGTCAATGGCAACAATTGCTTCGTCATTACCAGATTTACGAAGAAAGTTTTCGACGACACTTAAATTCGACTGCGGAAAAAACTTAGTTGAAATAAATTCAAGCGAAGGATCTTCAGGGCTTTTAGACCGTTCAATAACTTGGCTTCCACGTTCACCTACGACGCCGCAAAAATCCCAAATCTGCGCCCAAAACTCATCGGGTGAAGCAACAGACCATTTATGAAGATCTGTAAATTTCTTAGAACCACCAAACTGCTGTAGCCGACTAGTTTTCGCGCGCTTCGCATCTGGCTTCCATACGATTTCACCACGAACTGTCACGCCTATAAACTAATTGCTATGAATTGGGACGTCTTCATTACGTGTGCGGTGACCGGCGCAGGAGACACAACGGGCAAGAGCGACAAGGTGCCCGTAACGCCACAGCAGATTGCAGAATCGGCGCTCGACGCAGCCAAGGCAGGCGCAGCAGTTGTGCACATTCACGTACGCGATCCGAAGACCGGCAAGGGTTCACGTGATGTAGATCTTTATGCCGAAGTTGTAGACCGCATCAGGTCTTCAAATACTGACGTGGTTTTAAATCTCACTGCGGGCATGGGTGGAGATCTAGTGCTTGGTGGCGATGAAAAAGTTTTGCCTGTCGATGCAGCCAACACTGACATGGTCGGCGCAACAGAACGCCTCGCCCATGTTGCACGCTTGAAGCCAGAAATTTGCACACTCGATTGTGGCACGATGAACTTTTCATCAGGTGGCGACTACATCATGGTCAACACGCCGAGTGTTTTGCGATCGATGGCCAAACAAGTTCAAAAACTCGGGGTGCGCGCCGAACTCGAAGTATTCGATACAGGTCATCTTGTGATGGTTAAAGATTTAATTGCCGAAGGTCTGCTTGATGACCCTGTGATGATTCAACTTTGTATGGGCATCGCCTACGGTGCACCAGATGATCCGACGACATTTATGGCGCTCGTGCATCAACTGCCTCCAGGTGCAATTTTTTCGGCGTTTTCAATCAGCCGAATGCAACTGCCGTTCGTGGCTATGGCTGCGCTTGCAGGTGGCAATGTGCGTGTTGGTCTTGAAGACAATATTTATCTTTCGCGCGGAGAAATGGCTTCAAATGCCGACCTCGTTTCTCGTGCCGTGAAGATTCTCGAAAATATGAATGTCAATATTATTGGCCCAGAAGCAGTTCGCAAAAAACTTCAACTCACGAAACACTCGTGACAACAAGTAAGCAACTTAAGACAATTGGTCTGCTCGGTGGTGGTGTCATCGGCGGCGGTTGGGCCGCGCGCTTTGTACTCAACGGCTACGACGTAAAAATTTATGATGTTGACCCGCAGGCACAACGCAAAATCGGCGAAGTCATGGCCAACGCTCGGCGCGCCTACGCCAAATTAACTCTTGCACCCTTGCCCAAAGAAGGCACGATCACATTTGTCGATACCCCTGAAGCAGCGGTCACCGACGTTGACTTTGTGCAAGAAAGTGCGCCGGAGCGAGTTGAACTTAAGCAAGAACTTCTCGCAAGAGCCAGCCGAGTGGCGCCAGCCGATGTTGTATTTGGTTCATCAACGTCGGGCATTTTGCCAAGTCAGTTGCAGCGTGACATGACGTTTCCTGAACGACTGGTTGTTGGCCACCCGTTTAATCCTGTTTATTTGTTGCCGCTAGTTGAGATTTGCGGTGGCGACAAAACAACTGTTGCTGCACGCGAACGCGCTCGAGATGTATACGAATTAATTGGCATGCGACCATTGATGTTGAAAAAAGAAATTGATGGTTTTGTCGCTGACCGATTGATGGAAGCAATGTGGCGAGAGGCTCTTTGGCTGATCAATGATGGTATTGCTACTGCAGAAGAAATTGATGATGCAATTCGGTTTGGTGCTGGATTGCGTTGGTCGTTCATGGGAACGTTCATGGTCTATCGCATTGCTGGAGGCGAAGCCGGAATGCGTCACTTTATGGCGCAGTTTGGCCCGACACTTAAATGGCCGTGGACGAAATTTATGAATGTGCCTGAACTCGATGATGTATTGCTTGAGAAAATTGTTTCGCAATCTGATGCTCAAGCCGGAACTCGAACAATTCGTGAACTAGAAGTTTTGCGCGATGACTGCTTAGTTGCCGTGATGCAAGGGCTTAAGCAAGTCGGATTTGGTGCTGGTGAAACTTTGTCGGCATACGAGAAGAAACTTTTTAGTGGTGCCACCGCTGCACCAACAAAAATAGAGGCGCCGATCGAAGTGCAGCGTCGACGAATTACTGCTGACTGGGCCGACTACAACGGTCACACGAATGACAGCCGATATATGCAACTCTCAAGCGAAGCACTAGATGTGTTTTTTAGATCAATCGGATTTTCAAATGACTATCTCGCAACTGGTCGATCGTTTTTTACTCTCGAGAGCCATGTTCGATATATCAGCGAAAGCAGGGTTGGTGACGAAATCGTAGTAACGGCGCAAGTCATTTCGCTGGACGCCAAGAAAGTTCACCTTCATTCGGTGATGGCACAAACTGACGGCACGATCGTTGCATCTGGCGAACATATTTATCTGCATGTAGATACCAAACTCAAAAAAGCATGCCCAATCGGATCAGAGTTGCTCGTGTTGCTCGAGCCAATTGCCAAAGCACACGCGAAGTTGCCTAAGCCAGATGGAGTTGGTCGATTCGTGGGTCAAAGCATTAAATGACCGAAATTCTGCGACAAGAAGTCAGTGCCTGGAGAGTTGGCGAAAAAGTTACCGCGCCATTGGACGTCTACCGGTGCAATGTTGTCCCAGAGTGGGTCGACTACAACAATCACATGACAGAGGCTGCATATTTAACCGTGTTTGGCTGGGCGTCAGATGTTTTGTTTCAATTCATCGGCGTCGACGATGCATATCGTGACGCTGGAAGTTCGTTTTACACCGTTGAGACCCACATAATTTACGAACGTGAAGCAGCACTTAGCGACTCATTAAGAGTTACAACTCAAGTGCTTGATTTTGACATGAAACGATTGCACTTTAACCATGAAATGTTTAACGTCATAACCGGTGACCGCCTGTCAACCTGCGAACAAATGTTGTTGCACGTTGACTCAAAGGCGGCCAAATCATCGGCGATCAAACCACCGGTAGCCCTGGCCTTGACCGCAATCATGGCTAGCCACCGCACTCTCGACACCCCGCCAGAAGTTGGTCGAACCATGAAAATCAAGCACAAGAACTGAGAGAATAGACCATGGACTTTCGCTTAACCCAAGAACAAGAAATGATCGTTGATACGACTCGAACATTTACAGAGCGTGAGTTAATCCCGCACGAAGAAAAAGTTGAGCGTGAAGGCAAAGTCTCTCCAGATCTTGTCAAACAAATTAAACAACGCTCGATTGACGCCGGGCTCTACGCATGCAATATGCCAACCGAACTTGGTGGTGGCGGACTCAATTCGTTTGACACGACGCTGGTAGATCGCGAATTCGGGGTCACCTCTTATGCATTACATTACGTCGTTGCGCGACCAAGCAATATTTTGCGAGCATGCAAAGACAATCAAATCGCCGAATATCTTGTACCAACAATTACAGGCGATCGCGTCGAGTGTCTTGCAATGTCTGAACCTGATGCCGGATCAGATGTTCGCGGGATGAAATGCACCGCAACCCGTGATGGCAAAGATTGGATCATTAATGGAACGAAGCATTTTATTTCACACGCCGACATGGCCGATTATGTGATTTTATTTGCTGCGAGCGGCGAAGAGCAAACACCAAAAGGAACCAAAAAGAAAATCACTGGTTTTCTGATTGATTTTGATTCAAAAGGTTGTGAGCGAGTCAAGGGCTACAACTGTGTTTCAAATAATGGTTACCACAACATGATTATCAATTTTGATAACTGTCGTGTGCCAGGTGCAAATGTGCTCGGCGAAGAACACAACGGGTTTGATGCCGCAAACGAATGGCTTGGCGCTACACGACTTCAAGTTGCCGCTGTTTGTGTTGGGCGTGCTCGTCGTGCACTCAAATTGGCCGTCGAATGGGCGGCAACGCGCGAACAATTTGGTCAGCAAATTGGCAAGTTTCAAGGTGTGTCATTCAAACTGGCCGATATGCAAATACAACTTGACGCCGCAGAATTATTAACTTTACGTGCGGCGTTCAATGACGCTGCCGGCAACTTCAGTGATACCGAAGTTGCGATGGCCAAAGTGTTTTCAAGTGAAATGTGTCAGTTCGTGACAGATGAAGCAATACAGATTTTTGGTGGCATGGGATTGATGGATGAACTTCCGTTGGAGCGCATGTGGCGCGATACTCGTGTTGACCGCATCTGGGACGGAACAAGCGAAATTCAACGACACATTATTTCGCGAGCATTATTGCGTCCTCATGGTGGCTGACCAACTGCTTGCAAGAACGCTCAACCCGCGTTCAATTGCACTGTTTGGCACAAGTCCTGCACAGAGCGTTATCGAACAATGTCTCAAACTTGGCTTTACTGGCGAGTTGTGGCCTGTTCATCCGACTCGTGAAACACTGGCTGGAATTAAATGCTTTAAATCTGTCGCAGATCTTCCAAGTGCTCCCGATGTTGCTTTCGTTGCTGTTAATCGCAACGCAACAATCGACGTCGTAAAACAATTGGCAAAAATTGGTGCAGGTGGCGCCGTTTGTTACGCATCTGGATTTGCCGAATCTGGACTCAACGGTATTGCGTTGCAAGAAAAACTCGTGACGGCAGCAGCAACGATGCCGTTGCTCGGTCCGAATTGCTATGGCTATATCAATGCGCTTGACGGTGTTGCACTGTGGCCCGACCAGCACGGCTGCAAGTCTTTAACTAGTGGCGTAGCGATCGTTAGCCAAAGCGGAAACGTCGGCTTGAACATAACTTTGCAACAACGAGGTTTGAATCTTGCATATCTTGTAACAGTTGGCAACCAAGCTGTTGCTGGCATCGAAGAGTGTCTCGAAGTTTTCATCAACGACAGTCGAGTGACTGCCATCGGATTGTTCATCGAAGCAATCGTTGATCCGGTGCGTTTTGCGAAGTTGGCTTATTACGCAAACAAACGCAATTTGCGCATTGTTGCATTACAAACAGGTCGCAGCCAAGCGGGTGCAATGATCGCCGCGTCACATACGGCATCACTTGCTGGTCGTCGAAGTGCATACGAAGCGTTGTTCGAAAGATGCGGTGTAGCGATGGTTGATACACCAATTGAACTGATTGAAACCTTAAAACTTCTTGACCAAGGTGGCGCCCTTACTGGCAACAAACTAGTTTCACTTTCTTGCTCGGGTGGAGAAGCATCACTAGTCGCCGATCTCAGTGAAAAAACCTCGTTGCGATTTGAGCCGTTTTCAACCGAACAGCATGCACGAATTAGTTCAACGCTGACCGAACTCGTGACAGTTGGAAATCCATTTGACTATCACACATTTATGTGGGGTGATCGTGCTGCGACAGCGAAAACTTTTACACAAGTTATGGACGGGCCACAAGATGCAACGCTTCTGATTCTCGATACTCCCCCACGAGATGATCAAGATTCACAGACTTGGGTGATTGCTGCACAATCACTAGGTGATGCGGCTCAAGCCACAAATAAACGCGGTGTCATAGTTGCAACATTGCCAGAATGCACAACACTCGCAATTCGAGATGCAGCCCACGCAGCAAACTTGGTTGTGTTGCAAGGGCTACATGAAGCGCTCGTCGCGCTTAATGCAGCGGCTTGGCTTGCTGATAATCAGGCTGGTGACCCACCGGCTCAAGTCGTGACCGCACTTAAGACGAAACTAATTGATGAGGCTGACGCCAAATTGATGCTCCAGAAAAATGGCGTCGATGTTCCAACTGGAGTGCGATGCGCGCGCTCAGACATTGCAGACATGGCGAGCAAAATTGGCTTTCCAATAACGCTCAAAGGTTTAGGGCTTGCGCATAAAAGCGAAGTGGGTGCAGTGAAAGTTGGTCTGCAAAACAAACATGAACTTGATTCAGCCTTGGCGATGATGCCGAGTGAGATCAATGAATTTCTGGTTGAACAGACAGTTGTCAACGTCGTGGCCGAGGTTTTGGTGAGCATTCGTCGCGATGCCCCTGTTGGTTGGTTGATTACTCTGGGCGCAGGTGGTGTTTATACAGAATTATGGCGCGATACGACTTTTCTTCTGGCACCAGTAGACGACGAACAGATTCTTGGCTCTCTGGCCAAACTGAGAATCGCCCCGCTGTTAAATGGCTTTCGTGGCAAGCCAGCAGGCAATCTAAATGCGCTTGTTGCGTTGATTCAAAATGTCATTTCAACGGCGATGAATAACAACTTAGTAGAGATTGAATTAAATCCTGTGCTAGTGACACCCAATACCGCTGTCGCCGTCGATGCTCTGATGATTGCGACTCAGCAATGAGCGTCGAAGTAATTCGCAATAACGAAATTTTAGAAGTAACAATCAATCGCCCAAAAGCCAACGCGATTGATGCGCCGACGAGCCGCGAGATGAGTTCAATTTTCGAATCGTTTATGCATGATGAGAAATTGCGTGTCGCAATCTTGACCGGCGCAGGCTCAAAGTTTTTTTCAGCAGGATGGGATCTAGGTGCTGCGAGCGAAGGCGAAGCCTTTGAATCTGATTATGGTGTGGGTGGTTTCGGTGGCATCTGCGAACTTAAGTTTCGCCCAAAACCAATAATCGCAGCAGTCAATGGCATGGCTGTTGGCGGTGGATTTGAGATTGCACTGGCGGCTGACCTAATTGTTGCCGCTGAGCATGCTGAGTTCTTTTTGCCTGAAGCAACACTCGGATTGATCGCTGACAACGCGACAATTCGTCTGCCAAGAGTTTTGCCCGCAAATATTGCGCGCGAGATGCTGATCTCCGGGCGACGAATGTCGGCCGCTGAAGCACAATCTTGGGGAGTTGTAAACGAAGTTGCAACTGCTGATGATCTGCTGGCTGCCGCACGCCGACTCGCTGAACGCATCTGCCAGTCTGCACCACTCAGCGTTACTGCTGTTTTAGATCTGATGCGATCACTAGAGAACGTCGCTACCTCTGACGCAATGAATATTCTGCGCAACAACAGCTCATATCGCAGCGCGATTGATTCGCTTGATGCCCAAGAAGGAGCAAAAGCATATGCCGAAAAACGCAAACCAAACTGGCAGGGCCGCTAGCAAATCTGTAACCTTCAACAATGTCTGAGAGTGGGCACGATCAGCCCCAAAATCAAATAGATCTGGCTGATGCGTATGCAGTAAAAACACCAGACGACAATCGGCGACTTTACGCCCAGTGGGCGCAGACCTATAACGAGACTTTTATTAATGCAAATAAATATGTTTATCCGCGTGCAGTTGCCCAACTATTCGCCAAATACGTTTCAGAAATAGCGATTACTGCCGTGGTAGATATTGGTTGCGGTACGGGTGCCGTCGGAAGTTATCTCGCGAATCTCAGACCAGATATAACTATCGATGGCTACGACATCTCGCCAGAGATGCTGAAACAAGCCTCGCTTCTTGCGCGAATTGATGGATCGCCTGTGTATCGCAACTTACTCGAAGTTGATTTGACCGCCAGCTTGCCCAAACAAACATTTGATGCAATGACAACCGCTGGCACATTCACGCACGGGCATCTTGGCCCCGAAACACTCGTTGCATTAATCGATCTTGTGCGTGTGGATGGATGGTTCGTGATTGGCATCAACGCCGAGCATTTTGAAGCACGGGGTTTTGCCTCAACGATTAAAAACATCGTCGAAACTGGCGTTATCACACAACCCGAAATTCATCTTGTCAATGTCTACGAAGTTGGCAGCCCACACTACGGTGACTGCGCAAAGGTCAATGTCTTTCAACGCAAGAAATAGGGTCCGCCCAAGCGGCCAATTGGCAAGTGACGAATAGCACAATTGCGAGATTCGTAGTTGCTCTCAACTATTCTTGGTTAATGCGCGATTACACAGTTGGTGGTCCTGAAGCGAAATTTGCCGAAGTGAACGGACTGATTGATGCCGATTGGTATAAACCAAAAGTCGACCGCGAGATGATGAAAAAATTTATGGCGCGAAGCAACGGACTCGCTGCGTTACACGTTGCATCATGGTTAATTGCACTGGGTGTCTTTGGCTATCTCGCCCATCGCAGTTGGGGTTCTTGGTGGGCCGTGCCCGCGTTCGCTGTCTACGGTGTGCTGTACGGCTCGATGAGTGATTCGCGTTGGCACGAAACTGGCCATCGCACTGCCTTTCGCACGAAGTGGATGAACGATGTTGTTTATTACATTGCATCATTTATGGTTTTTCGTGAACCAGAAACATGGCGCTGGAGCCACGCTCGTCACCACTCTGACACGATCATTGTCGGCCGAGACGCCGAAATCGCTTTCAAGCGCAATGTGCCGTTCTATAAATATTTGCTCGAGCTCGTAAGTTTCGGTGCTTTCCCTGCCGAATTGAAGCAATGGATACAAAATGCGTTCGGCAAAATGACCGATAACCAAAAAGACTTTCAACCTGCAGAGACTTACCGAATTTCAAGATGGGCATCACGAGTTTATTTGTCAATTCTGATTGCAACAGTTGTTGTGAGTTGGCAGATCAAAAGTTTTGAACCGCTGATGTTCATCGGCTTACCAAGCATCTATGGTCACTGGTTTGTAGTTGTACTGGGCGTAACTCAACATGCGGGTCTTGCCGAGAACACCACCGACCATCGACTCAATACCCGCACCGTTTATATGGGGCCTCTCAATCGATGGATTTATTGGAACATGAACTACCACATTGAGCACCACATCTATCCATCTGTGCCATTTCACCAGCTGAAGAACTTGCACCATGCAATCAAAGATCAACTCCCACCGCCGCACCCAAGCACGTTTTCGGCATTGCGTGAGGTTGTTTATGCGTTGCGACGTCAGGCTAAAGACGAAGGTTTTTTCATCGAACACAAACTTCCACAAACTGCAGCCTGATCGCTGTGAGTGACGAGTGGATAGTCGCTTGCGACTTCGTGTC
>BJGF01000059.1 GCA_014190295.1 Actinomycetes bacterium | reverse complement strand
CAAACGCAAATGAGCACACTCACGCTGCCGACCGTCGACGAAGAGATCTGGCGATACAGCCGTATCGGCGAACTGAACTTAGATCAATATCAACTCGGCCAAGTCACGACAAAAATCGACGCTACGCAAGATTCTTTGAAGTCGCTCGTCGCAGATGCATCACAGGTCGTGCCCCGCGAACCCGTAGATCTTTTTGAAGAACTCAACCTGCGGCACGCCCAAGTCACTGCTATTTCTGTAGCGCGCAACCAAGTTGTCACAGAGCCAATAATTGTTACTCACTCGTTAAATCAATCTGGTGTTGTCGTGTATCCGCGTCTGGTAATTGATGCACAAGAAAACAGCGAAGTTACAGTAGTTGAGCGATTTATTTCTGGCAATGATATTGAGTCGCTAATCGTGCCAGTTGTAGACGTGCGTGCCGCGCAATCAGCCCGGGTTACATACGTGGCGATTAACGAACTCGGCACAGCAACATGGCAAATTGGCTACCAGCAGGCCGTAGGGCAGCGCGATTCGATGATGAAATTGTTTACGGTTGCACTCGGTGGCGATTATGCCCGTGTTCGTGCCGAGGTTCGTCTCGAAGGACAAGGTGCGAACTCGCAACAGGTTGCTTTATATTTTGCTGACTCGGCTCAGATGCACGACTTTCGAACCTTGCAAGATCATGCCGCCCCACGAACGCACAGCAGTTTGTTATTCAAGGGTGCAGTCAAAGACACTGCAAAAAGTGTTTACACCGGCTTGATTCGAATTCGTGAGAACGCAACAAAGTCAGAGGCATTTCAAACCAATCGCAATCTCACTTTGTCGCATGGCGCTTGGGCAGAAAGCGTGCCAAATCTCGAAATCGAAACGAATGACGTGAAATGCAGTCATGCCAGCACAGTTGGCCCAGTTGATGATGAGCAACGGTTTTATCTTGAGAGTCGCGGAATCATGCCAGAAATTGCCGAGCGACTTGTCGTACTCGGTTTTTTTGGTGAAGTGCTCGATCGCCTGCCTTCGGTGCCGTTTATCTCAGATTTACGAGAGCGAGTCAGCATAAAACTTCTCGGTGAATCGTCTCAGAACAATAAGGCAAAACCATGAAATCAGTTGTCTGTCAATTTGATGAACTTGTGTCTGGTTCAGTCAGGCGTTTTGTTGTTGGCACTCGTGCCATCGCTGTCGTAAGAATAGAAAATAAGGTTTATGCGATCAGCGACAAGTGCAGTCACGCCGATGTGGCTCTTTCTGAGGGTGAAGTTTTCTGCGACACCAAAGAAATTGAATGTGTTCGACATGCCAGTTCTTTCAGTCTTGAAACTGGCAAGCCAAACACTTTGCCGGCGACTCAGGCAGTGCCTGTCTATGTTGCAACAGTCGAAAACGGCGAAGTTGTAATCGAGATCGAATGAGGTCTAACAAATGACAACACTAGAAATCAAAAATCTTGCAGTATCAGTTGGTGGTGCGCAGATTCTTAATGACGTTTCGTTGACAATTAAGTCCGGCGAAGTTCATGCCGTGATGGGTCCTAACGGTGCAGGCAAATCAACTTTGTCGGCGGCACTAATGGGCAAACCGGGTTACACAGTTACTGGTGGCTCAGTTGCCCTTGATGGGGTAGACATGCTTGCATTACCGACTTGGCAACGGGCGATTGCCGGCTTGCATTTGATTATGCAATACCCAACTGAGATACCTGGAGTGATGTTGCAAGAGGCAATGGCAGCCGCACTAGACACACGCAGCCGTAATTCAAGCGAACTCAAAAAACTTATTGAGGTCGAAGCCAAGCGAATTGGTTTCGACCCAGAGTTGGTGACGCGTTCAGTAAATGTCGACTTCTCTGGTGGCGAAAAAAAGCGAAGTGAAACTTTGCAACTTGCAGTCTTGCAACCCAAAATTGCGATTCTTGACGAACTTGACTCAGGTCTTGATATCGACGCCCTGCGCGATTGTGCGCAACGAGTTGAAGATGCAACTCATGAAACAAAACTTGGCGTACTAGTTATTACGCACTACAGCAGATTGTTCGATCAACTCAAGCCAGACTTCGTTCATATTTTGACTAATGGCCGAATCGTCAGGAGTGCGGGCCCAGAACTGGCCGATGAACTCGAAGTCACTGGCTACGCCGCTTACGCAAATTCATAACTTAAAAACCGCATAAAAAAAGTGGGCAGCCCTTGCGGGCTGCCCACTATCTAATAACAGAATTAATTGCTAATTACTTCATGAATCCAATCGTTGTGTAATCCAAACTTGTGAAACCGAACGAGCCCATGTTGGCGAGCTTCTTATCGGTCGCAGTTACGTTTGGACGCTGGTAGTTAATCATTGAGTGACCAGCCTGCCAAACCAACTTGTCTGCTTGGTTGGCCAATTTGCAGCGCTTGACAGGATCAAGTTCTTTATTGGCTTTAACAAACAACGCGTCAATTGAGGCATTTCCAATTTTGCCGTAGTTCTGCTCACCGGTTGTTGTCAAAATTCCAGTGGCACCAGAGATTGGGAATACTCCGCCAATCCAAGTGAATACTGTCATTTCAAAATCACCAGGAGTGATGTACTTGGAGAAGAAATCACCAAGCGGCACGGTTCGAATTTCAAGAGCGATACCCGCTGGCGCAAGCATTGCTTGCATCAATTGGGCTTCTTGAGCACTCGTTGGCACACCAGACGGAATTGTGATTGCAATCTTTAATTCAACCTTGTCTTTGTTTTTGCGTACTGGAGAACCAGTCCAACCACCTGCGGTAAGCATTTGGTTTACTTTCTGCAAGTTTTGCTTGCCGTAAATCCCCGAGTTATCGGTGTAGCAAGAAAGGCCCTTGACGAACACATGGTTGTCTAGCGAGGTGATGTTTGGATCAATTGGTCCAATCATTGCACGAGCAATTGTGCTGCGATCGATTGACATCATGATCGCTTGACGAATTGTGAGGTCCTGGCTTAACGCAGTCTTGCTACCAAACGTCATGTGACGATAGTTCGGCGCTTTGGACACGTGCACAGTGATATCTGGCAGTGTCGAAGCACGCGTGAAGTTTGGTGCGCTTGGTCCAATATCGATGTAGTCAACTTCACCATTGGCCAGCGCGTCAAGCTGAGTTGCCGGAGGAATCGCTCGGTAGATGATTTTGTCAAGTACTGGCTTTGTTCCCCACCACTTGGTGTTTGGCACGAGTGTGACCGTTGAACCAGTCAAGTCTGTTGACGAGTATTTAAATGGTCCAGCAGTAAGTGTCGGAGCAGTCTGCCAAGAAGTATTGAATGCAGCTGGAGTCGCAGTCACTGAAGCAGGAAGTAAGCCACCAAACAAACCTTGCCAGTCGGCATAAGTCGTTTTGAAAGTTACAACTACATCGTTAGCGCCTTTTCCTTTTTTGACCGATCCGATATCTTCGTAGCCGGTTGTTGAAACTGTTTCATACGCCGGGTTTGCTCCGCTATTAGCGTTCCACATTCCGGCGAAGTCGGCAACAGAAATAGGTTTTCCGTCGCTCCATACAGCTTTTGGATTCAAAGTGTATGTAACTACCTGCGGACTTTTTGATGTTAAGACGACGCTGCTTGCATAGTTCGGGTCTACAACTAATGCACCAGTTTTGTCAACACTAAAGTAACCAGGCTGGGTTGCTCCCATGATGTAACTGGTGTCTGCTGTGTTGCCGTCCACTGTGCTGGTGTTGTAGTTGTCAGGAATATTATTAATCGCCCAGACAAACGTTCCACCTTGTTTTAGTTTCGCCACCGGTTGTTCATTTACGTCCGGGCCGTCGCCACCTTTTTTCGCGGCGTTGGTCGCACCAGGTGCGCCTAGAACCGGAAGCAGGGCAATGACCGCAGCAATCGAAAATCTGCGAATTAGCTGTTTGTTCATATGTTTTCCTTTGGTTGGTTTAGAATTCACTATTGACGTAACAATATAGAGATAAGCATCAACTTCAAAATTGGCTCAACTAAGCAGGATTAAGACTTGATTACATATATATATAAACGGTTTCTTAACTTCCTGTTGTTGGTGGTTCTTGCATCTACTTTGGGATACCTTCTGGCTGCAGTCGCCTTAAATCCCCGCTCGAATTTTGAAGGTCGAAACCCCCCGATTCCAGCCAGTTCGATTGATAAAAAACTGAATGATCTAAATATGAACGATAAAGTCCCGATCGTCAAGCGTTACGTCGTTTGGGTTAGTGACGTTGTTAGAGGAGACCTCGGTACAAGCCTTAGCGAAAAATCAGTTAATTACGAAATGAGCAGAAGAATTTGGGTCAGCCTTAGGTTGTTGCTGATTGGTTCGATACTTGGATCAATCCTCGGCGTTGTCGCCGGGGTGTTTAGTGCAGTTCGGCAGTACAAGTTTTTCGACCGTTATTTCGGAGTGTTGTCGTATGTGTTTCTATCTGCACCCGTTTTTCTGATTGCGATTTTGCTTAAATTCGGTGCAATTAATTTAAACAACAAAATTGGGAGCACATTTCTTTTCACTGTTGGCGAATATTCTCCTGGGTTCGAGGGCAACAGTTTTGGTTTCTTTATAAATCGTCTTCAGCATTTAATTCTCCCAACTTTGTCGATCACACTTGGCGGTATCGCGTTCTATTCGCGCTATCAGCGAAATGCGATGCTTGATGTTTTGAGCAGCGATCATTTGCGTACTGCTCGTGCGAAGGGATTGACAAAGCGTCAGGCATTATTTAAGCACGGGCTGAGAGTTGCGATTTTGCCGCTTACAACTTTTTTTGCGTACTCATTTGGCTTATTAATTACTGGCGCGGCGTTCACAGAAACAATTTTTGGTTGGAACGGCATGGGGCAGTGGTTCATCACTTCTGTACAAAGCAATGATGTCAATGCAACAGCAGCGATTGTTTTGTTTTCGGCAATTCTGGTTTTACTCTCTGGCTTTATTGCAGATATTGCAGTTGCGGCGCTCGATCCGCGTGTGAGACTACGTTGAGCACAGTTGAACTTTCAGCCGCAAGTCTTGAGCAAAGTCGAAGACTCTCGCGTGGTCAACTTGTTCGTCGCCGTTTCTTTCGCAACAAACTTGCCGTCGTCGGCCTATTTGTCCTTGCGTTTATGTTCTTGTTGGCTTTTATTGGTCCGTTTTTTACGAAACACAAATGGGATCAACTTGACTTTTTTTATTTGCTTACGCCTCCATCACGCGAACACTTTTTCGGCACATCGCAAATAGGTGGAGACATTTACGCATTAACATTGCGTGGTTTACAAAAGTCTTTAATAATCGGTTTGCTTGTTGCACTATTTTCTACTGGTCTCGCAGCAATAGTTGGTGCATTTGCCGGATATCTGGGCGGTCGTGCAGACCGATCGTTGATGTGGTTAGTTGATCTGCTTCTCGTATTGCCGTCGTTCTTGTTAATTGCGATCATGTCGCCGCTGTATCGAGGACGGACTTGGCTTGTATTTGTAGTATTACTCGCAGCATTTGGCTGGATGATTACTGCACGCATCGTGCGTGGAATGGCTTTCAGTCTTCGCGAGCGTGACTTTATTCGTGCGGCTAGGTATATGGGCATGCCTACACGAAAAATTGTTTTTCGGCATTTGATTCCGAATCTTGCGTCTATTTTAATTATTGATGCCACGTTAAATGTTGGTGGCACAATCCTTAGTGAAACTGGATTGTCTTACCTTGGGTTTGGTGTCCAACCACCAGATGTCTCGTTAGGTAGTTTGATTGCCGAAGGCACGCAGTCGGCTTTGACGTATCCGTGGCTATTTTGTTTCGCGGGTGGAGCACTTATATTTACGGTTCTCGCGGTTAGTTTCATCGGCGATGGCTTGCGAGATGCTTTAGACCCTGGTTCGTTTAAGAGCAAATAAAATTTAAACTTGTTAAAAAGTTAAGATCAGACAAAAAAGTGGGCGGTCCTTTCGGACCGCCCACTAATAACAGAATTAATTGCGAATTACTTAGTCTTTAAGAACCCGACTTTTTCCCACTGAATTGATGTGAAACCGAATGCGCCGAAGTTGGCGACATTCTTTGGCACACCTACAACGTTGTTGCGTTGAAACAATGTGATCGAGTGAACAACTTTGTAAACCTCTTTGTCCGCTTCGTTGGCAAGTGCGCAACGCTTTGTGGCGTCAAGAATGTTGTTCGCCTTGGTAAACAGACCATCAATTGTTGAGTTTCCAATGTTGCCAAAGTTCTGTGCAGAACCAACCTTGTAGAGGTTGCTAGATGACGAAATTGGGAAGTTCGTTCCAACCCAAGCGAAGATGGCCATTTCAAATTTTGAAACGAGCACATATTTGCCGAAGTAGTCAGCTGTTGGAATCAAAGTTGGCACCAATTCGATACCTGCTTCTTTTGCCATCGCTGATGCAAGTTGAACTGTGTCACTTCGGTTGACGTTACCGCTTGGGTAAATCAACTTGACCGAGAGACGAACGCCGCCCTTTGCACGAATGCCATCTGAACCTTTAACCCAACCTGCACCATCAAGCAATTTGGCAGCAGCAACAAGATCGCGCTTGCCGAGGTTGCCAGTGTTGTCTTGGTTGCACGATGTTCCGTCAAGGAATACGTGGTTGTTGTTTGGCTTAACCTTCGGGTCAACGATTCCCTGAATTGCGGTAGCAATTTGGTAACGGTCGATTGAAAGCATGATCGCCTGACGCACAGCAACATCTTGAGTCACTGCAGTTACAGGACCAAAGGTGAAGTGTTCGTGTGTCGGAGCCTTAGCAACGCGCACACTGATTTTCGTGTTCTCACGGGCACGCTTGAGAGCGTTGATGTCGTTGCCGACGTCCATGTAATCGATTTCGCCGTTGAGAAGCGCGTCGATTTGTGCAACCTGTGGCAAGGCCTTAAAGATGATCGTGTCAAGAACTGCTTGAGCACCCCACCATTTTTTGTCGCGCTCGACAGTAATTGTCTTTGCTGTCTTGTCGACACCAACAAACTTGAACGGACCAGCTGAAACTAAAGGTGCAGCCTTCCATGAAGTATTGAATGCATCCGGTGTTGCAGTGAGTGCCGCTGGTTTTAGAGCACTGAAGAGTGGTTGCCAGTCAGCATATATTTCGCTGAAAGTTACAACGATCTCATTTGCATTCTTGCCCTTTTTGACAGATTCGATTTTCTCGTATCCAACACTTGAAGTGATGTTGTAGCCCTGCCCAGTTTTTTTCTGAGCGTTCCACATACCAACGAAGTCTGCAAGACCAATTGTCTTGCCATCGCTCCACTTTGCCTTTGGGTTAAGTGTGTAGGTAACAGTTTGCTTTCCGGCAACTTTTGACGCCGTGACGTCCGAAGCGTAATCAAGATTGATTTGCAATTTCGCATTCTGGTCAAAGTAGATGAAGCTTGGCAACATCGTGTTCATTACCTGACTGCAGTTAAGAAGGTTGCCTTCAATTGCGCTGGTATTGAAGTTTGGACAGATGTCAACAACGACGAACCGGAAAACTCCACCCGGTTTGAGATTGGCGACCGGAACTTCGTTGATGTCACGAGATCCACCGTCTTTCTTTGCACTTGCCTGATTGAGCAGGCCCATCGGCGAAATCAGTGCAATAGCGAGTGCCACAGCAGATAATCTCTTGAACGATTTGATTCGCATTATTTCCCCTTTTGTGTTTGGTTAGAGTATTTTCGTAGCAAATTAGTAGTCTTAACTAGTTGCTATTATTTTTGTATTGAATTTAGGCTATTGACAAATTTTACTATTTGTTCACTCAGGGTTTACTTTCAATAGGCTTCGTGATTTAGTGCAGGCAGTTGTTTTGCTAATAGATATAAGGGTTTTGGAGATTCGGTGCTTTCCTATATAACTAAACGATTTTTTCACTTTTTGATAATGGTCATAATAGCTTCGTCGGCTGGGTATCTCATCGCCTCAGTTGCGCTTTACCCACGGGGCAATTATGAGGCAGCCAATCCACCGATTCCAAAAGAGTCAATTGACGCAGTGCTCAATCGTGCCAATGTCAACAATGAGGTGCCATTTATAACGCGCTATGTCAAGTGGGCAGGCAACGTAGTTCAAGGCGACTTCGGCGAAGATCTCGAGCAGAACAAAGTTAATGAAGAGTTCTCACGACGAGTCTGGGTGAGTCTTCGGCTTTTGTTGCTTGGTTCAATTTTGGGTGCAACGATCGGTGTGATCATCGGTGTAACGAGCGCAGTGCGTCAATACGACTTATTTGATCGCGGCACAAGTTTATTTGCCTACTTAATTTTGTCAACGCCAGTATTTTTGCTCGCAGTTCTGCTCAAGTTCGCCGGTATAAAATTTAACGACTCAATAGGCACGACGTTTTTCTTTACGCAGGGTGAATACACATCAGGCCTTGAAGGTTCGGGGTGGTCTCATTTTGCTGATCGCCTGCAGCATCTTATTTTGCCGACACTCTCAATCGCGCTTGGTAGCATTTCTTTTTATTCGCGATATCAGCGCGGCACGATGCTTGATGTTTTGGGCAGTGATCACTTGCGTACGGCCCGAGCAAAAGGTTTAACAAAACGTCAGGCACTATTTCGTCACGGCCTGCGAGTTGCAATTTCGCCGATGGCAACTTTTTTTGCATATGGTTTTGGTTTGCTAATCGCTGGTGCTGCTTTCACTGAGACAATTTATGGTTGGTACGGCATGGGACAGTGGTTTATTTCATCTGTTGGGAAGAATGACATCAACTCGGTGAGTGCGTTCGTAACTTTCACTGCCGTGTTGGTTCTTTTCTCAGGTTTTCTAGCTGACATTATTTTGGCGATTCTTGACCCAAGAGTTAGGTCGCGAGCATGACAACCGAAGTTGCGACTTCAATTGAGCGTATTTCGCGGGGACAATTAATTCGCCGCAGGTTCTTTCGCAACAAGACTGCAGTATTTGGTCTTTGGGTCATCGGTTTCATGTTTGTACTGGCTTTTGGTGGCCCATTTTTTGCAAAGTGGAGTTACGCAGAAAGTGATTTCACGAGTTTGCTCAAAGCACCTTCTAAATCTCACTGGTTTGGTACTACCCAGGTCGGCGTCGATGTCTTTGCTCAAACGGTTCGTGGTCTGCAGAAATCTTTAATCATCGGTTTGCTGGTGGCTGTATTTTCGACTGGACTTTCGGCAATTGTTGGTTCTTTCGCTGGCTATTTAAGGGGTCGCACTGATCGAGTAATCATGTGGTTTGTCGACCTATTGCTCGTGTTGCCATCGTTTCTAGTTCTCGTAATTCTTTCAAGGTTTTATCAAGGCAAGACTTGGCTATTACTTGTTGTAGGTCTAACAGTTTTTGACTGGATGATCTCGGCGCGCGTTGTGCGTGGTTTAGCGATGACTTTGCGCGAGCGAGATTTTGTTCGTGCAGCAAAATATATGGGAGTGCCTACTCAAACAATTATTGTGCGACATCTTTTGCCGAATATGGCATCAGTTTTAATAATTGCTGGAACACTCAACGTTGGTGGCGCGATTCTTGCTGAAACTGGTCTTTCATATTTAGGTTTTGGTGTGCAGGCACCTGATGTTTCTCTGGGCACGCTTATCGCAGAAGGGACTGGCGCGGCCTTTACTTATCCGTGGTTGTTTCTTTTTGCCGGTTCGATTTTGGTAATGACTGTTTTGGCGGTCAGTTTTATTGGTGATGGTTTGCGCGATGCATTTGACCCTGGTTCAGTTCGTATAAAAAAGAGCAAAGCATCATGACTAACATTAAAGACACTTCTATGTCTGACACAAAACTTACCGATTCATTAATTGAGATTCGCAATCTCTCGGTTACGTTTCCTAGTGAAGCAGGAACCGTTCAAGCAGTTCGTGACGTCTCGCTTGATATTCGTGCAGGAGAAGTGCTCGGAATTGTTGGTGAGTCTGGTTCTGGAAAAACGGTCATGTCGCTTGCCACAATTGGGTTACTTCCAGATAGTGCATCAATAACGGGTTCGGTGATGTTCAATGGCGTGAACTTATTGTCACTCGAAGATCATGCAATGTCTAAATATCGTGGACGAGAAATCGCGATGATCTTTCAAGATCCGTTGTCAGCATTAAACCCCGTGCACACAATCGGTCGGCAAATCGCAGAAGCACTGTTGATTCACAAAGATATTTCAAATGCCGCAGCGAATAAGCATGCAGTTGAGTTGCTCGAAATCGTAGGTATTCCGCGGCCAGACGAAAGGTCGCAGTCTTACCCACACGAATTTTCTGGCGGTATGCGTCAGCGTGTGATGATCGCACTCGCGATTGCCAACGAACCGAAAGTTTTGCTCGCCGACGAACCAACAACTGCACTTGACGTAACTGTGCAGGCGCAGATTTTGGATGTTCTAAAAACTGCTCGAGACATGACAGGCGCAGCGATCGTGCTTGTAACCCACGATCTAGGCGTTGTTGCCGGCATTGCCGACCGCGTGGCGATCATGTACGCAGGCAAAGTTGTTGAAGTTGGTCCAGTTGATGAGGTTTATTCACAACCAGCGATGCCGTACACGATTGGTCTATTGCGCTCGATTCCACGACTTGACGCGTTGTCAGGTGAGCGACTCGCATCTATTTCTGGTGCACCGCCATCCCCGGTTGCGCTACCACCAGGTTGCGCGTTCGCACTTCGTTGTCCAGCGGTGCAAGATGTTTGCAGGCAAAGTATTCCTGAACTTATAAATCTTTCAGCGACCCGGATGACCGCATGTCTGCGTCAGAGCGAAATTTTCGGATTGCAAGCAGCGGGCAAAATGTTTCAAGAAGGTCCAGCCCACGTTGCACAAGGCACAACAACTGACACGATCGCACTTGAGATTCGCGGCCTGAAAAAAACATTCCCACTTATGAAAGGCGCTTTATTGCGTCGTCGCGTTGGTTCTGTCTATGCAGTCGATGGTGTCGATCTTGTGTTGCGCCAGGGTCATAGTTTGGCGCTTGTCGGTGAATCTGGTTGTGGCAAAACGACAACTTTGCTTGAAATTTTAAATATGGTGGCCCCTGAAGCTGGGACAATTTCTGTTTTGGGTCGTGATGTTGCCAAACTTAAAAAGTCTGATCGCCTAGAGATGCGCAAAGACTTGCAGATAGTTTTTCAAGATCCATTTGCGTCACTCGACCCTCGGTTGCCAATTGGTGACGCAATCGCCGAACCGCTTGACAATTTTGGCGCAACTCAAGCTGAACAAGACAAGAGAGTGTTAGAACTTCTCGAACTAGTTGGCTTGAACCGCGAACAGGCGAGTAAGTATCCAAACGAGTCTTCGGGTGGACAGCGCCAACGCATCGCCATC
>BJGF01000058.1 GCA_014190295.1 Actinomycetes bacterium | reverse complement strand
GACGATTTATATACAGATCTAATTCAAAACGCATTTTAAGCAACAAGCCACGCTCGATAACGCCTGGTGGCACGGCAGGTGTACCGACTGCCCCGAGCAAAATTGCGTCAAACTTTCGCAACTCGGACAATGTCGGGTCAGAAAGAATTTCGCCATCGCGAAGATATCGAGCGCCACCTAAATCAAAATTAGTTATCTCAAGTTTTACACCAGATGCGGCAACGACTTTTAGTGCTTCGGCGATGACTTCTGGGCCGATACCGTCACCGCCGATTACGGCGATGCGATGATTGGCAAACTCTTTATTTGACGTGTTGATTGTTTTTTGCGAAACCATCCTTTAATCGTACGGCGCAAATACGGGGCGCGAACGACAGATGTAGACGACAGATAAATACTCACTTATTAGGTAGCATTTTCGGGGTAATGATCCACAAAGTCTCACGAAACCTTTACGAACGCCTGCGCGAAGAACACGCCGATCTCACAACTCGCGGACGAATCTCGGCGGCCGAAAAAATCGCCCGCGCGCGCGAGCATGGCGACCTTAAAGAAAACGGTGACTATCACGCCGCAAAAGATGAGCATGGGCATATGGAGGGACGCATCCGTCAACTCGAATCAATTCTCGAAGATGTCGAAATCGTAGAACCACCAAAAGATGGAACAGTTGGCTTCGGCACAATCGTCACGGTGCTTTATGAAGGCGACAAGCCATCAATGGCCGAAAGTTATTTGATCGGCCACATTGAAGAGCGGTGTGAGAATGCCGAAGTGATGAGCCCAACTTCTCCACTCGGTGCAGCACTGCTTGGCGCGAAAAAAGGTGACGTTGTTACATACGCGGCACCAAACGGAAATCTGAAAGTAAAAATCGTTGGGATGCAACAATTGTGATGCGCGAGTCGGTGGCCCCGCTGCCCGGATTGCCACCCGGATTCGAAATTGATCTTCCTGGTCGTGGCCGAATATTCGTGCGAGAAAAATTAGGACCGCCGGGTGCGCCAACACTTTTGTTGTTGCACGGTTGGACCGCAACCGCAGACCTGAACTGGTTCACGTGTTTTGATGCGTTATCCGAACACTTTCATGTCGTGGCGATGGACATGCGTGGGCACGGTCGCGGCATTCGTACGAAGTCAAATTTTAAACTTGAAGATTGTGCCGATGATGCTGCTGCAGTTGCCGATGTCTTGGGCATTTCTACTTTTATTCCGGTCGGTTATTCAATGGGCGGTGCTGTTGCACAACTTTTGTGGGGCCGCCATGAGTTACGTGTGCGAGGAATTGTGTTGTGTAGTACTGCCAGTCACTTCGCAGAGAAGCGCGAAGAACGACTCAGCTTCTTTGGTCTCACTGGTCTTGCTGCACTCTCACGATTGACCACACCTCAGGCGAGAACATGGATCACCGATCAACTTTATTTGCAACGCAAATCAGACGGTCTTACAGATTGGGCCGTGCAACAAATCGCGAGTCACGATTGGCGACACATCCTTGAAGCAGGTAGTGCAATCGGCAATTTTGATTCACGTGACTGGTTACCAAGACTTGAAGCACCTGCTTGCGTTGTCATCACCACCGAAGATGCCGTAGTCGCACCTGATCGCCAACGCGAGTTATATCAAATAATCAGTGATGTCGAAGTGTTCGAAGTTCACGGTGGACATAATTCGGTATTTGCGAAAAAAGAGTTCTTCGTGCCGACACTTGTTGAAGCCTGTCTCTCAGTTTACTATCGCTCGTCGAATTAGACAGTTAAACACTCTCGCGACCAACAATCACTTTTGGGTCGTTCCATAAATCTTTGACTGCATCAGCCAGACTGCCCCGCGCCGCACCCGCATCTGTGACTATGTCATTTGGTGTGTCGGCAAAACGCAGCACCGAGGCAACGCCCTTGTCGCAAACCGCGACCACTAAACGCACGCGACGACGCAATGGATGTTGACTCGGCGGAACCTCTTCTTGAATCTCGCTGTCTGATCGTGTCTCGTCGTCTTGTTCGTCACGATCAATTGGCGCCGCCCAACCGCAAGTTAGAACGACGGCTGCGTCAAACATTCGAGCAATCGCACTGCTTGGTGAATCAAGCAGTTCATAGACATCTCCGTGCTCAGCGAGAAAACTAATTCGCAACGCGCCGTCTTGCTGTGTCGCAATGCCAAGTGGATCAACAATGCTCACCCCATAGAGGCGAGCACGCGGTAAATCGAAACCGTCTAAAGATGTATGAAGACTTGCTTCGACGCAGGTGGCCAGGGCTATTGGTGTTGGATCATCATCATGCATGACCGCGATGTGTACGCGCACGGTAAATTTCGGCGAAATTTAATATCGCATTACAAGATTTACGGTGGCAGAATAGACAAGTGAGTTCGCAGCCAAAAACCCTTGCACAAAAAGTTTGGGATCGCCATGTTGTGCACTCTGGCAAAGACCAACCAGACCTTATATATATAGACCTGCATCTGGTGCATGAAGTTACTAGCCCACAAGCATTCGACGGCCTGCGAATCTCGCAACGCAAGGTTCGTCGCCCAGATTTAACTGTGGCTACCGAAGACCACAATGTGCCGACAGAAAACATTCACATGCCGATTGCCGATCCGATTTCGGCAAAACAAATCGAGGTATTGCGAACGAACGCCAAGGATTTCAAGATCACGCTCTACCCAATGGGTGACACTCACCAAGGCATCGTGCATGTGATCGGTCCAGAGCAAGGTCGCACTCTGCCGGGCATGACGATTGTTTGCGGCGATAGCCACACCGCGACCCACGGGGCATTTGGTGCACTCGCGTTCGGCATCGGCACGAGCGAGGTTGAACATGTTTTAGCAACGCAGACTTTGCCTCAGGCACGACCAAAGTGGATGAGCGTTACGGTCGACGGAATCGTGCCCGACGGAGTCACCGCAAAGGACATCATCCTGGCTGTGATCGGCGAAATCGGCACGGGCGGTGGCATCGGCCACGTAATTGAATATCGCGGTTCGGCAATTCGTGCGCTGTCGATGGAGGGCCGAATGACAGTTTGCAACATGTCAATCGAGGCTGGCGCACGCGCAGGGCTTGTCGCCCCAGACGAAACGACATTTAATTATTTGCGAGGTCGCGAATTTGCGCCAACCGACGCACAATTTGATGCTGCAGTTGCCGACTGGAGAACTTTGCAGACAGACGACGGTGCAGTTTTCGACAAAGAAGTAACAATTGACGCGAGCAAACTTTCACCACATATAACTTGGGGCACGAACCCAGCCCAAGTTGTGTCGCTAAATGGTTTGGTGCCGACGCCGAGTGACTACAGCGATGTGACTGAACGCGACAGCGTTACACGCGCGCTCGAATATATGGGCTTGACTGCAGGCACCAAAATTCGCAATATAAAAGTCGACACCGTATTTATCGGCTCTTGCACAAACTCTCGAATCGAAGATTTGCGTGCGGCTGCCGATGTTGTGCGTGGGCGAAAAGTGAAAGTGAAACGCGTGATGGTAGTGCCAGGAAGTCATGCCGTGAAATTGCAGGCTCAAGCCGAGGGCCTCGACAAAATTTTCATCGCCGCCGGAATGGATTGGCGCGAACCTGGTTGCTCAATGTGTCTAGCAATGAACCCAGACAAACTTGCGCCACAAGAACGAGCGGCAAGCACATCAAATCGCAACTTCGAAGGCCGACAAGGTCGCGGAGGGCGCACGCATCTGGTCTCGCCTGCTATCGCTGCAGCCACTGCAATTGCTGGGCATTTTGCGGCCCCGGAAGATCTCTAGTGAAAGCAGTTCGTTTAATTTCTGGACGTGGTGTGCCACTCAAGCGCAGTGATGTTGACACCGATCAGATCATTCCGGCTGAGTGGTTGAAGCGTGTTGAGCGAACAGGTTTTGAAAAGGGTTTGTTCTCAACATGGCGTGATGATCGAAATTTTGTGCTCAACGATGAGCGTTATTCCGGTGCGTCAATTTTGGTTGCCGGAAAAAGTTTCGGTGTCGGCTCGTCGCGAGAGCATGCCGTGTGGGCAATTCAACAGGGCGGATTCGATGCGGTGATCGCACCGAGTTTCAGCGACATCTTTCGCAACAACTGTGGCAAAAATGGTTTGATCGCTGCGGTTTTGAGCGAAGAAATAGTAAACAAACTTTGGGGCATCATCGAAAATGACCCGACGACTGAAATCACAGTCGATGTCGAGCAACTAGTAGTTGAAGTGCCACGCACTGGTCTTCGTGAAACTTTTGAGATGAACGCAGACACACAAAATCGTTTTTTAAACGGACTCGACGATATCTCAATTTCTTTGCAACATGGTGACGAAATTTCTCGTTTTGAAACCAGCCGACCAACTTGGTTCGCTGCCAAAAAATAAACGCCCTAGGCGACTGGTTCTAAAAACTGTTGCAGGTTGGTAAGTCGTTTATCGTTTGAAAAAACTTCGATCGGTGCTTGTATTTCAAGTCGTAGACCACGCTGAATAATTCGACATGTCGTGTGCTGGTTGTATTCGGCCAGTGTTACCGCCCAACCGTCTTTTCCGGCTCGCGCTGTTCGACCAGAGCGATGCAAATAGGTTTTAACTTCTAGGGGCGGCACATAGTGCACGACGATTGCCACGTCATCAATATCGATTCCGCGTGCTGCAACATCTGTGGCAACAAGAATATTTAATTGACGCTGTGCAAAATTTCGCAGCGAGCGTTCGCGTGCACCTTGCGCCATATCGCCGTGCAATGCCGAAACACTCGCACCCAAGGCCGTCAAATCTGCGGACACTTTGTCGCATGCGCGTTTGGTGTCACAAAAAACCACGGTTTGCCCACCAGCGTTGGCCATTGCCGCAATCACGCGATTTTTGTCCATGTGGTGGACACCCAAAAAGAGATGGCGCATCGTGCCAACAGTGTCGGTTGGGGCATCGATGCTGACTTCTTTGGGTGACTTCATATATCGCTTGACGAGTGTCGCGACCTGTCCGTCTAGAGTTGCCGAAAACAGCATCGTTTGATGGATTTTTGTTACATGTCGCAAAATCCATTCAACTTGTGGCATGAAACCTTCGTCAGCCATGCGGTCTGCCTCGTCGAGCACAATTACTTCGACGTCACTCAGATCCGCTTCATTTGATTTCAATAAATCAATCAGTCGAAGTGGTGTCGCGATCACTATTTCGGCGCCACGATTTAGCTGATCAACTTGTTTGTCTCGAGCCGCACCACCGTAAACAGCAAGTACACGCACGCCACAATGCTTTGCGATTGGTGCCAACACATCAGTCACTTGAACCGCCAACTCGCGGGTTGGCACAAGAACCAAGCCTCGGGGTTTTTTGGCAACAGCAGTTTGGGTGACGCGTTCAATCATTGGCACACCAAATGCCAAGGTCTTTCCCGAGCCAGTTCGAGCACGACCACAGAGGTCTTCGCCGGTCAATGCCACAGGGATCGCCTCAGTTTGAATCGCGAACGGCGCAGCAAAACCAGCTGCCGCCAAGCCAGCATCCACCCGCTCGCTTACCCCGAGATCAGCGAATCCAGTTGGCGTTGTAACCGCTGGGCGCGTGTTGGCACTCGAGCCGATATTGCCGCTGGCATTCTCGCTTGACTCGCCTGCAGGTCTCGGATTTTGCGGACGACCAGTGGATCTATTTGTTGAGCGAGGTGCGCCACGGCGCGATTTGGGGTCAGACATGTGAACTCTCACACTACCAACTTGAGTTCGCTGACTCGTGAGTCAGTTTTGCCTGACCACTCAGACAGTAGACAAATGTTTGTGACGTGTGTAGGGTCAAAAATTGTGATTAACGAAAATTCTTCTGACAATAATCTTGTCGTGCTTGACGAACCACTGTTCACCGGTCGCAAAGGCATGCCATACGACTGGCAAGCATTATTAATGCCAACTGATATTGCATTCGATGCTTCACTACTCGCACTTCTAAACGCTGGCAAGGACGACTCCGCCACTCGATACGCGTGACCGCGCAAGCGCGCCCAACTCGGGTGCTTGTTCTTGGGTGTGGTTCTGTTGCGCAAGCAGTAATCCCTTTATTGATTCGTGATCTAAAACTTGATCCGAAGTCGATTTCAATCGTTGACTATGTCGACAACCGAAGTCGCGTTGCAGATGTTTTGGCAATGGGTGTCACTTATGAAATCGGCGAAGTAACTCAAGAAAACTTAGACAGTTTTCTCTCGGCGCGCATTTCGTCCGGCGAAATTTTATTAGACCTGGCCTGGAATATTGGCTGCACAACGATTGTTGAATGGTGCCGAAATCACGGTGTGCGATATCTAAATACTGCAGTTGAATCGTGGAACCCATACGACAATATGGCGGCAACTCACCCACTAGAGCGCACTCTCTACGTGCGTCATCAACAACTTCGCAAAATGATCGCCAGATGGGGGTCAAACAACGGCCCAAGTGCAGTTGTAGAACACGGCGCTAACCCAGGCTTGGTTTCTCACTTCGCAAAGCAAGCGTTGTACGAAATCTCAAATAAAATTTTGACAGATGGTCGTGCAGGTTCGCGTCAAAGTGCACTCGAGTTGGCGCTCGCAACTGAATCATTCGATCGTCTTGCAATGTTGACGGGCACTCGCGTGATTCATATCAGCGAGCGGGACACGCAAATCACAAATCAGCCAAAGCAAGTAAACGAATTCGTCAACACTTGGTCGGTTGAAGGTTTCTACGAAGAAGGAACTGCGCCAGCAGAAATGGGTTGGGGCACGCACGAACGTTGGATGCCAGCCAATGCCCAAGTGCATGCCGATGACGGCCCGTGCAATCAAATTTGCTTGGCCCAACCAGGAATGGAAACGTGGGTTCGTTCGTGGGTTCCGAGCGGCGAAATTCTCGGAATGATTATTCGTCACGGCGAAAGTTACACGATGAGCAATCACTTGACCGTGCGCGATGATTCTGGCAAAGCGATTTATCGTCCGACTGTGCATTATTCGTACTGCCCATCGAACGAGGCGATCAATAGTGTTCTCGAGTTGCGCATGCGTAATTGGCAAAAGCAACCAGCCGAGCGAATCATGAACAACGAAATTATTTCTGGTCGCGATGAACTTGGCGTGCTGTTGCTCGGTCACGATTACACGGGCTGGTGGACAGGTTCGCGTTTGTCAATTGATGAAGCACGCACAATTACAACTGGCCAGAGCGCAACGACCTTGCAGGTCGCTGGCTCGGTGTTGGCTGCATTGAAGTGGATGATTGCGAGCCCGACGCAAGGCGTGCGCGTGCCTGATGAACTTCCGTGGAAGTCGATTCTTGCTGACGCACGACCGTATCTTGGCGAGATTCATAGCGCGCCAACCGATTGGGACCCATTAAAGACTCGTAACGACTTATTCCCTGGTTACGGCAATACAAGCCGACTAGACATGACCGATCCTTGGCAGTTCAGGAACTTTCTCGCACCAACGCCTAGTTGATTAATTAACTGACTAGCTAGAGGGCAGCTAGTTGGCGTTGTCCCAATTTGCAGGCAGACTGAAAGACAATGATTAACGGAAACGGACTACTACTTACGTAACGGCGCAGTCGCATATCACTGCAGCCGCACCCTCTGAGCCAAAAGGCCCAGGGGGTTTTCTTTTTAATAAAATAACGAAACGAGACACAAAATGCCACCAAAGCCAGCCCAACCTCGCAAGATGCAATTTGAAAAATATTCGCACTCGGTGCCACTCGTACTCGCCGATCGCACCTGGCCGAACCGGATCATCGAAAAAGCACCGTTGTGGTGTTCAGTTGACTTGCGCGACGGCAATCAGGCTTTGATCGACCCAATGGACCCAGAGCGAAAATTGCGGATGTTCAAGACGCTCGTGAAGATGGGCTTCAAAGAAATTGAAGTTGGGTTTCCTTCAGCGAGTCAACCTGATTATGACTTCGTGCGCTTATTGATTGAACAAGATTTGATTCCAGAAGATGTCACGATTCAAGTTTTGGTGCAGTGTCGCCGCGAATTGCTTGAGCGCACCTATGACTGTTTGGTTGGCGCACCAAAAGCAATTGTGCACTTTTACAATTCAGTGAATCCTCTGCAGCGTCGCGTTGTGTTTGGTCTTGACAAATCGGGTGTTGTAGAGATCGCAACGAGTGCGGCAAAAATCTGTCGAGAACTTGAGAGCAAACTAAAGGGCACTCACCTGCGTTACGAGTATTCTCCAGAAAGCTTCACATTGGCAGAACCTGATTTCGCAGTTGAGATTTGTGAAGCAGTGATGCAAGTAATTGAACCAACTGTTGAGCGCAAG
This sequence comes from Actinomycetes bacterium, assembly GCA_014190295.1. Classification (GTDB taxonomy): domain Bacteria; phylum Actinomycetota; class Acidimicrobiia; order Acidimicrobiales; family Ilumatobacteraceae; genus BACL27. The sequence continues at coordinate 3,066 of BJGF01000058.1, read as the reverse complement.
ATTGTTTTGAACTTGCCAGCAACTGTCGAGTGCTACTCGCCCAACGTTTACGGTGACGTAATCGAGTGGTTTGGCCGCACCGTGCCACGACGCGACAAACTCGTGTTGTCTCTGCACCCACACAACGATCGTGGTTGTGCGGTTGCGGCTGCCGAGTTCGGTGTGATGGCTGGTGCTGACCGTATCGAAGGAACTTTATTCGGCAACGGTGAGCGCACCGGAAACGTTGACATCATTACTTTGGCGATGAATTTATTTACGAACGGTGTTGATCCACAACTTGACATCACAGATATTGATGCGTTGCGTCGCGATGCAGAATATTGCAACCGATTGCCCGTACCAGAGCGTCAGCCATATGCAGGAGACCTTGTCTACACCGCGTTTTCTGGCAGTCATCAAGACGCAATCAAAAAAGGTCTTGACGCGTTGCCAAAGGATTACGACAAGTGGGCCGTGCCGTACTTGCCGATTGATCCAAAACATGTTGGTCGCACCTACGAGGCCGTGATTCGCGTAAATAGCCAATCTGGCAAGGGCGGTGTTGCATATGTGATGCAAACCGAACATGGCTTTGCATTGCCGCGCAGATTGCAAGTTGAGTTCTCAAAAGCAATTCAACACATCACAGAAGACTCGGGCACCGAAATTGCACCAGAAGTGATGTGGGCCGAGTTTGAGCGCGAATATTTGTCCGCAGAGTCAAAGTTCAAACTTGAAAGTCACGAAATGCGCAGCGACTCAAAAGGCACGACCAAGATCAGTGCACAGTTGTTGGTCAACGGCACACCTAAAACTTTGACCGGCGAAGGCAATGGACCAATCGATGCATTTGTTCATGCACTTCGCACAGAGTTCAAAGTTGTGTTTGACGTCAAAGATTATGTTGAGCACGCTCTGAGTCAAGGCTCTGAGGCTGTGGCGGTTGCATACATCGAAGGTGCGGATGCCAATGGCAACTTACGTTGGGGTGTTGGTACCGACCCGAGCACGATTACAGCGTCGTTGCGTGCCGTATTAAGTGCGTTCGAACGTCAAGAGAACTCTGGGCGTTAAATACTTTAAGCCTTTCTCAACTAGTCTCACTTGAGTGAAAGTCAGCGTGAATTTTGATAACTGTGCATCAACTGGTGCTTGCACGCAAATGTGCCCCGATGTTTTTGAGTTACGTAGCGACGGCTTCTTATACATTTTGAACGAAAACCCACCGGCAGAACTGCACGAGTCAGTTATCGCTGCTGAAGAGATTTGCCCAACTGGGGCAATCACGATTGAGCAGTAATAAACACGTGGGTTTTTATTCGCGACTGAACCATGCTTGGCTGCAAAGCGACTCGATGCTGTGTGTTGGTCTTGATCCAGACCCTGCGAAGTTTCCAGAAACACTGCGCGGTGGTGCACGCGACATCGAAACTTTTTGTAAACAAATTATTGATGTGACCGGCGATTTGGTTTGTGCATTTAAACCCCAGATTGCTTACTTCTCGGCCGTTGGCGCAGAACAGCAACTCGAAAATATCTGCGCTTATATTCGCGAGCAGTTTCCAGATGTTGTTCTGATCCTTGACGCCAAGCGAGGCGACATCGGTGACACGGCGAAGCTTTATGCACGTGAAGCCTTCGTCAGATATGGCGCTGATGCCGTAACCGTGAACCCATATCTCGGCACAGACAGCCTTGAGCCGTTCTTATCTGCGCTGGGCAAGGGCACAATCATTTTGTGTCGTACATCAAACACTGGTTCAAGTGAGTTTCAATCACTGGAAACTGAAAGTGAACCGCTATATCTGCGCGTCGCTCGCACGGCTGTCGAGCAGTGGCGTGCGATTGGCGAATGCGCACTTGTAGTTGGCGCGACCTACCCTGGCGAACTTGCCGCCGTGCGAGAAATAGTCGGCAACATGCCGATTCTCGTGCCTGGCATTGGTGCCCAAGGCGGAGATATTGCTGCTGTCGTTCGTGCAGGTCGCGACGAAAACAATCGCGGATTAATCATTAACTCGTCGCGGGCAATTCTCTATGCCGACAGTTCAAAAACCTTTGCTGCTTCGGCGCGAAAAGTCGCGCTCGAAACTCGCGACGCAATCAACGCTGCTAATTCGGCGCGCTAAATTTGCGGCTTAATCACTTCTTCGAGTAGCACCTGATAGTTCGGTTTGCCGTCTACACGCGAAGTTAAATACTTTTGCTTGTACGACTCATATTTTTCATGATCAATAACTAGTGCCGCACGAATCTCATGCTCTGAATATTCACGATCAATATTGAATATCGTCGCCCCCGTCTCACTAGAAATATTTTTTATCAACGACCGCTTGTATTGGTCAAATCCATCTTCGATTTGATTCGAAGTAATAAGAAAAAGTGGCTTCAAAAACGCAATTGCATAACTAATCGCCGTGCTGTTTGTCGCGATTACTAATTCACATTGCGACACGAGTTCTGCTGTTTGCCCTCCAATGGTCACACGCTCACCAAATAATGGCTGATGATCGCGCCCAATATGTTTCGGATGGATCGAAATATTGACTTTTGTATCGAGAGATGTCTCGACTTTGTCAAAAAATAGATTTAGTTTTGGATACCATTCTTCGGCTCGAACATATTCAATTGTTTTTTCTAGAACTTCGTCCCGTGGAAAACCAGGAAAACCAGTATCTAAATAAACTGAGATTTTTTTAACATCTTGATTTATTTCTGCTAAACGAATGCGATTTGAGAAGTCAGATGAGTTAGCAAGAACCACTTTTACTGACTTTGGAAAGTCTCTTTTCACTCTGAGTAACTCTTCTGACCCACCAACAACGACAAAGTCTGGCTTGATAACTCTCAATAAATTTCGCCTCACAAAATGCAGTGTGTCCTTAATTGATTGAGGCAAATCTCGTTTGTTTGGGTCAAGTCTCAAACTTGAAAATGGAACACCACCAGTCCTAAAAGCCACAACTTTTGAACCAGATAGCTTCATTAATAGATTCAACACTAAAAGTTTGAAACTTGTTGAAGGTATGTACGAAAATATAATTGAACTTTCTTTAACTTTATTGAATTCTTTGTACCAACTAC
>BJGF01000057.1 GCA_014190295.1 Actinomycetes bacterium | reverse complement strand
GCGGTGATGTCTTGCGATCCTGGCTCGATTAAATAATGATTGCCTCGATCTTGATCTTGATATGTGCGCAACCATTCACGCCAAGGTGTAAGTGCAATCTCAGAAGTTGAAGAGCTGCAGTAATCAAACAGCAGCAACCTGCCACGCTTGATCTTTGATAGCGCATCGCGCACCCACGATGAGGCGCTGTCTTGGACAGGTGCGCGCGATCCGAGTGGCGCCGACTCTGGCAGACAAGCAGGAATAATTTTTGGCGTGCGCAAGACTTCAACGAATTGACCGCCCGCAGACTTCGAAACGAATGCTTCCATCCACTTGCCATCAAACACGAACAATCGGAAAGGCAAATTGTCTAACAACTCGTTCGCCAAGATCACACCGGTGATTGGGCCATCTGGCATAGTTTCGCGCGAATCAATTCCTTGTGGATGCATCGCGCGCTGCGACGCAGAAACTTCAACCGCAACATAATGCATCGCATCAGCACATTCAGGTGTGGCCGACAAAATGCTGCGCGCAAGTGTGCCTGGGCCAGCACCACACTCAATTACGTCGAACCGATCTGGCGAACCAAGTTCCTTCCACCAAGCGTCAAGCGCACGAGCGAGCACTGTGCCAAATAATGGTCCGACTTCTGGGCTCGTGATGAAATCTCCGCCCCGTCGACCAGCACGACCAGTTTTTGTGTAGAAACCATTTTCTGAATACAGCGCCAGATCGATAAAATTTTCGAACGAAATCGCACCACCAGCCACCGCAATGGCGGATGAAATATCCTCAGCGGATGATTGCACCGGCGATTTCAGCAAGATCTGCAAAGTGCAATGCGACACCTGGTAACACACCAAAAGTCAAAGTTGCAACACTTGTAATTCCGAGCGCCAAACTCAAAGACCCTGGTATCTGAATTGGTGTTGTATCACCATCGGGCACTGGTCGCATCCAAATCTCACGCATCACGTTGCCGTAATAACCAAACGCAATCACCGAGTTGACCGCACCAATGATTGCAAGTGCATAACCCCAGGTTGATTGCGACTGCAGCAACGACTGAAACGCGGCGAACTTAGCAATCCATCCGCCCAATGGTGGAATGCCCGCCAAAGATGCCAAAAATAATGTCATCAGAACACCAAGCGTTGGCGCATAGGAAAATAATCCACCAAAACTTGACACTTCGCCGCTACGAGTTTTGCGTGATACTGCCAAGATCACACCAAACACGCCAAGATTTGTCGCAGCGTAAATAATCATGTACAACACGACCGAACGCAACGCTGAACTTCCAGAGCCCGCCATGCCGGCGACAGCGAGCGGCATCAATACAAAACCGCCTTGACTGATCGACGAGTAAGCAATCATTCGTACGATATTTTTTTGTTTAAGAGCCAGTACGTTGCCGACAGTCATCGTCAACGCTGATAACACCCAGATAAACGGTTGCCAAATGTCTTGAGCCAAAGGAAATGCGGTGTAGATCAAAACAACTAAGGCGACAAAACCAGCAGCCTTTGATGCGACCGACAAAAACGCGGTTACTGGCGCTGGCGCACCTTCGTATGTGTCTGGAGCCCAAGTATGAAACGGCACGGCTGAAACTTTGAATGCGAAGCCAACAATTACGAATACGACTGCCAGCACCTGCACTGCTGCAAAATCACCAGTTGCAGTTGTTTTTGCTGCGATGTCAACTAGAAGTGTCGAATTTGTTACTCCGTAGAGAAGTGACATGCCATAAAGCATCACTGCTGAAGCAAACACTCCGAGCATGAAGTACTTGACGCCGGCTTCGTTGCTTTTCGGATCACGCTTTCGCCAAGCGGCCAACATATACGCAGGTATTGAAAGAAACTCGAGAGCCACAAAAATACTGACGAGGTCTCGAGATGAAGTCATCATCAACATTCCAAGCAAACTCGAAAGCAGCAAGAACCAATATTCTCCGCGCCAATACTCGCCTTCTTCGACATGCGAACTCGAAAGCAACACAACTACATAACCAGCAAGCAAAAACACGCCCTTCATAACGAGGCTGAAGTTATCGACCACATAGCGATCACCAAACATCGAGCGAACTGACGTCTCAGACAATGCGAGTGTGATCACCGGAATCATCGCCGCAAGCAAAGTAAACGAAGAAATAATTGACAACAACCACTTTTTTCGCTCGTCAATAAATAAATCCAAAATCAGCACAAGACAAAGTCCGCCAGCCACAACCAACTCAGGCGCAAGCCCGTGATAGTCAACTGTCGGCGCAACCCATTGCGCAGAGAGAAGGTTGAGATTCTGCAACTTATCCCCCGAAAACGCTCAGCGTAACCTGCACAGCAGGATCAAAAACACTAAATAACAAGTTCGGCATAATGCCTAATACGAGGATTCCAATCAACAAAGGCGACCACGCCAACCATTCGTGTGTCGTGACATCATGAAGTTCTTCGTGGGTTGAATGTTCGTCATGTGAATTATTTTTTGGAGTACCAAAGGCAATCCGTTGATAAAGCCACAGTAAATAAGCAGCAGCAAAAACTGTTCCGAGCGCAGCAATCACCATGAACACTCGATATACGGTGACATTTAATCCTGCGGCTGGGTTATAAGTCGAAAGAATCGCTGGAAACTCACCCCAAAAACCAGCCAAGCCTGGCAAACCAAGTGAAGCCATGCAACAGAATCCGAAAATCCAACCGAGGCGTGGCATCTGCGTGAGCATTCCACCAATTTTTGAAATCTCAAGTGTGTGGTATCGCTCTTTGACGCTTCCAGCGATAAAGAACAACATGCCGGTGATTAATCCGTGCGCAACCATGCCAAACATTGCTGCGTTGATTCCAAAACTTGTCAGAGTTGAAATGCCAAGCATTACGAAACCCATGTGTGCAACTGACGAAAAAGCGATCAATCGCTTCATGTCACTTTGTGCAAGACAACCAAGCGCTCCATAAATAATGCCGATCACTGCGAGACCGCCAATGTATGGCGCCCACTCGCGTGCGGCGAGTGGCAAAATCGGCAATGCAATTCGCACGAAACCGTAGGTTCCGAGTTTCAGCAATACTGCAGCCAGAATTACCGAGCCTTGCGTTGGAGCCTGAGTGTGAGCATCTGGCAACCAAGTGTGAAATGGAAACATTGGTACTTTCACCGCGAACCCAACGAACATGCCAGCAAAGATCCAGATCTGAACATTTTTGGCAATGCTCCCACCATTTTCGATCAAATAAGGAATGCTGAAACTTTCTGCGCCGGTTTTAAAGAACAGTGCCAAGAACGCAACCAGCATTAGTGCCGAACCAAACATTGTGTAAAGGAAGAACTTGATTGACGCGTATTGACGTTGCTCGCCACCCCACACACCGATCATGAAGAACATTGGCAATAACACGAGTTCAAAGAAAACGAAAAACAAAATCAAATCTTGCGCAATGAACGTGCCGGCCATGCCAGTTTGCAAAACGAGCAACAACGCGAAGAACGCTTTTGGTTTGCCTGGGTTCGGCAAATGGTTGAGCGAATAAATAACCACCAACAATGTGATCACCATGCTCAACAAATACAACGGAAGACTGATGCCATCTACACCGATGAGATAAGAACTTTTGATTACTGAGATCCATTTTGTTTCGGCAACAAATTGCATTTTTTCGGCTTGATCGAAGTCAAATTTCATTGCTGTGAATATTCCAACTGCCAGGGTTGCAATTGAAGTCACTAATGCGACGAATTTGACGGCCTGATCTTGAGCTTTTGGCATCAGCATCATCACCACGACGCCAAGTATTGGCAGGAAAGTGCCGACACTCAGCACCCAGTTATTGTCCCGCAGCATGTTCATAATTATGTTCTCCCTTTTTCGACTAGTTACGTATTAATAATCACAAGTACAAGCGCAGCAACACCCGCTGCGCTAAACAATAAAGCTCCGTATTGACTCACTTTGCCTGATTGAGATGGTTGTGCGGCAGTACCCACAGACTTCGTGAACGATGCCGAATTATTTACCGCGCCATCAACAACTCGTTGGTCAATGTTGCGATAAACCCAGCCAGAAATCAGTCGGGATGAACTTGCAATTTTATGAATGATTCCATCCAAAATGTTTTGGTTAATCCAATACGCGGCGCTGGCGATTGGTCCGGCAATGTTGCGGACGATTATTTTTTCGTAGAAGTCATCTAGGTAGTACTTATTGACCAAGAACTTATGTCCGACCCCAAGTATTTTGACGCGTTGTGTGAGCCCGACAAGTCGTGGGTCACGCTTTGTAAATAACCTGAAACTCAAAACCCATGAGACTGCGATACCTAGAAAAACGATCGCCAATGACATCAAAGCCTTTGACCACATAAACGGTGCGTGATGTAGTTCTGGGGCAAATGCGCTGTGCCGGGGCTCGACCCACAACTTCATTCGTTCCCAACTTTCGCCAAACGGAGTTGCGTTCAAGAAACCTGAGCTAAGTGCAAGTACCGACAAAATAATTAATGGGACTGTGATCAACAAACCTGATTCATGCGGACCAGATGAAGCATGCGCATCGTGTGAGTCGTGAGCGTCGTGCGCATCGTGCGCACTGTGATCTGCGTGACCAGCCGATGCACCACGTGGTTTGCCAAAAAACGTCAAGTAAGTTGCGCGCGTCATATATGCAGCGGTCATAAATGCGCCGATTAGCGCAATAATCATAAACAAGCCATAGCCGTTGTGCCCAACGTTGTCGATAATTTCGTCTTTAGAAAAGAAACCAGAAAATGGAAACACTCCGCACAATGCGAGAGTCGAGATAATCCAAGTGGCAAAAGTGATTGGCATTACTTTTCGCAGTCCACCCATGTCGCGTTTCATGTCAAAAGAGTGATGCGATGCACTGTGACTGATTGAGCCGGCGCCCAAGAACAGACACGCTTTGAAAAATGCGTGGGTGAAAATATGAAATACCGCAGGCATCCAAGCGCCAGCGCCAAGACCGAGCATCATGTAGCCGAGTTGCGACACAGTCGAATAGGCAAGCACACGCTTGATGTCGTTTTGCACGAATGCCAGCGCCGCCGAAATCACAATCGTGATTCCGCCGATAATGACGATCAGATTTCCGCCGCCACCCGGGATATCGAGTCCAACGAAAAACACTGGGTACAAACGCGCGACAAGATAAACGCCAGCAACCACCATCGTTGACGAATGCAAAAGAGAACTAACCGGAGTTGGTCCAGCCATTGCGTCAGGCAACCAAGTGTGCAACGGAAACTGACCACTCTTGCCGATGCACGCGATGAACAAAGCGACTGCCGCGATCATGATTACGGTGCTGTTTGGTTCTCCAGAAAGTGCCCACGCCGAAATTCCGCGAATTGAGAAACCTGAAACGTCAAGATTTTCTCGAGTCCAGTCATTGGCGGCGAAATAAAGCATCGAGATTCCCACGAGCAGGCCGACATCACCAACACGAACTGTAAAGAATGCTTTGAGAGCCGCCTTGCTATTGACATCTTCTTCCCACCAGTGACCGATCAACATGAAACTACATAAACCCATGATCTCCCAACCAAGAAGCAGCAACATCATGTTGTCAGCCAAAACCATTGCCAACATGCCACCAGAAAATAACGTCAAGGCCGCAAAGAAATGTGTGTAGCGACGATCACCGCGCAAGTATTCAAGCGAATAAATTTGCACCAACGTCGAAATAAACGCAACGACAAATAGCACCAACACTGCAAGACCGTCTATGTGCTGACCAATACCGAATTCGAATCCTGCGTTTTGCCACCATGTCCAAGACTTAATCACCGGATCAACAAATTGCTCTTCGGTCGCACTATTAACTCGTTGTATCCATTGATAGCCGGCACCGGTCGACAACACGAGTGAAGCAAGCATTGACAGCACACCTAGTTCACTGCCCTTGAATGGCATTCGCTTGCCAAATAAAATAATCAAGGCAAAAGCAATCGCTGGCACAACCGGGATCAGCCAAGCATGATCGAGAAACCAACCTGAAGTCAGTGGTGCAAGCACCTCTGCATCAGCATTTGAGAACAAGTTCATCCGCGCATCTCCGAAAGATCATCAACTGAAATAGTTTTCTTGTTGCGATAGACGAGAAGCACCAAACCAAGACCCACACCAACTTCGGCCGCAGCAACGGCGATGATGTACAAGGCGAAAACGTGACCATCGGTTGACCCGTTACGTAACGCGAATGTAAGCAAATTGATATTCACAGAATTTAAAATTATTTCAATCGACATAAGCATTAATACGGCATTCTTACGGGCGACTACTCCGTATACGCCGATACAAAACAAAACCGCTGCAAGAAATAAGAACTGATTAACAAACATTTGGTCAGTCCTTCCTGGCCAAAACGATTGCGCCAACTACTGCTGCCAACAGCACGAACGACAGCGCCCAAAACGGAAGAAGATACTGACCAAAAATTTGATCCGAGACTTCTTGGGTCGAAATAACCTTTGGCGAATCGGGAATCTTTTCTTTGCCGAATGAACTACTCAAAGCAACGACCATTGCGGCAAACATCAAACCAGCGACTGGAACTCCTAATTTCTTGTAAGTGTTGTTCAGATCTGATTCTGAACCAATTCGTGCCCTGGTCAACATTGTTCCGAATAGGAACAAAACCATGACTGCTCCTATATATACGAGTACCTGGGTGATGGCGACGAATTCGGCTGCCAGCAAGATGTACTGGGCGGCGGCACCCGCAAGAACGACAACTAGCCACAATGCAGCGTGAACGACATTGTTGGTAGTCACGACACGAAGTGCGGCAACAATCATCACAATTGCAATTGTCCAAAAGCCGATATTCTGCGCAATCACAGTTTTTTAACTAGACCTTTCATTTCTTCTTTTTGTCTGCGCCAGATTCAAGTTCTGGTGCTTCAGGAACTGTTTCCATCCACTCACTTAATTTCGTCTTGTCGTGCAACAGGTCAGAAATATTTGGTTCAGAATATTCGTACTCTGGGCTCCAGAACAGAGCATCAAATGGACAAACCTCTACACAAATACCGCAATACATGCATAACGCGTAGTCGATATCAAAGCGATCCAATAAATTGACTTGACGAGGTTTGCCGCCTTCACGACGCGGCGGTGCGAGTTCTTTGTGCGCCTCAATGTAGATGCACCAATCTGGGCACGAGCGTGAACACAACATGCACGATGTGCAATTGTCTTGATGCAAAGCAATGACTCCACGCGAACGAATCGGCGGAGTTTCTTTTTCGTGTGGATACTGCACCGTGTTGGAGCCCTTGGTTGCAGTCGTAAACAACGTGCCGAGAGTTACGCCGAGTCCTTTAATTAGTCCTGGAACTTTTGCCATTAGAACACCACCTTAAGAATTGAAGTAACCATAATGTTGGCTAGAGCAACTGGGATCAAACCTTTCCAGGCAAATCGTTGCAGTTGATCTTCGCGAAGTCGTGGATAACTAAATCGAATCCACATAATGATGAACACGAGCAACATCATTTTTGTAAACATGATTAACGGCCCGACGAAATTCATCCAATTAGCGATGTCATCGATTGATGTCCAGCCGAACCAAGTAAACGGCACTCCCCAACCACCGAGGAATAAGACCGAAGCGATCATCGCAAACACGCCTGCTGTGGCAAATTCGCCGATGAAAAATATCAAAAAGCGAAAACCCGAATATTCGGTCATGTAACCAGAAACAAGTTCGCTTTCGGCGATCGGCATGTCAAACGGTGCTTGTGTAAGTTCTGCTTGAATCGCAATCATGAAAATGATAAATCCGACAAACTGACTTACGACATATGGATGTCCTACAACATCAATGCCGAACATCGAGCCGGAGTTCTGGGCAACAACAATTTTCTGTAAGTTCATCGTGCCAGCCTGAATGACCACACCCATAACCGCCAGCACCATCGGCAACTCATAAGCAATCAATTGTCCTGCCGCACGCAATCCACCGAGCAATGAATATTTATTTGCACTTGACCAACCAGCAATCAAAATTCCAAGCACTGATACTGACGAAACTGCAAGTGCGTAAAACACCCCCGTTTCAAAATTGGTGAAAAAAGCGTCGGGCCCGAACGGCACGACCACCACGAGCAAGAACGTACTGACGAGCACAATGATCGGCGCCATTTTAAAGATTCGAGCGTCAGCACGGTCTGGCACGATGTCTTCTTTTTGCAACCACTTGCCGACTTCGGCAAAAAGTTGCATCGAACCATACGGGCCAGCCTCCATTGGGCCAAGCCGACTCTGCATAAACGACATCATTTTGAACAAGAAAATATAAACGATTGTTCCGGCAGGAAGCAGAACCGCGACAAGTCCGCCGAGCACCCGCAACAATGATTGACCCCAATATGGAACCTCTGCGAGCAACCCAATCATCGATCGATATCTCCGAGAATAAAATAAAGTGAGGCCAGAATCGTCACAATGTCAGGAACGTAAACACCACGCAACAACCACGGAGTTATCGAAATATTATTGAAACTTGCCGAACGAATTTTTACTCTGAACGGGCCGAGGTCGCCACGAGAAACTACGTAGTAACCCATTTCGCCAAGTGGGTTCTCGGTGGACACCCATGCTTCGCCTTCAGGGACTTTAATAATTTTTGGTACCTTTGCCATTACTGGCCCTGACGGAATCGATCCAAGAAGTTGATCTACTATTTTTGTGGACTCACGAGTTTCTTGCAGACGAATCCAACAGCGCGCAAAACTGTCGCCGTCGGGATGTGTCCAAACTTTCCAATCGGCTTTGTTCCACATCATTGGCAATGTCTGATCGCGTCGTAAATCCCAATCAACACCGCTGGCTCGAAGGTTTGCGCCAGATAATCCATATTGCAAAGCGACATCACGCGGGATAACGCCAATACCTCGGGTTCGTGATTGAAAGATTTCGTTGCCGAATAGCAAGTCTTCGATCTGGTCACAGAAATTGCGCAACTTTTTCATTACGGCACGTGTTTCATCGATCCATCCAGCAGGCAGATCATCTTTTAATCCACCGATGCGGTCAAAGTTTGGATGGAAGCGACCACCTGTGGCTGACTCAATCAAGTTTAAAACATATTCACGATCGCGGAATGCAAGAAATACCGGCGTGATTGCACCAAGCTGCACGCCAAGGTCACCAAGAAATAATGAAACGTTGGCGATGCGCGAAAGTTCGAACAAAATCGTGCGGATATATTGCGCACGCGTTGGTGCTTCGACGCCCATGAGTTTTTCTGCTGCCAAAATAAATGGAACTTCGTTGGCGAAACTTCCGAGCCAATCAATTCGATTGACGAGTGTAGTTACTTGTGGAAACGTTCGAACTTCGGTTAGTTTTTCGTAACCACGATGCATATAACCGCAAGCCGGTTCAGCCCACACAACTTGTTCGCCATCAAGGCGGGCGATGATTCGCAAAGTTCCGTGTGTGGCTGGGTGTTGTGGCCCAATGTTAAGAGTCATTCCTTCGGTTTCAAGTTCAAGATTCAATCGAGCGTCGGCAGCCTGAGAGGCAATGTACGAAAGTTGCTGACGGTCACCAAGCATCGTCATCAGGCATCACCATCTTTTGAATCTTGCTCGACTGGTTCGGGCTCGTCGCCACCAGGCAACGGCTCAACGTCGACTATTCCTGGCCATGGTTTAACCATGCGCGCCAACAACGGGAAGTCTTTACGCAAGGGATGACCCTCGAAGTCAACCGGCAAGTACATATTTCGCAAATCATTATGACCAACAAAATCAATACCGAACATTTCATGTGTTTCGCGCTCGTGCCAATTTGCACCAGCAAAAATTGTGATCAGAGATTCGATTGACGGCGCAGAATCTGCAACATCAACTTTTACTGTTAATCCAAAATGGGTGGTCGAATTAACAATTCGAATAAAAACTTGCATCCGCGTATCGCCACCGGCATACCCCGAACGAATAGTCATGTCGCGCTCTGGTGCAGGCTCAGTTGGGTCATCTTCACCTCGACCATACGGAGATGGCATCCAGTCAATCGCTGACAAGAAACCAAAATAATCAAACGAATGAACATCACGAAGTTTTTGGACACTTGTTCGCCACGAATCTGTGCGAACACGAATCCATAAATCGTCATCAGGCTTAATGTGCGAATCGATTAGAGCGTCACCGAGCGAACCCTTGATCGCTTCAAGCATCTGCTCGCGCACTACGTCGACAACCGGTGTCGTTGTTTCACTACTAGACGACAACTGTTTCACCCTTGGTCTCGGCTATTTGCGCTGCATCCATTGACTTGGTTCCTTCGCCGCGCCATCTCGCGCCCATATCTTCGTTTTTGATTCGTTGTTGCAACAACACGATGCCTTCAAGCAACGCTTCAGGTCGCGGCGGACACCCTGGTACATAAACATCAACAGGAATAATTTGATCGACGCCCTTTGTCACCGAATAACTATCCCAATATGGGCCACCACAGTTGGCACAACTGCCCATGCTGATTACATATTTTGGCTCAGGCATCTGCTCGTAGAGACGGCGAATCACCGGCGCCATTTTGTCGGTGACTGTTCCTGAAATTACAACAAGATCTGCTTGGCGTGGACTTGCCGGCAATGGAATTACCCCAAGGCGCATCACGTCGTAACGCGGTGAACCAAACGCTGCACCCATTTCAATTGCGCAACAAGCAAGGCCCCACTGATAAACCCACAACGAATACGAGCGTCCGAGATTGAACAGCGTCGTCAGTGGTCTTGGCAATCTGCCGCGATCTACTAAACCCATCGCAGCACACCTTTACGCCAGGCGTAAATTAAACCCAACAGCAATACAAACACGAAAGCACCCATTTCAATTAAGCCGAACGCTCCATAGCGCTCGAGTTGAGTTGCCCACGGAAAAATAAAAACAGCTTCAACATCGAACACCACGAACAGCAACGCGAAAATGTAATAACGAACTTGACTCTGTGACCAACCATGTCCGACAGGATCGACGCCGCTTTCATAAGTCAACATTTTTTCTTTATTCGGTCGATTTGGCCGCAGCAACGACGAGATCCACAAAAGCAAACCAGCGATCCCAACCGCTGCCCCGCCGAACCAAACGACCGTTAAATATGACCGAAGAAAGGTTGACATACCCCTGTAAAACTAGTCTGCAAAACCGTTCTAGCTTTAACCACCGGTCACTTTGATCGCTTGTGAAACATCGGCGGTACTACGAATTAACTCGCTGAGGTTTCAATAAACCAGTCAACTAAGCGAGCCGCCGCAGGGGCACTTTTCTGAACCTCAATAAGAGTTTCAGCGATTAAATCGTCGGCAGTTATGCCCACTTTGGCTAGTTCGGCTTCACCTGACTCACTTGCCCAACGCCGAACTATCGCCTCGGTAACTTCAGGATGAAACTGCGTTGCGAACGAACGACCGATGCGGATTGCCTGAGGCCCAGCAGCGCTTGTGGCAAGAATCTCCATCTGACTAGTTGGAGTAAACGTGTCGTAATGCCATTGCAGCCACTTGCCGCCGATCACTTGGTTCGGGGCTTGCGCATCTACTTGGTACCAGCCAACTTCGTGTTGGGTCGCGCGTTGAGCGGTGCCACCGAAAGCTTTGGCCATAATTTGTGCCCCGTAGCAAATTCCAAACAATGGAATACCACGACGATGCGTTTCAAGAATCAGCTCACATTCGGCAAGTACATTTTTTTCAATATCTTGCCAATACGCCGACCACCAACTACCCAGCAAGACAACGAAGTCTGCGCCATCTAGCGACGGCCACTGATCTGGGTGTTCACGTTCGCAATGTTCAAAAATACTTCCATGATCTTTGAACCGCTCACCGACAAATCCCTGCTCGGCAAATCGTTGTCCGATACAGCCCGGATCAGCATCATTGGCATTGGCTACAAGTAAAGCACGCA
>BJGF01000056.1 GCA_014190295.1 Actinomycetes bacterium | reverse complement strand
CGATTATTTTTGGTAGTTGTTTTTGTCGATTGTTAGCGCGGGCGCGCACTGATCCAGCAACAAGCCCAGCATGTGTGCCGCCACTTGAAGTTGTAAACACAATCGCATCAGCAACAAAATTCTCGGTTGCACATTGCGCAATAATTTCGTCAAAGGCGACTGCGTATCCGATCGCGCCCACCGCAGTGCTTCCCCCAATTGGTATCGAATGAGGTCGGTGCCCACTGCAAACGAGTTCTTCGGTTAATTTGGCACGTGCAGATTCAAGATTTGCCCAATCATTTGCGTCAAGACCTGTGTGATGCAAAGTCGCACCGAACATCGCTGAGAGCATTTGGTTGCCTTCAAGTTGCTTTGGTTTCACGCCTGACAAGACAAGATGTGTCGGCAAATTGAGTCGTGCACCCGCTGCTGCGGTCATTCGGCAGTGGTTAGATTGCGCGGCGCCAACAGTTACTAGACAAGTCGCGTTGTTGTCAAGTGCTTCACCGCAAAGAAATTCAAGTTTGCGAGCCTTGTTGCCACCGACGCCTAATCCAGTTAAATCATCCCGCTTAACCCACAAATTTGCGCCACTTTGAAGTTTGCCGCCCGACTCAAGTGGTGTCGGCAAAGTTGCGAGAGTTATTCGAGTTATTTTTGATTGCGCCACGAAACCCCTTCTGGCCATCTTCCAACGCCGCCATTTTCGAGCAACATTCCGGTGAGAGTGCGTTCAGTGTGATGTGAACGCCACAACAACATTTCTTGGGCAATCGGTAGAACTTTTGCCGGGTCATCAATCGTTGTTCGCCACGTTGGATCACTGGCTAAATCAAATGCCAGCCAACTGCCGTCGCCGAATTGCACGTAGGCGCAGTCAGAGTTGCGCCGTACCGCCAAATGTTGTCGTTCAAGTCGACCATCATGCGGCCAGTTTTTTGCGGCGCCCAATGGATCGTCATCTATATATATGTGTCGCCAGTCGAACTCGTAAGACGCACCATTGCGCCAGCGCTCAGGCTTTTCGCCACGCAAAAATTCGCCCAAGGGCATTCCATCACACTGAAGTGGAACTGGAGCCGCAATCGCTTCGGCAATGGTCGGCATGATGTCAACATTCTCGGTGAACTCGTTGACAACGCTGCCGTGCGCACTTGGATTTTTTGGATCGCGAATAATCCCAATGATGTGATAACTACTTTCGAAGAAACCAAGTTTGTCTTTCAGCCCGTGGTCACCGAGTTGGTCTCCATGGTCTGCAGTGATGATTATCAGCGTGTTATCCCATTCGTTACGGGTGCGAAGTTTTTCGCAGATGCGGCCGACTTGAAAGTCGACTTCGCCGATCATCCCGTAATACTGGGCGCGCATTTCGCGTAATCCAGCATCGGTTTTTGGCGCAGCGTTACCGCCGGTGTGCATCACTGCTTCATGAAATGGGTGCCGAGTTTCAGAAGGTCGAATCGGCATATCAACTTCATCAGCCGAATATTCTCGCGACCATTTGCCAGCGGCCGCATAAGGCGGATGCGGACGCAAATAACTCAAATGCACAAACCACGAATCATGTGCTGTCTCGTCGCGTTTTGTGAGCCATGAGAAAAACTCATCCGTAAGAAAAGTCGAAATACTTAGGTCTTCGTGTCGTTCCGGTTCAGTGCTAAGAGCGCCGTTGTAATCGTCACCGATGTTGTAGCCATGTTTTTTTAAATTCTCTAGCCACGGGGGATATGGCTCTGAAAGATTTAAAATCCGATCAAAACCTGGCAAAACATGTTGATAACTAGAAAGTCGTTCATCATTCGGCGAGCTCAGGGTGCGTGGATCAACGCCTTGGTCGGTGTATCCAAAAATTACCGGCGCATAATCGTTACGAGAAGCCAGCCGTGCGACGTTGTCGAAGCGGTCATCAAGGGGAGTGCCATTTGCACACACACGATGATTCATTTGATACAAACCGGTGTACAAACTTGCACGACCTGGCGAACATGGTGCTGCTTGGCTGTAGTGATTTGCCAAGCGCACGCCGTTGCGTGCGAGTTCATCAAGGTTTGGTGTGCGAACAACTTTATGGCCCGCACTCGATAAGCAGTCACCACGAAATTGGTCAAGAGTAATTAGCAGTACATTCGGCTTCACCATAGGCAGATTACTACGACTTGTTACTTTCAGTCTTGGGCGGCAGCCAACTCACATGCTTGTGGTGATTCTTTAATGATCCGATTTTTTGCCACAACTGGGGATTTGTTGATGCCTTTGCGCCAAGCATCCAAGAACTTCCATGGCCAGATTTCACCTTGCAGAACTTTGTATTCACTTTGTGGACAAATACGTGACATGCCGAGATGTGTATGACATTTTGTGATTCGGGCGTTTCCCGAAGAGCCCATAACGCCGATCCATTGACCCGGTTCAACCTGATCTCCGGGTTTGACTTTTACACGTCCAAGATGAGCAAAGAAGTACCGAACACGATCTTTGCCGTGAATTGTGATTGTTAGACCACCGCGAGTTCCAGGAGCATCGATTTTTTCATCCCAAAGGTCTTTCGCCTCAACATCAAACACGATCCCTGCTGTTGGTGCGAGAACATGGGCGTAACAGCCGTGAACATCGGCCGCGGGATATTGCAAGTGATCATGCGAATAAGTTACAGGCACTTTTGAAAAGGGAAAGACGTACTTTTGTTCACCCGGATTATCTGAGTCAGCGCCTGCAGCTAGGGCGATTGAGTTATGAACACTTAAAACAGTCACGACTAAAACAATTAGTCGTCGCAAAATCAATTTTCACTTATCTTTTGAGAGAACTTCTGAAGCCCGCTGAACAAGCAGTTCGCGCTGGTGCTCTGAAAGTGGGCGAGATGTGCGAACGTTGAGTTCGACTCTGTCACCTTCTCCAGCGGCTTCAATGTCGTCTACGAACAAAACTGTCGTCAGACCTTTAGTGCCCGCCAAGTCGCGCATCGCATTAGAAACAGTGTTGGCACTTGCGTTGCTTGGCGAAATATTCATTTCAAGTTTTGTTGTCACTGGTTCTTGACTTAAATTACGCACACTGGCCAACTGACTGTGCGGAATATGCACCGTGCTAACACCGTCACGAAGTCGAGTTGTAACCATGCCAACATGTTCAACAAATCCGTGCACAGGTTTTTGCCAACCAAGTTCTGCTTCGATCTCGTCTCCAACGCCGTATCGATCTTCTAACAACACCGCAAGGCCGGTTAAGTAATCGTTAACGCGATGTTGGCCGCCGACAGCAAGCCCCGCGCCTAAGAATCCGGCGCTAGAAAGAAAAAAGGCCGCATTTAGATCTAATACGTTGAATATCGCGATCAGCGAGATAATCCAAGCGGCGAGACTGATGAAGTGGTGCAACATTCGTGTCGCTGCATCAATTCGTTGTCGCCTTCGATGCTCGCTACCTTCAATTGTTTCGGCACCGACTCTTCGAACACTATTTCGCCACCAATTTGCGGCGTTTGATGGACTTCGATCAGAAATTCGTCGAACCGTGACGCTTAATATCGCATACGAAATTCGGGTGAAAATAAAACAGCCAACGATGATCAGAACCGCAACTACTGGTGGTGTAAGAAATCTCGTGAGTCCAGTTGCTTCATCGGTCTTCTTGGCGGCAACGAAAATTAAGTTAAGTGTTGTTTGCATCTCCATATAGTGTGCCTCACTTTTTTGCGAGCCATGCGCTACTAAGGTTAAAGGCGTGAAACTAGCCAAAATTCAAGCAATCGCATTGCTTGTGGCAGTTGCTGGCTGCGGTACGCAATCGGCTTCGCAATATGCCACCGAAACTTCGAATGTGCCAGAAGTGACAGAGTCTTCAATCGTTGAAGTCACCGAGGCTCCTGCAGTCAAAGAGGAAACAACTACCACCACTTTGCCCCCGACGACGACAACTACCACCACTTTGCCCCCGACGACGACAACCGTGCTCGACACGCTGTGCATCAAGTTCACGCAGTGTCAATATGCCAACCTCGTCGGCGTTGATTTTTCTCGGTTGCAACTCGATTTTCAGAACTTCAGTGTTGCTACTTTGACTGGTGCAAGTTTTGCCGGCGCAAATCTCGCTAAGTCGTTATTTATTCGTGCTGATTTAACAAACGCCAATTTTGTAGGCGCAAACCTTTCTGGTGTTGATTTCACCGCTGCAGTGATGACAGGCGCAAATCTTGAAGGCGCTAATTTGACTGATGCGATTTTTTGTGATGTTGACTTGAAATCTTTCACTGGTACTACGACATCACAATTGGCGAAAGTTAAAAAATTCAAAACGAAAGGCAAGATCTACTGCCCTTAAGGCATCTAAGACTTTGATTGCTATTGGTCGCCAATGAGGTTTTATGCGATATGACAGATCCTTGATGAGTGGGTTAGATTAAGGCCAAATATCAAATCGGGGGATGAGATGGCTGTTGTAATACCAGATTCAATTGATGATGTAAATGCGCAATGGTTGGCTGAGGCAACTGGACTTGATATCAAAACTGCGGATATCGGCATAATTGGTGTCGGAGTTGGTGTTGCAAGTGCGGTATATCGCGCAAAACTAACCGGCAACAATTGCCCATCGAGTGTGATTGTGAAAATGCCGGCGCTCGACGAGGCTGCAGTTTTTACTTCGACAATTTTGCGAATGTATATTCGCGAAGTTCGTTTCTTTAAAACATTGGCCAAAGAGTGTCCAGTGATTACTCCGAAATCTTATTATGGCGAGATCAACGAAGAGACAAGTCAGTTCGCAATGGTGCTCGAAGATCTTGCTGGTCATCGCATAATCGATCAAACAGTCGGCATCAAGATTGACGACGCACGACGTGCGGTTGATGCGTTGGCGAAAATTCACGCCAAGTGGTGGGGCCGAGCAGATGCGTTGGCCGCCGATGGCACGACGATTCCGTTTAGCGATCCGATTTATCCTGCGGTACTACCGATTGTGTTTGCCGAAGGCTGGGAGAAAGTCAAACGCGAACTTGACCTCACAAAGTCGATACTCAAAGTCGGCGAAAAATTTGGCGAGGCACTCGGCGGGTTGATGACTTCATTCATGGAAGGTACAACGACGCTCGCTCACGGCGACTTTCGCGCCGACAACATGATGTTCACCAAAAATAACGAGTTTGTGTTGTACGACTTTCAGTTGATCGGCACGGGTTCGGGTGCTTATGACTTGGCATATTTTGTTACGCAAAGTTTGACACCCGAAGATGCCAGCAAATATGAGCAAGAGTTGTTCGAGCGATGGCTTGAAGGTTTGCGTGCAAACGGCGTTACCGACATCAATCGCGATCGACTGTGGCTGCAATACCGGGGTACTGCTTTGTTCTGTCTGGTTTATCCGGTTGTTGCAAGTCGGGGCATGGATTTAAACGAGCCGCGATCACGTGCTCTTGTAGAAACGATGAATTCTCGCTTCGAGCGAGCGTTTCACGAACTGGATCTTGCTAAATTGATTTAACAAATGGAATTGATACTTGTTCGGCACGGTTTGCCGATACGCCGCGAAGTTACTGAAGGCCCCGCAGACCCTGAGCTTTCTGCTGAGGGGCACGATCAGTCTGCGCGCTTAGCAAAGTATTTGGCAACCGAGTCGATTGATGCCATTTATTCAAGCCCGATGAAGCGCGCGATGCAAACCGCCGAACCGTTGTCTAAGAAAATAAGTTTGCCGATTTCGATAGTTGATGATGTCGCCGAATTTGATCGACTTTCAAATGAATATATTCCGATTGAAGAATTACGCGCCGCGAACGACGATCGTTGGCACAAACTTGTGGCAGGCGAGTGGGATTCAGAGTCTGACACTCTCGACGAGTTTCGCAGTCGGGTAATCATAAGTATCGAGAAAATAATTAGCCAGCATGCATCTCAGCGAATCGTCATCACATGCCATGGTGGTGTGATCAATCAATATTTGGCGCACATTTTAGGATTAAAAACAGAGCGAGGGTTTTTCTATCCGCAATACACATCAATTCATCGAGTTATTGCGGCACAAAACGGTTTACGGTCGATTGCTTCGCTAAACGAAATCGCACATCTGCGCTAATTGACGCGCGAAAGCGGCGCAGTCAAACATGTTGGCCCGCCATCACCTTTGACAGCAACATTGGCGCCATTAAAAACGTGAACTGTCACGCCAGACTCACGCAACTTGCCTTCAATCTCAGGGTTGCCGGCGGCGAGAATTACAACATTTGGCTCGATAGTCAAAATATTTGCACCTTGAGTGTGTACCTCTGTGTCATTGACAGTCAGCCAACTAATATTTCGAGACTTCAAAAATTCAAGCAAACGAACTGGTGCAAGCGGTTCGTAGACAACCGCACGCGAATGACTGATTGGTGAAAGCACCGACATCAAGTGCAACACAGCATCAGGCCCTTGAAAGTGTGGAAGATCAAAAGCATGAACCTCAACTTCGAACGGTGAGAGCATATTTCTGATTTGCGAAATGCCTTCACCGTTGGTGCGATAGCCATGGCCAATCAATAAAGTTTTCGCATCGAGCCAAACTTTGTCGCCACCATCGGCGATTGCCGAGCCAGTCAGTTCGCCAAGAATAGTTACGTTTAGTTTTTCAAGATCTTTACGGATTTGTGCGGGTTCGGGTTGGCGAATGCGTTTGCCCATCTGCAACAAAATCGCCCCGTGCGGTGTCATGATCATCGGGTCGTGCATGTAGACCGCGTCGACTAATCCGTCGATTGCAGGTGCAGTGTGCACGGTGCAGCCAAGTTCACTCAGCAAATCGACGAATTCGCAATGCTCGGGCACCAGTGCATCGCGATCTGGTTCGCGCCATTGAGCGTCTTCGACAAAGCTGCCAACTGTCGTTGGCGTGCGCACGAGAACATGTTCAAGTTTTGAAACCATGTCCGGGGTGCCCCACATGGTTTCTTACGCTACGCCATCAATCTGATGTTTATTCATCGATCTAATTCATCTATCGTTGAGGGATGACTTCAAAGGCAAAACCGAGTAGCACGATTGCGATTTCGCTACGCGAAGTTCGAAAAACTTTCGGCGAAGTCGTTGCTGTTGATTCTGTCGATCTAGATGTGTTTAACGGTGAATTTCTGACATTGCTCGGCCCATCTGGTTCTGGAAAAACAACGGTGTTGCGAATGGTCGCTGGTTTTGAGGCTTTAACAAGCGGCTCTATTCTGCTCGATGGCGAAGATGTGACTGGTGTGCCCGCATTTGAGCGCGATGTAAATACTGTTTTTCAAGATTATGCATTGTTCCCACATATGACAGTCTTGGAAAATATTGAGTATGGGCTGAAAGTCAAAGGTGTCGCGCGCGATGAACGCCGAAATCGCGCCACCAAAATTTTAGAGGTCGTGCAACTAATCGGTTTTGCGGATCGCAAACCCAATCAACTCTCTGGTGGTCAGCGTCAGCGCGTGGCTCTGGCGCGCGCACTCGTGAATCAACCAAAAGTTTTGCTATTAGACGAACCATTGGGTGCGCTTGATCTTAAATTGCGCGAAGAGATGCAAGTTGAGTTGAAATCAATTCAACAACGGGTTGGGATTACTTTTGTTTATGTCACGCACGACCAAAGCGAGGCACTCTCGATGAGTGATCGTGTAGTGGTTTTTAATGCTGGAAAAATAGAACAAATTGGCACACCGCAGGAAATTTACGAACATCCTGCAACTTCATTTGTCGCTAGTTTTGTCGGCATCACCAACTTATTTTCAGGTGACCGTGCGCAGCAAATTATCGGGCGTTCGGGCACATTCACTTTGCGACCCGAGCATGTTCAGATTTCTTTCGATTCATCGCAGACGGGTCTTAGCGCAACTATCTCATCCATTCAGTATTTGGGGGCTGAAAGCAGAGTGCATTGCACCACGAAAGACAACTTGAAAGTTATTGCAACTGTTGCAAACGAGCATCTTTCCCGAGTAGTTTTAGGGCAATTGGCAACTCTTGTATGGAAACCTGATGCTGTTTTTGAAGTATCTTAGTAACAGCAACAGATAAGAGCAATAAACCGAAACATCAAAAAGGGGAAAAATGAAATCAACTAGAAAATATGTGGCACTCGCATTCGCAGGCGCGTTGACGCTTGCTGCATGCGGTGGCAGTGATGGGGCGAGTACCGACTCGGGCATGACTGAACTCGGCGCTGGCGAAGGCGCAGTCAATCTTGTGGCTTGGGCTGGGTATGTCGAAAATGGGACAACCGATCCGGCTGTTGACTGGGTCAGCGGTTTCGAGAAAGAAACCGGATGCAAAGTTAACGTAAAAATTGGCAACACTTCGGATGAAATGGTCGAGTTAATGCAAAGTGGCGAATATGACGCCGTCTCTGCATCGGGCGATGCGACACTGCGTTTGATTGCGGGTGGCGATGTTGCGCCTGTCAATACCGATCTGATTCCAAACTACGCAGACGTTTTTGATGATCTCAAAAATAAATTGTGGAACTCAAAAGATGGTGTTGCCTATGGCGTGCCTCACGGTCGTGGCGCAAACGTGCTTGTGTACAACACAGAAGCAGGCGCAGCACCAGATTCAATAAAAGCAATGTTCGAGGCTGACAGTCCATATGCAGGAAAGATTTCTGTGTATGACGCACCGATCTACATTGCTGATGCCGCAATTTATTTGATGGCAACGCAACCTGATCTTGGGATTACAAATCCATACGCGCTGGATCAAACACAATTTGATGCATCGATCAAGGTGCTCGAGGCCCAAAAAGCAATTGTTTCGCAGTACTGGTCGCTATATACAGATCAGCAAGCATCGCTTGAAGCAGGTTCGGTAACGCTTGGCACTTCGTGGCAAGTAATCGTGAATCTTGCGACTGCAAACGGCGCGAAGATTGCTGCAACAAAAGCCAAGGAAGGTGCAACTGGCTGGTCAGACACTTGGATGATTTCAAGCAAGGCCAAGAATCCAAACTGTGCATACATGTGGCTCAACCACATCATCTCGCCACAAGCCAACGCTGGTGTTGCGGAGTGGTTTGGTGAAGCACCATCAAATGCAAAGTCATGTGATTTGACTGCCGACAAGAACCACTGCTCGACATATCATGCAGGTGAAACCGACTATTGGAGTGATGTTTGGTATTGGACCACACCAACAGCCGAATGTCTTGACGGTCGTGACGTGCAATGTGTTCCATACACAGAGTGGGTCAACGCCTGGAACAAAGTTCGCGCTTAACGCAAACTGAGAATTTTTAAGTGGGTCGGGGGCTTGTGCTCTCGACCCACTTTTAATTTGTGACCTAAGGTACTAATAAATGTCGTTGTCAACTTCTTCTCAAATCGCAAAGCATAAAACTCAATCAATCAACCGTTTTTTTGCATCCCATCCGCGCCTCGGGCTCGGAACGTTATTGAGTGGACCAATATTGTGGCTGCTAGTCGTTTATGTAGGTTCGCTTGCGCTACTGGTAGTTAGCGCATTTTTTGGATTAGATGAATTCACTGGCAAGGCAACGACGAATTTAACAATTGGCAACATAGAAGAGGTCATTTCAGAAAGTGCCTATCGGTTGTTGGTGCTTCGCAGTATCGGCATTGCTGGCGCTGCAACGGTCATCTGTTTTATGTTGGCGTTACCAGTTGGTTTTTATATTTCAAAACTGGCAAAGCCTTGGGCTAAGCGAGGGTTGGTCGTTGCAATTCTGTTGCCGCTGTGGGCGGGTTATTTGGTAAAAGCATTTGCTCTTCGTGCCGTATTTGAGCCAGGTTCAGAGTTCGGGGATGGTGGATTTCTGAAAAACACGATCGGTTGGTCACCAGGTTTTGGATACTTGTCGGTGATCATCACTCTCGCGTACTTGTGGTTTCCGTATATGTTTTTGCCGATCTATTCGGGGTTTGAACGACTTCCTGAGTCTTTGATAGATGCATCAAGTGATCTGGGTGCCGGGTCAATTCGAACATTTTTTTCTGTGATGATGCCAATGCTTGTGCCGTCAATCGCCGCGGGCAGTATTTTTACTTTTTCGCTTTCACTTGGTGACTACATCACGGTAAAAATCGTCGGCGGAAAATCACAGATGATCGGCAACATCATCGAAAGAACTTTGCTCGCACCAAACCAACCATTGGCTGCGGCGTTCACTTTGTGGCCGATCACAATCATGGTCGCATATCTTTTCGTAATGGCCAGACTCGGAGCATTTAAGAATCTTTAATGCAAATTTCAAAACGTTCTCAATTCTCGCTTAGAGCGACAACATATGGTCTTCTATTTCTTCTTTACATGCCCCTGTTGTTGATTTTTATCCTCTCGTTCAATACTGCGAGTTCGCTGACATGGCCTCCGAGAGGTTTTTCAACTCGTTGGTGGTCGACATTTTTGGATGTAGAGAGTGCTCGTGCTGCGTTGATTTCATCAACACGATTGGCGTTGATCGCAATGGTGAATGCCATAGTTTTGGGTTCGATGTTGTCATTTGCGTTGCAACGGTTTGAATTCTTCGGCAAGAATTCGCTGAGTTTTCTCGCGGTTCTACCCATTGCGTTGCCGGGCATCGTGACAGGCGTAGCGCTTCGAAATACTTTCGTAAGATTTGGCCTTGATCTCGGGTTTATTTCTGTTATTGCGGGTCATACGACTTTTTGCATCGTCGTCGTGCATAACAATGTTGTTGCTCGATTGAGGCGTATCTCGCCCAATCTGCGCGAAGCATCGGCAGATCTTGGCGCCAATAGTTTGCAGACATTTCGTTTGATCACCTGGCCACTTGTGCGATCAAGCGTTTTTGCTGGTGCAATTTTGGCGTTCGCACTTAGTTTTGACGAGGTGGTTGTCACGACTTTCACGGCTGGTGCCGGCATTCAAACTTTGCCGCAGTGGATTCTCAATAATTTCTCGCGACCAAACGTTTTGCCGTATGTAACGGTAGTTGCAACAATTGTGATGGTTATTTCGTTGCCAATCGCATGGCTTGCGCAGCGCTTGGCTGATCCACCGAACGAAAAGTTGGTTTAGACTTTACTCATGTCCACTGTTTCTGAATCTAGAAAATCGAGTAATCCATTTTTGTCGGGCAACTTGGCGCCAGTAGATGTTGAAACCACGGCGTTTGATTTGCGCGTGACGGGCAAATTGCCTGACGAGTTGACGGGTCGCTATTTGCGCAATGGGCCAAACCCGATCGGTGAAGTCAACCCCGATTCGTATCATTGGTTTTTGGGTTCGGGCATGGTGCACGGCATTCGTATTAATGACGGCAAAGCCGAGTGGTATCGCAATCGATGGGTGCGTGACCGCAAAGTTGCAAAAACTCTCGGTGAACCTGCGCCGCAGTCAGATTGGCCGGCTGATCATGCACAATTCGCTTCGAATACAAATGTGATCGGCCACGCAGGCGCAACTTGGGCGCTCGTCGAAGGTGGCTCGCCGCCGATTGAAATGAATTACGAACTTGAAACCGTTCGCGTTTCAAATTTTGCAAACACATTGCCGCAGGCTTTTTCTGCGCACCCAAAACGTGATCCGCACACAGGTGAACTGCATGTGATGGCTTACTGGTGGGGTTGGGGTAATCAAGTGCAATACCTCGTTGTTGGCGTGGATGGCAAGGTGCGCCGCACTGTTGATATTGCGCTTCCTGGTGGTCCGATGATGCACGACTGCGCGCTGACCGAGAAATATGTTTTGATTTTTGATTTGCCATGTTTGTTTAATCTCAAGTCTGCAATGTCGGGCAATTCGTTTCCATATATTTGGGATGCCAACTACACAGCAAGAGTTGGACTCTTGCCGCGCGAAGGTGGAGCCAGCGACATTAAGTGGGTCGAAATTGATAGTTGTTATATTTTTCATCCTTTGAATGCATATGATTTGCCGGATGGCACCGTTGTTTTAGATGCAGCGCGTCACGACAAAATGTTTGATGTTGAACAGCGCGGCCCAAATGAAGGACTGCCAACACTTGATCGTTGGGTTCTAAACCCACAAACCGGCAAAGCCAAACAAGAACGAATTGATGACCGACCACAGGAGTTTCCAAGGATGAATGAATCGCTTCTCGGGCTCAAGAACGAATTCGGTTACTTCGCCGGGATATCAGATGTTTTCACGCAAGCAGATTTGATTAAGCAAAATTTGGCTAGTCGCATTACCCAGGTTCGTCATGACGGTTCGAATTTTGGCTACGGCGAGCCAGTTTTCATTGAGCGTGAGAACTCAAAATCTGAAGACGACGGCTATGTGATGGCTTTGCGTCACAACGCAGAATCTGATCTTTCAGATTTGGTTGTGCTCGACGCGCAAGATTTTTGTGGCGAGCCAGTCGCCGTTGTTTCGCTACCTGTTCGCGTGCCGAACGGGTTTCACGGCAACTGGGTTGCAGATGCCCAACATGAGTGAGTTCCGCTACTAATTCGCTCAGGTAGCTGCACTCTGGCGATCGGGCCGTCGCTGACACTTTGTGCTTCAAACCCCCATCATTGCGAACTATCGCTATTAATTGCAGAGACGAAAGTGACGAGATATGCGGCGTCGTCACTCGTC
>BJGF01000055.1 GCA_014190295.1 Actinomycetes bacterium | reverse complement strand
TGATCACGAAATCTGGACACTCGGTGAGGCGACGTTGCCAGGGTTCGACCGAACACCGTTTTTGTCGAAAGAAGTTTGGCTCGATGATTCGCGGCCGGGGCGGGTGACGATTGTGTTCGTTTGGGAGTCGCTTGAAGAATGGATGCGTGTTGGGTCGCCAGAGATTCAGCAGCGACTGCAGTCAGAGTTTGAAGCGAGGTTCAAACACCCCGTGCAATTAGTCGAAGCGTGGCATGAAGACACAAATTTTGGTTTGCACCGCTGGAGCCGCTTCGAACGCTGAGTTTTTCTTGACGGCGGTTTTATGTATTTCGGCAGCGGTCACTGCAAAAGCGCACATTTGGCCAGTCGCGAGCCCATTTTTTTCTCCACTCAAAAGGTTTGGCGCAACTCGCGCAGATTTTTGGGGCGAAACCGTTTTTTGTTTGCGCCACACGCTTTGCCTTTGGCATAGTTGCAAGATTAATTGCTGCTGATGAGAGATATCATTGCCAGGAACGAAATTTCTTTATTTGAAAGGTGCCGAAATGGGAACATGCGGATGCGGATATTCAACTGACGAGCAAAAAAATTGCAACGGAA
Organism: Actinomycetes bacterium; assembly: GCA_014190295.1. Lineage (GTDB taxonomy): Bacteria > Actinomycetota > Acidimicrobiia > Acidimicrobiales > Ilumatobacteraceae > BACL27. Next base: position 11,969 of record BJGF01000055.1, on the reverse strand, counting down.
CACACAAGGTTGTGGCATCGGTAAAAGCCGACATTGCTGCAGCGCTTGCGGCAAAAGGTTTGACCGAAGCATCAGAGCAGGTGAAGGCGTTTAAGAAAGAAAAATAATTGCGATTATTGCGACGCGATGTGCGTTGAATCGATGCGAATAAGCACAGGCTCTGAGCCGCATGTCACCGTAAATTTTTGGTGAAGATGGTAACGAGAGTGGCGCGGGTGGTTTAAATTCTGAGGGTCAGTAATCCCCTAGATAAAAGGACACCCCCAAATGAAGAAAGCAATTGCAGGAATCGCAGTCGCACTCGTCATGCTCTCAGCATGCGGTAGCGACAGTGCAAGTAGTGACACAGTGGCCGACACAATGGCGCAAGAAGCAAGCGCAATGACCGAAGCCGGCGACATCGTTGCCGTCGCAAGTACAACAGAAGGTTTCAGCACACTCGTTGCTGCTTTGACCGCTGGTGGCTTGGTTGAGACATTGCAAGGTGCAGGACCGTTCACGGTGTTCGCACCAACAGACGCAGCATTTGCAGCATTGCCAGAAGGCTTGCTCGCAAAGTTGTTGTTGCCAGAAAATAAAGATGTGCTTGTTGCAATTTTGACATACCACGTTGTGCCAGGAATGGTGATGTCTGCTGACATCATGGCCGGAGATGTAGCGACAGTAGAAGGCTCAAGTGTCAAACTTGAAACCTCTTACGGTGTAAAAGTGAATGGCGCCAACGTGACTGCAGCAGATGTTGCAGCCAGCAACGGTGTAATTCACGTAATTGATGCAGTGCTTGTGCCACCAACCGTGGATCTCGCAAAGCTCTAAAAACTAAGTAATTTAAATTTAAAGGGTGGTTGGGCTTCGGCTCAACCACCCTTTTTTGCGACTCGAACGAAGCCCAGTACAACAATTACGGCGATCGCAGCGATAATCAAAATTAATTGATTGTTCGAAGATGATTCGCCCGACGAAGTTTCAGAGTCGGGTTCGCTCGTCGGCACGTTCTCTGGTAGCGCTATTGGCACAGTTGATGCAACGGTGAGTGATTCGCCCGCATACCACGCCATTACTCCGGCAACGCCGAGTTCACGGTTAGTGATATTTTCAACAGGGGTACCGAACATCTCTATTTTTCCAACCGAAATAGTGAAGCGTGCTGGCGAATCGCCAGCGACTGTAATCGAGTAGGTTCCGCTTAAAGCAGTGGTGGTGAATTCTGTCAGGCGAACATAGTTTGTGCCGGTGTACGGCTCGGCAAACGAAATTTTTTCAGTTGTCGCAAAATTTAATTTCGCACCGCTTGGGTCTTCTACATTCAAAAATGGCAGTGATGCATCGTCAAGTAAGTTCTCTGGCGCAAGATCAGGAATCAAAATCGAGAGATAGAGCTGATCACCAGCGTTGAATTTGACCCGAAAGCCACGAGTATCACCAGCAGAGTCGAGCGAACCGTAGAGCGCAAATGAAATTGTGCCATCGAGCAGCAACGGCCCGTCAGATGGTGTGCGCTGGTCTGAAGTAAGGATGATCGGATCATGTGCTTTGGCGAGTGACGCAGGAAGAAACCCAAACAGAACCGCGGCGATAAGTAGAAATTTTTTCATGGATTTGCTGTGCTGTTCATATTTAAGATTTCAGCGCAGATTGCAGCGCAGCGATAAGACTTTTGGGTGAAGCTTTGCAGGCTTCAATTTGTGCATTGTTAAGCACAACTTCAATGCCCGTTGTAGTGCGACCAAGAACGATGGGGTAGTTGCCGTTGGCGGCGTCGCGCACATCTTGGGGAGCATCGTTGCGGTGATACGTTAAAAACGAAACACCGAGAGACTCGCTGCATTGCACCCAGTCGGCACGCTTGCGAAACTTGCCGTGTGTTACGTCACAAAGCGAACAATGTCTGATGCCGAGTCGTGCGCCAAACCAATATGAAACTTCACCCCAGATAGAAGCATCGGCGTTATAGACACCGATGTATTCAAGATATTTTGAACTGCCCGACACATATATATTGTGCATCAATTAGACAGAGTCGCTCGTATCGTTGAGATATGACGTTGTTCATCAAGCCCGGCAATACTTGGGCAGATTTCTATGCACGAGCTCGTGCGGCAGCCCCCGAAGCTTTTGAGACAAATGCGTTGCGCAACTTGATTGGTGGGCAGTGGCTGGCGATCGGTGAGACAAAGCCTCACAAGACCCCAGTTGACGACACGACAATTATTGGCGCCCCAGCAATAACTGCAGATGATGCAGCCAAGGCGATGAGTGCATCGGTTGCGCAGCATCGCGACTGGAGTCGTGTGCCGCTTGACGAACGCACTGTTCGAGTTGTTGGCGCACTTGAGTTGTTGCGTGAACATCGTGAAACAATCGCCGGCTTGTTGATGTGGGAGATCGGTAAGCCTTGGCGCATCGCGTGCGATGACATTGACCGTTGCATTTCTGGTGTTGAGTGGTATGTCTCACAAATTGATCGCCAACTAAATGGTCGCGAGCCGTTACGCGGACCTGTTTCAAATATTGCGTCATGGAATTATCCGTTGAGCGTGCTCGTGCACTCAGAACTTGTGCAAGTGTTGGCAGGCAATGCAGTAGTCGCCAAGACTCCGACACAAGGTGGTTTTCACGCACTTACTTTGGCGCATGCTTTGATGGCGCGAGCAGGATTGCCCGTGACGCTTGTTTCGGGTAGCGGCTCGGCGTTGAGTGATGCACTCATCTCGACACCCGAAGTCGGTGCGTTGGTGTTTGTCGGTGGTCGAACAAACGGTCGCAAAGTTGCAACTCGTCTTGCAGATTTGCGCAAACGACATGTGCTCGAGCAAGAGGGGCTTAATGCTTGGGGCGTTTGGAACTTTTCACAGTGGTCGATGCTCGCTGGTCATCTGAAAAAAGGATTCGCCTACGGCAAGCAACGCTGCACCGCCTACCCGCGCTATGTGGTTCAGCGTCGACTGTTGCCTGAGTTTCTAGAAATGTATTTGCCAGTTGTTGCGTCGTTGAAGTTTGGTCACCCGTGCGCTGTTGCCAATGCGAGCGACGAACTGCCTGAACTTGATTTTGGGCCCGTGATTCAAAAGTCGAAAGCGCAGGCACTCGTCGCACAATTTGATGAAGCGATTGCGTCTGGTGGAATTCCATTATTGCGTGGATCAATTGATCGTGGTCGGTTCATTGACTCGCAAGACACGTCGGCTTATGTTGCCGCTTCTTGCATCTTGCAGCCGTCTTCGGTGTGGTCGTTGCACCATTCAGAACCATTTGGTCCACTCGACTCAATCGTTGTTGTTGACACCGAGGCAGAGTTTTTGAGTGCGATGAATGTTTCAAATGGTTCGCTTGTTGCCTCGGTTGCGACCGATGATCTCGAGTTTGCGAACCGTGTCAAAGACGATATTCAAGCATTTAAATTTGGTGTGAATACACCGCGATCGCGCGGTGACCGCGAAGAAGTTTTCGGTGGGCGAGGTGGATCATGGAAGGGTGCGTTTGTTGGTGGTGACCTGCTCGTTGATTCGGTGACCGATGGCGAGCGTGCGCTCTACGGCAACTTTCCTGAAGGCTCGCGGTATCCCCGAACTTAACTTTTGAAGGCGAAGCGTTCATGCTTCTGTGCCTACACTTTCGTATATGCAAAGCGCGCAGAGCCCAAACGATGGGGCAGCGCACCGCTCAATGACGCGTGACGAACTTGCAACTGCGATTAATGCGGGCGTGATCGACACGGTGATCGTCGCCTTTCCTGACATGCAGGGTCGCATGGTCGGTAAACGCATGACGGGTTGGTTCTTTTTGCAAGATGTTGCTGATCACGGCACAGAGAATTGCAACTACCTCATCGCCACCGATATGGATGACAACGCATTGCCGGGGTTTGCATTTGCCAGCTACGACCAGGGCTACGGCGACATGGTTGCGATGCCCGACTGGAAGACGATTCGGGTTCTGCCGTGGCAAAAAAATACCGTACTGATTCTTTCAGATCTGAGCGACCCACGCACAGGCAGTCGAGTTGCTGTATCACCGCGGCAAATATTGCGTGATCAAGTTGCTGTGGCGCAACAATCTGGTTTTACTCCGATGATCGGCAGCGAGATTGAGTTCTATCTCTTTCATGAGTCGTATCGCGAGGCGTTCGAAAAAGAGTATCGCGGGCTGAGCCCTCATTCTCCGTGGATGCAGGATTATCAGATAGTTCAAACCACGATGGATGAATATGTGATCGGCGACATCAGGCGCAATCTTGATGAGTGCGGCATACCGGTCGAGTGTTCAAAAGGCGAAGCAGGTCGTGGTCAGCACGAAGTCAACTTGCGTTACACCGATGCACTCGAGATGGCAGACCGCAATCTGATCTACAAGTCGGCGGCAAAAGAGATCGCAGCGTCACATGGTCGCTCGGTGAGTTTTATGGCCAAGTGGAATTTCTCAGAAACTGGTTCATCGTGTCATGTGCATTCAAGTTTGTGGCAACAAGATGGCACTCCAGCATTTGCAAGCGACACATCATCACACGAGATGCCAGAAGTTTTTCGGTGTTATATGGCCGGCTTGTTGGCAACTGCTCGTGACTTCAGTTTGTTGTGGGCGCCAACTGTAAATAGTTATCGCCGCTTTCAACCTGGTTCGTGGGCACCAACTGCAATTGCATGGGGATCAGATAATCGCACGCTCGGCATGCGCGTCGTCGGTCATGGTGCTGGCACTCGTGTTGAGTGTCGCGTTCCTGGCTCTGACGCCAATAGTTATCTCGCATTTGCCGGCACGCTCGCAGGTGGCATGTACGGCATTCGCCACAAACTGTCGCTCGAGCCGGCATTCAATGGCAATGGCTACGAAGCCACTGATCTTCCGCGCATTCCTAATACATTGATCGAAGCGATTCAATGTTGGCAAAACAGTGCGATCGCTCTTGAGTGCTTTGGCCCAGCAGTGCACAGTCATGTGTTGTCGCACGCCAAAGCCGAGTGGACCGCGTTTAATCAACATGTCACCGACTGGGAACTCACTCGCTATTTTGAACGATCGTAATTAAACAGGAGAATCACATGAATCGTTTGCAAGGCAAAACAACAATCATCACTGGTGCTGCGAGTGGTCTTGGTCGCGTGGCGGCACAGATGTTTGCCGCGCAAGGGTCTCGAGTTGTTGTCGCAGATGTGGTCGATGGCAGTGCAACCGTTGAAGAGATAAATCGCCTTGGTGGTCAATCTGTATTTGTGAAGTGCGATGTAACCAATGAAGAGTCATGGCAACAAACGATCGCATTTGCGCTCAAGAATTTCGGATCAGTGGATGTGCTCTACAACAATGCCGGCGTAATGATCGGTGATGATGGCGACCCGGTGTCAACATCGGTCGACACGTATCAACGCACGATGGATATAAATGTCAAAGGTGTATTGCTCGGCTGCAAGTATGCGATACCGACGATGCTTGAGCAAGGCAAGGGCTCGATAATTAATGTTGCATCATTTGTGGCGCACATGGGTGCAGCAACACCGCAAGTTGCATACACCGCATCTAAAGGTGCTGTGTTGGCGATGACTCGAGAGATCGCAGTGGTCTATGCACGCAACGGTATTCGTGCCAATGCTTTATGTCCTGGGCCCGTGATGACGCCGTTGCTCGCCGCATTTCTTAGCGATGATGCAAAACGCAATCGTCGTTTGGTGCACATTCCGATGGGTCGGTTTGGCGAACCAACTGAGATTGCAAATGGCGCATTATTTCTCGCATCTGATGAATCATCATGGATGACGGGTCAATCGCTGATCATCGACGGCGGAATCACAGCCGCCTATGTCACTCCAGAATGAAGTCGACAGCACCAGGCTTTGAGCGTGAATGAAATGCTTAAGAGATGGTCAGTAGCCAAAGCAGTTTGAATTAGAAAAATACTCGGGTGAGTTAACTTTTGATCGGGTGCACTAATATCTCATTTGTTAGTCCTACGCGCAAAAGCAGGGTTTATGAGCGAAACCAAAGTTACAGAACGATTAATCGACAATATGCGTGGTGTTCGCTACGGCGAAGTGCTGCCGATCTTTTTGCGCGAAGACGGCTTGCACGCCGAGGTCTACGGAACCCAGATGCTGAATGATTGCCCGCAACATTTGTGGGAGAAACTCGATGCGGCTGCGATCGCCAAAGAACTCGACGCAGTGTTCGTGAAACTCAATGGCCCGCGATATTGGGTGCTCGACGGTTTTGGCTTGAAGGTTGCGCCAGTCGAGCCGGTGTTTCGTGAGTTTGGTGGAATCATGTTTCGGCGCATTGCCACACTCGCGCTCGGCGACAAGGCGACACCGAGCCCCTACACCGAGAAATATGTCAACCGTGGTGCGGTGTTTTTCTTTGATGCGGGCAAGCCCGTGTATGAACTAGTCAGCCCAGGTGGCAAGGCTTATATTTTGCAGGCGCTGTGCGTTGGCGTTGACCCGACGATGAGCGAAGAAACTCTGCCGACTCTTGGTGAAAGGCTTGCGATGCCAAGTGGCTGGTCGTATCGAACTCGAATTCTAGAAGCCGAGTTGGTTATTGATACAACAGAAAAAATCGCAACTGTGTTGCAAGACGAGTTCGAGAACTCTTACACATTGCCGAATTAATTCGGCTAGTCAGTTCGTCTAGTTAACTAGCCGGGTTAGTCAAACGAGACAATGTTGCCGAGTCGCGGATTAATTTGGCCTGCGACGAGCGCCGAATAAAGTTCGCTGATTGCCACTGCTCCGTGCGTGTGATGAACCGTCAGCCAACGTTGTGAACTATCGATAAATACGGCGAGTGATTCATCAATTCGTCGGTTCAACTCTTCGCGTCCCCACTCTTTGCTGCGCTTCGAGAGTTGTGACGGAGCGAAAAAGAATTCGGGTCGTGGCTCTGGGATATTTATGTTTGCTCGTGGCGCACTCCAATGCGTGACACCGACACTGCATGAGTACATCACTTTTGTCTTGAGTCGTGTGTGCACATCAGAGATGATCTGCGGGTTTCCCGCCATGTCGGCGATGGCTGCTGACAAATCTGTCGTTAGCACATCGAGGTTTTGATAGTCGACGATCTCGTCGTATTCGCCGACGTCTTTGACGAACGATAAATTTTGCGTCGAGGTTAATCCCACAACTTTTAAGTCGGAGAAACGTTGCAGACAGTTGGCGAGCGCGATTGATGTTTTGCTGGACGCACTTGTGATGATGACCTGCTGTGCATTGAAGAAATTATTCTCGCGCAAGAAATCTTCGAGCAAGAACGATGTCATGTAAAGGCCGCGAAAGATCGCGGATTGATCGTCTCGTGCATTTGCTGGTGCGTGAGTGAAGTTTCGGTAGGCCATCGCGTGCTTCGCGCGCCACGGGGCAGTGTCGGTGAAACCATCGCGTGATGTCTGCGCTTGCACGAGATGATGGTCGCCGAGCGGGAAGAACCCGAAGTAGCGACCGCCAACTTCGATGTCTGGGCAAGTTGATGCAGTCACGACGCCGAAACCCATCACCGGCAAGCGACCCCAATTCGCTTCGGTCGGGAAGAATCCCCAGTAGTCGAGCATCTCGCCGCTGAATGCATAGGTCACATTGTTGGATGTCAGGGCCGCTCGTTCAAGTCGAAGCAAAACGTGCCCGTCTGGCAGTTCTTGTGAGGGATGAGTTTCGACGAGTCGATACTTGCGAATGTCGCGGCGGTCAATCTCTAGATGCATGGTCGTTCTCGGTCATTGACTGTAACGCAACAACCTCAGCGTTTCTCAGCGTTGCCTTCTAATGGTTCTTGGTGATCGGTCGCGATTAATTAGAAATTAAGGATCAAAAAATCAGACACATGATCAACGCTATATATAAGGTGTTGTGGAGTAACTGGTTTAGCCTGTGGCGATGGCTGTTTTAGCAGAGACCGATGGTGAAACTCTAGAAAGTCCTCCGCTGAATGAAGTTGAGTTCTGTGTGGTCGACCTTGAAACTACGGGCGGATCGAGCGAATATAACTCGATCACCGAAATTGGTGCGGTCAAGTATCGCGGTGGCCAAGAAATTGGGCGGTTCACGACACTTGTGAACCCTGGTTGCGCGATTCCTGCGTTTATTGTTTTGCTGACTGGCATCACCGACACGATGGTTTGCAATGCACCTGCGATTGAAGAAGTGCTTGACTCGTTGCTCGAGTTTATTGGCGACTCGGTTTTGGTTGCGCACAACGCCAGATTTGATATCGGTTTTATTAATGCTTCGCTCGTGCATGATGGTCGAGAAAAGTTAGCGAATCGTGTGCTTGACACGGTCGGGTTGGCGCGAAGACTTGTTGGCGGAGACGTTGAGAATTGCAAATTATCGACTCTCGCGGCGAGTTTGGGTTTTGCGCATCAGCCGAGTCACCGTGCGATAAATGATGTTCTTGCGACGGGTGATTTGCTGCATCATTTAATTGAGCGCGCTGCCGGGTTCGGTGTTTTTGATTTGGATGATTTTGCTGCGATGTCAAAAATCGGCACGCATCCGCAGGCTGCCAAGTTGAAGTTAACTAATAATCTGCCGCGCGAACCGGGTGTGTATTTGTTTGTTGACGGTGAAGGTGAGGTTCTGTATGTCGGCAAAGCAACAAATATTCGTGCGCGGGTTCGAAGTTATTTCGGTACGGGCGACTCACGACGCAAAGTTGGGTCGCTACTTAAATTGATGCAGAGTGTTCACTTTATTGCGACGCCCGACGTGTTGACGGCTGAAGTTCTCGAGTTGCGGTTGATCGCACGTTTGCATCCGCGCTACAACCATGCGTTTACACGCACTGCAAAATATTGCTATGTTCGTTTGACGCGCGGCGAAGTTTGGCCTCGACTGATGGTAACCAAGTCTCTGAAATCTGGCGTAGACGATATTTTTCTGGGGCCGATTTCGTCGCGATCGATGGCTCGTGATTTTGTGGATGCGATTGAATCTGTGGTGCCGTTGCGTCGTTGCACCGTGCGCATGGGCAGAAACTATCGCGCACCAGTTGATGCGCCAGTTTGTTCGGCTGCGCAGTTGGGGTTGGCGCAGTGTCCGTGTTCGGGCACAGCAGACGCGCAAAGTTATGCGTTGGTCGTGCAATCGGTCGTCGATGTGATGTCGGGTAACGCCGACAAAGTTATTGCGTTATTGAATGCCAAGATGCTCGCGCATTCGAAAGCACAGAGATTCGAAGAGGCGGGTGTCGTGTTGGCACGAGTTGACGTGCTTGAAACTGTTTTGCAGCGTGTGCAATCGGTGGGTGAACTAGTTGACGCCGGAAGTTTCGGCTTTGTTGCAGATGACGTTTCGTATTCAATAGATCGTGGGTTGCTGATTAGCACGAATATCAACGGCGTCGAATTTGAACCCGTGGCTCCGCAAATTGATCTTGATTTTGTTGAACTTTTAGGTGCGCCAAACCCCGAAGCCGTTAGTTATCCGATCTCAGCCGAACTCATCGACGAAATTCTCTGCATCGCCCGCCATAAGGCTGACAATATTTAGAGTTGCATGCTCTTGATCTCGAGGAACTCTTCGAAACCATATTCGCTGTATTCGCGGCCGACACCAGACTGCTTGTAGCCACCGAGCGGGGCGTTGATGTTGAACGCACCTCCATTGACCGCAATCTGACCAGTGCGAATGCGTCGCGCGATCGCGATGCCTTTTTCTTTTGTCGAAGCCCACACGCCACCGGACAAACCATAAACGGTGTCGTTGGCGATCTGCACGGCGTCGTCTTCATCTTCGTAGGCGATGATGCTTAACACCGGACCAAAAATTTCTTCTTGGGCGATCGTCATCGAATTTTTTACATTCGAAAATACGGTTGGCTTGACGTAATAGCCAGTTGTACAACCTTCAGGCACACCAACGCCACCGACGAGAAGCTTCGCGCCTTCGTCGATACCTTTTTGGATGTAATTGTTGACGCGGTCGCGTTGGGCGGCCGAAGCAAGTGGCCCGAGCGCCGTAGTTTGTTCAAACGGATCGCCAACTTTCATCGCACTTGCCGCTTCGACAGCCAAAGTTTCGGCTTCGGCCAGACGAGACTTCGGCACGAGCATGCGAGTCATCGCCAGACAGGTTTGTCCGCTGTTCAAAAACGCGCCACCAACACCAGACTTCACGGCCTTGGCGAAAGTTTCTGTGTCGAGGTCGGCGCAAATAATGTTCGCCGACTTGCCGCCAAGTTCGAGGTGAACTTTTTTGACAGTCTCGGCGGCAACTTGCGTGACGCGACGACCTGCGCGAGTTGAACCAGTGAACGAAATCATGTCGACTTCTTTGTTTGCGGCAATTGCTTCGCCAACAATCGGCCCGGTGCCTGTGACGAGGTTAAACACGCCGGCTGGCAAACCAACTTCGTCGATGATCTCAGCAAGAATAAACGCGTCAATCGGCGCAATTTCGCTTGGCTTGAGAACGATCGTGCAACCTGCGGCCATCGCGAATGCAACTTTGGCAACGATCTGGTGCAACGGATAGTTCCATGGGGTGATGCAACCAACAACACCGATCGGCTCGCGCACGACAAGCGACGAGCCAAGTTCGTGTGAATACTTGAAATTTTCGGCAACGATCGCAGCCTGCTTGAACGAATTAATCGGCAAACCAACTTGAATCATCTGACTGAGAAATTTGGTCATGCCCGTTTCGCGAGAGATTGCAGTTGCGAGTTCGTCCATGCGGGCGGCGATGCCGTCGCCGATGCGGTTCATATATTTGGCGCGCTCTTGCACATCGAGTGCAGCCCAACCAACGAAAGCGGCACGAGCGGCTTTGGCGGCAGCATCAACATCGGCTGCGCTGCATGACGGAATTGATGCCATGACCTGCTCATTTGTCGAGTCAAAAACTTCGATTGCTTTGTCTTTGCCTTGTGGTGAAACCCATTTTCCATTGATGTAAATCTTCTCGTAATTTTGCATGATGGCTCGCTCCTTTTTTGCTCAGGCTCAGGCTAGTGCGGCTAGTTTTGGTCTATGCAAGTGGAGCGCTTAACCCCAGCGATCGGCGGACTTGTTTCAGGCATTGACCTATGCGAGCCGTTGACCCCTTTGCAATGCAAAGAAATCATTAGCGCATTAGTTGACCATCATGTTCTATTTTTTAAAGATCAGCCTTTGACCCCTCGTCAACATCGCGACCTTGCGGCGAACTTCGGGGCTCTGCACGTGCACCCGATATATCCACATATATCTGATGTCGAAGAAATAATTATTCTCGACACGAATGTCGATAACCCGCCGGATAACGATTCGTGGCACACCGACGTGCCGTTTATCGAGTGCCCACCAATGGGATGTTTGCTTTCGGCGCGCGAGTTGCCGCCGAGTGGTGGCGACACAATGTGGACGAGTTGCATCGCTGCTTACGACGCACTTGACGACGAATATAAATTGCTGATCGAAAATTTGACCGCAGAACACGATATTGCCAAGGCGTTTCCTGAGTCGCACTATGGCAAATCATCTGAGGCGCTCGAACAACTTGCTGTGGCACGCAAGAAAAATCCTCCAATGAGACATCCGGTTGTGCGCACGCACCCAGTCAGCGGCAAGCGTGGTATTTATGTGAATGCAAATTTCACGACGCGGATAATTGAACTCGCACCAGACAAGAGCGATGAGGTTTTAAATTTTTTGACTTCGTTCGTGGCGCGGCCCGAGTTCGTGGTGCGTTGGAAGTGGAAGCAGTATGACTTGGCGTTTTGGGATAATCGGTTGACGCAACATTTTGCAAATGCCGACTATTTGCCTCATCGTCGCGTGATGCACCGTGCGACGATTCTCGGCGACAAGCCGTTTCGCTAACTAGTTTTTTTCGGGTTTTTCAATCTCGACTGTTTTGCGTTCGTCGATCTCTTCAATCTTGACGATTACGGCGTCTTTTGCTTTTTCGCGATGTTCGGCCAACTCTTCTGGCGTCGCCTCACGCCACTTCGCCGGATCAAAATTTTCGAATAAATCAAGGTATTCGGCATCCGTCAATACT
>BJGF01000054.1 GCA_014190295.1 Actinomycetes bacterium | reverse complement strand
GGGCACTGTGCTCGCCGAGCCGAACATCAACCCAGATGAAACTTGTTTTGGAAGTTGATCAACCGTTGATGCGCTATAACGCTGGCGCGAACCTATTGACTGCAACAACACGCGATTGAAAGTCAGTGAAGACAAACCATGCGCACCGGGGTTTCCTAAATATGTAGCGATTGATTCACGCCCGTGTTTGGCAATCACTCCGGAGATTCCGGCGTCGATCGCAGCCCATGCTTGCGCCCATGTTGCTTCGACATGCACGCCATTGCGTTTGATCAGCGGTAGATGCAGACGATCTGGATCATTATGCAGTTGTTTAAGTGTGCTGCCTTTCGGACAGATGTATCCTTTCGAAAAAACATCTTGCATGTCGCCGCGAATATGAGTCACCTCGTTATCGCGAACAGTTATTGCTAATCCGCAACCCGCCTCACAGAGCGGACAAGTTCGAAATGCGATTCGTTCGCCAGAACCCGACATATCTAAACATTGCCATACCCGAGGTCACCGTTGAGAATTTCAATATCACATCCCATAGGCTGAGGCGCGTGCGCCAATTGCTACCCCGATTAAACGAGTCGGTGATTCTGAGTCAGACATATGGCGTGACGCGCCAAAGGCACTCATCTGGTCGCCCATTAATCGGTCTATGTATGGTCATGAGCATCGACGGATCAACAGTGGTCGAAGGACGCTCAACTTTGCTTTCAAACCCTGCTGACAGAGACGTGATTATTGCTTTGCGTGGTGCAGCCGACACGATTGTCGTTGGCGCAGGCACCATTCGTGAACAGATGTATTCGCCGCCAAGCAAACAAGGGCTACGCGTAGGAGTCGTTACCCGCACGGGAAACCTCGATTTTGAATCTCCTTTATTTACGGGTGGTTCAGGATTTTTGATAATGCCAGAAGATTCGGCGGCCCCACACGCCGATGTAGACATTATTCGTGCCGGCAAAGGCAGCGTTGATTTGCAAGCCGCAATGGCTCAGTTGCCGGGAAACTTCGTTCAACTTGAAGGTGGCCCGCTGCTAAATGCTTCGATGTTTGCCGCCAATTTGGTGGACGAAATCAACTTGACCATCAGCCCAATGGTTACTGGCGCCGATAGCCCAAGGCTTTCAAATGGGGCACCTGCGTTGCACCGCGACTACGAAGTGGCTCACATTCTTGAAGACAACGGCTATTTATTTATTCGCTACGTGCGAAAAAACTAGCGAACTATTTGCGAGATTCTTTTTCGAGAAGCGCAAGTTCTCGACGAAAGTCGGCGGCAGCGTCAAAGTTTTTGTAGACGCTTGCGAAACGCATATAAGTGACTTCGTCAATGCTGCGCAACCGTTCGAGCACTGCGTGGCCAACTTGATTGCTTGTTACTTCATCGCCAGTCAATCGCATATCGTCTTCGACTCGCTCTGCTATTTCGATTAATACCGAATCTTCGACAGGTCGCCCCTTGGCGGCCGATTGCAACCCACTAATTATTTTTGCCCGATCAAATAATTCTTTAGTGCCCGTGCGTTTGACCACGAATAGGGGCACTTCTTCAAGGCGCTCATAAGTCGTAAAGCGGTAGCCACACTTCAGACAAGAACGTCGCCGACGAATCGAACTGCCTTCTTCTGAGACACGCGAATCTATGACTTTGGTGTCTTCACAATTGCAACTAACGCATTTCACCCACACAACATTACTCACGCAACATTACTCACACACAAAAAGATTAAGGGATGCGAATCTGTTGACCCGGTGTGATCGTGTCACCGTTCATTAATACGAGTTGGTCAACTAGCTCGGTGATGTTGCCATTTGGTGTGAGACGTTTTGCAATCGCCCACAATGTGTCGCCAGACTGAGCAACAACGACTCGCGGGGTGACTGAGTCGCCGACTGACGGCGCGTCGGCGGCTGCCGAAGTGTCGAGCATCGCGAAACTAACCGTGACTGCCAGCGCTGCCAAAGCCAAAGAAACCACCGCTCGGCGACGACGATAAATAGGCGCCATATTGCGATTGGCTACAAACATGGAAGGATGATTATTGATTGCAATTGCCATTGGTTGCTCCTTGATCGGGTATGTAATTAGGTGTACCTCTACCATAGCGAACGGGTGTTCGTAGAACAACGTCTTTAGCGAACATTTGTTCTCCGAACAGGTGTTTGACTTTAGGGGCGAACGGGCGTACGCTTGAGATATGACCCCAAACACCCAACCCACCCCAATATCGGCCGCCAAATCTCTGGCCAAATCCAATACCCTGACCGACCGCCAACGAGGCATTCTTGACTTCATTGTGGTCAATATGCGTGAACGCGGATATCCCCCATCTGTTCGTGAAATCGGCGAAGCAGTTGGCCTAAGTTCGTCAGCCACCGTGCACAACCATCTAGCCACGTTGCAAAAACTTGGCTACTTGCGCCGCGACCCGACAAAACCTCGTGCGATTGAAGTGCGCTACGAAGCATCAAGTGGCGTGGCGATGGAGCATCGACCAACAAAACATGTTCCGCTTGTAGGTGATGTTGCCGCTGGTGTGAATGTTTTAGCGCAAGAAAACGTCGAAGAACTTGTACCACTGCCAATGGATTTCACAGGTGACGGCGAATTGTTTATGTTGCGCGTGCGTGGAGAATCAATGATTGAAGCCGGCATCTTGAACGGCGACTTTGTTGTTTGCAACTCGCAAGCAACCGCCAACAACGGTGACATTGTTATCGCCGGCATTCCTGGTGACGAAGCCACGATCAAAACATTTACTCGAAGTGGCAATCGCATCACACTTACTCCATCCAATAAGTCAATGAAGCCGATGATCTTCGATAATGGCGAAGTCACGATCTACGGCAAACTAGTTACCGTCTTACGTCGTTTGTAACTCAGAGGGTTTTGTTCTAGCCTGCGCTAATGGCGCAGATAGATCCTGACAAGTTAAAACTTTTTCAGTTTTTATTGTTCACCAAACTTGAGGGTGCGGTTACGTCGGCGATGGTGCATCTGGGTGATCACCTCGGCATATACCGAGCGATGGCTGGCGCAGGTGTACCAATCACAACAGCACAACTTGCGCACGCAACACAATTAAACGAGAGATGGATACGCGAATGGTCTTATAACCAAGCGGCGGCGAAAATTATCTCGACAATCAACAAACCATCTGACTCACCGATGATTGATGATGACACATTCTTTTTATCTCCAGAGCAGGTGGCAGTGCTCGCATCAGATAATCATCCAGCGTTCGGTATGGGAATGTTTCACGGTCTTCCACAAACTATGGATTCGCTAAATCACCTACCTGAAAGTTTTCGCACAGGAATCGGGCGTAACTACGACAGCAAAGGTTTACAAGGCGCAGTCTCGATTGAACGCAATTTTGAACCATGGTCAAATGCCAATTTGATCTCGGCGGTTTTACCGAAGTTAGAAGGCATCACTCAGGTCTTGAGCAAAGGTGCAAAAGTTGCCGATATTGGTTGTGGTGCTGGCGGCGCGGTGCTGCTCATGGGTAGAGAGTTTCCTAAAAGTGAGTTCACTGGTTACGACATCAGCAAATATGCGCTTGCTCGCGCTGCCGAAAAACTTAAGGCATCAAAACTGACGAACGCAACTTTTGTCGATCCAAGCGATCATCCAATGCCAACGAACAACAGCGTTGACTTGATCACAACTTTCGACTGCATTCACGACATGACCCACCCGCAACAGATGATGACTTCAATTCGAGGTGCATTATCCGACAACGGCACCTGGTTGCTCGTTGATATCAAGGCCCACGATTCATTTACGATGAATGCGACGAAAAACCCAATGGCGGCACTGCTCTACGGGGTAAGCGTGATGTCTTGTATGTCGTCTTCGATGTCGCAACCAGGTGGCGCAGGCCTCGGAACTCTCGGGCTCTCGGCCAACACCGCCGAGCAGATGGCAAAATCTGCGGGCTTTTCACGCTTTGCCAAACTTGACATTGAACATGCCGTCAACGCGTTCTATGAAATTCGTCCGTAACCGAGTTTCGATATGCGAGACCGAGAATTACGGCTCGACGATTGCAAAACCAGTAAAAAATTTATCGAGGTTGCCAAAAATAGTTAGCAATGCGCCAGCGTCACCTTCGATTTTGATTGAGCCTTTTTGCAATTCATCGACAAATGTTGTGGTCTGAGCGATAACTTCTAAAAATAAATCACGCGATATTTGTACGGTCGCAACTGAATTCGCATCGTGTCGTCCTTGTGTTGCATAGATCGTTCGGTTCGAGAGTCCGAGTATCCACTTCTCATCAGGTGTGCCTGCCATATCAGTGAATAGCCAGTTCACGCATAGCGATAATCCGCCAATATTTTCAGAAATTGTTCGCACGCCGAGTGTGTCGAATACCTGATCAATCGACATCGCTTTGATCAAACTTCTGGCTCGAACGCGAGCGTCAGCGCTTTGTGGTGGGCCATCACGAAGTTCTTGTGCGCCCATCAAATACGAGTTGCGAAATGTTGATGACTCGGCCTGATAGCCAAGTTGCTCAAGTGCATCGGCTTGCAAATTGCGTGCACGCTCATTAGTTGGCTCGGCGAACACAACATGATTGACAAGCTCTGCGACCCAGCGATAGTCACCAGCATCGAAATACTTTTGCGCAACAGTAAGCAACGCGTCAACCCCACCTGCAAGTTCGACATACCTTGCGCCAACCTGAGAAGGTGTCAGTTTGTTTAAGTTCGCCGGGTTGCCGTCATACCAACTGAGATATCGCTGATAGACGGCCTTGACGTTGTGCACGAGATCACCATAAAACCCACGTGTGTGTTCTTGGGCCAAGAACTCATCGGGCAACACGAGTAGGTCTGCGATTTCTAGCGAAGTCATGCCGTGATTCGCAAAACGCATCGTCTGATCGTGTATCCAACGATAAAGATCTCGCTGCAAAATTAAAAACTCTCGCACATCTTGTTTGCCCCAGCGAGGCCAGTTATGTGACGTGAACAAAACGTCAGTCTTGTCGGCGAAAAGTTCGATGCTTTCATTGATGTATTTCGACCAGTTCAAAGCGTTACGAACCAGTGCGCCACGAATTGGCACCAAGTTGTGCATTGTGTGCGAACAATTTTCGGCCATACATAACCAACCAAAATCGGGAAAGAAAAAATTCATCTCGGCCGGGGCTTCTGTTTCTGGCGTGAGCTGAAACACAATTCGCACACCATCGATGACGAGTTCTTCGCCCGTGTACGTAATATCGTGGGTCGGCGCCAAAAGTGACGGCGCGGCCGTCGGTACCGAATTGCCTAGTCCGCAGTCAACATGGCCTCGCGGACTTGGCGGCAACAATCGACCGAATTGATATGTCGCTCGCCTGCTCATCGCAGGACCTGCAATTACATTTTCGGCGATCACCTCGTGCAAGAAACCAACGGGCGCAATTATCTGACACTTGCCAGATTCAACATCGGCATTCGTGGTTACACCAAGCACACCACCAAAGTGGTCGGCATGCGAATGGGTATAGAT
Organism: Actinomycetes bacterium; assembly: GCA_014190295.1. Lineage (GTDB taxonomy): Bacteria > Actinomycetota > Acidimicrobiia > Acidimicrobiales > Ilumatobacteraceae > BACL27. The sequence continues at coordinate 7,064 of BJGF01000054.1, read as the reverse complement.
CACAGCCGTAACGCGACGATTCTCAACATGTTTGGTCAACAAGTCAAGAGACGCTTTTGCCGTGCTATCAGCCGTGAGTGGATCGATTACCACCCAGCCAGTAGCGCCTTTGATGAAAGTTATGTTCGAGATGTCATAACCCCGAACTTGCCAAATATTTGGTGCGACTTCGAACAATCCGTGATGAGCGTTGAGCGTTGCATGTCGCCACAAATGTGGATTCACGGTGTCGGGTTGCTCTCTGTCGTCGCGCAAAAAATCATAAGCACCAGTGTCGACAACTTTTCGCCCGCGCTCGTCGTCAATTTGAGATTCGGTACGGGCCGCGATAAATCCGCGTCGAACTCGTTCTAAATCTTGTGGATCAAACTCGCGATCAAGTGAATTCGTATTCTTGGATTTCGTGGTTGAAGTTGCTGGTTTAGGCGCCGTCATTTACGCACCGTCGGGCGGGAAGCCAGATCCGCGTGCAATCGGAAAATATTTGTGGTGGTATTGCCCCGTGATCTCAAAGATCGCTGTGCCAGTTGCGCCGTCAGATGTGCGCACCTGCATCTCGCTTAATCCGCCACCGAGAACATTGTCGGTGCGATTAGTGATAGCGCTATAGCGCTGCGCCCAGCGACCAGTTGCTTCGACCAAAATTTTGCGACCTCCCTGCAAAGTAAAAGCAATGGTTCCGGCAAGACCTTTTACATCATCGCCAAACTTCTCATATGACACGACCTGGCCCGATGCATTTTGCCATTGCAGATCATGTTGAAAATCTATGACCGGTATCGGCTCGCTGCCATCAGCCGGGGCGAAACAACCGTCGGTGTAGACACGTGCACCATTTGGATACTCCCAATGCCAGACGCTGAGCATGCCCTCTTCAAGTTGAATTGGCATCCACATCCATAATGGGCAACGAGCGTGTGAGCGAACACCCCACGAGTGATCGCGTTGTCCCCACCAGTTATCTATTCGATGTGTTTCTCCGTTATGCGTATACGAACCGTTATAGATTCCGCTCTGAAACATATGCGACTGGTCCCAAATAATTTCATGCTTGGCTTTCATCGTGCCGCGACGAAGTTGATACGGAGCGGTGCGCGCAGTGAATGTGATGTCGAAACTGACCGGCGTGACCGCAGATGGTGAGGCTGTTAGGTGTATGCGTTTTAGTGGTTCGGCTATATCGATCGTGATTGGCCCGACGCGAAAATCGTCTTGGTCTCCGTCTACTTTGCGTACATGGCGAGCCATGATCGACGAATCTCCGACACGACCCAATTGCAGAGAATCCATTTCTTGGCGAGCCGCAAAGTGTGCGAGCGTCAAAATCAAAACATCCCCGGGTTTGTCGCGCTGGTGCATGATAAAAAACAAACTTTCACGCCAGTCTTGGTGATAATGCACAACATTCGGAAACGGCTCTGGTATTTGATGAGCGAATCGTTCGTCGAGTGCGGTGAACTTAGCCATGTATCTGCGTATCTTTCTTTAACGAAATAGCGATTCGGATTCAAGATCCAACATCTGTTGCCCGTGTCTATTGGCCATCGCCGCGAACATCGCATCGCCACGATCGGTTTGTTTTACAAGCACAGATGCGACAATAGCCATAATGTATCCAGATGTGCCAAGCAGACGATATTGGCTCCACAAATCATCGAACTGAATTTCGATTTTATTGGCTTTCAAGCCCTGATGATAACGCTTGACTAATGTCAGTTCGTTTTTGCGACGATCTTCAAAATTGAAACTTGCGCCGATGAAATACCCGAGATCGGCGGCACCAGGTAGCGCACCCACTGTCTGCCAATCCACGACCTTGACTTCAAAACCATCTCTGTCTTTTATGAAAAGTAAATTGTCGAGGCGAAAATCACGGTGAACGATCGTTGTATTTTTTGGAAACGCAGAGTTGTAACTTTCGATATTTGCAACGAGTCGCTCGCCGAGTCTGATTACTTCACTATTAACAGTTTGTTCAAAGCGATCTGCAAAACTCGGAAAGACTGCCCGTAGCAAATCGCCGACACCAGCTTCGGTTTGACCACTCTGTCGCGGCAACCAACCAAAAGAATCGAGTTTCGGTGAGTTCCAAAGTGGTGCGTGCAGATTCACAAGTTCGTCAATAGCGGCGTTGGCTTGGTCAATAGACGCACCCTGTATTTGATCACCTTGCGATGCGTTTGAAATATCTTCGAGTATTAAGACGAAATCATCTGTTGGGGCGTCGAACCACACATGCAAACACTTTGGCGTATTCACCTTGACATGACTTCGCAGAGTCGAATAAAAACTGGTCTCTAGTTCATAGCAACGAGTCGCCCTTGATGCACCCCGACTGTTTTCGTTTTGAGACGGAACTTTAACTACAACGCTCTCAGGAAAACTTTTATTTGCAATGCTTTCAAAAATAACCCGATAACTCTCTGCCATCTGGCCGGTGCCGATCGGTGCCACTGATTTGATTTTTAAATTTGCATTACTGGAGATGTTTGCAAGAGCGGTTGATAGATACTCGGCGCTAATCCCCTGGTGCACCGAAACGTTACTCACTTACAAAACCTTAGAATACTGAAGTGGCCAAGTTCAAAGTTGAATCACTTGCAGAATTTCCTGAGCATTGGCAGACTGCGGCCCAATGGTCTTATGCGGCGTGGCAGCATGAGTTTCCGAGTGACACCGTGCAGACATATTTGGATATGTACTCATTTGCTGCAACTCAACCCACTAATCGCCTGGTCGAGGTCTATGCAGCGATTTCGCAAGACAACGAGTTGCTCGGTGTGGCAACGCTTATTGATGATGACGAACTGCCCGATGCGAACGAACCCGGGCCGTGGCTTGCAGCGGTTTTTGTCGAACCCGGATCGCGAAAGTTTGGAATCGGATCTGCTTTGGTTCAACGAGTCGTTGACCGTGCAACCGAGTTGAATTATCCGACCTTGTATCTGTATACCGAATTCGCCGAGGATTGGTATGTAACAAAGGGCTGGACGAAGATTCGCCCTACCTTATTTTTAGGATTACTGCACACCGTAATGCGACTTGAATTATTCAAGCATCCGGTGAGTTAGTTTTTTATTGTCCAACGCACTTCAACAGTGACCGAGACTTCTTGCGTGCCGAGATCAACAACGGTTTTTGTTGCTTCATCAGATGTCGTCGCTTCACGCATCCATGTTTGTGGAAGAAAACTCGGTGCCGAGACTTCGTGCAAAAACACGACCTCGCCTAATTTGACATCAAGCAAATCTGAGTAGTCTTCGGCTTTATCGCGCGCAGACTTAATTGCAATTTTGCGTGCCTGTGCTGTTGCTTCTTTAGTGTCGAGCAAAATTGGGTTTAAAGAGTCGATCGTCAAATCTGTCGAGACCGCCATCACAACTGCATCAACCACGGCACCAGCTTTTTCTGTGTCGCGCAAAGTTGTGGCAAAAGATTGTGTCGCGCGAAAACCAGTAAGCGTTTGCTTGCCATCTGTCGCATACGTGTACTCGGGATAGACGCTGACATTTTGAGTTGCAATGTCTTTTTTATCAATGTTTGAATTGTCAAGCGCCTCACGGGCCTTGGCTGCCGAAGCACTTGTTCGGGCAAGTGCCTGTGCGCTAGTTGACTCAACGGCAAACACCGAAAAATTGAACTGCACGCCGTCAGGCACAACTTTGACAGCGCCAGTGGCTTGCACGGTGACACCATGATCGGTGGTGGCAGGAACGTTGTATGTATCGCCGCCAATATCTAAACCGCAACTTGATAAAACTATCGTCGCGGCAACAATTACGAATGTAAGTTTTTTATTTTTAGACATATTTAATTCTACCTGTGCAGCAAGCGCGAGGCGACCAATGCAATTTTGTGGTCAGGCTGAACTACTGCAACGCGAACATTATTTGCGCCGCCTGCCCCATAAAAGTCACCGGGGCTGACCAGAGCGCCACCATCGTTTGCAAGTTGTTCGGCGAAATCCCATCCATCTTTCGCATCAAACCAAAGATAAAAACCACCACTCGGTAACTCGATGTTGAAACCCGACCACTTTTGCAGATCGTTGGCTAGCAACTCAAGGCGACGTCTATAGACATCGCGCTGAATAGCAACATGTTTATCATCGCCTAGTGCAACAACTGCGGCTGCTTGTGCGGGCCCCGGAACGAGCATGCCGACGTGTTTGCGGACTTCTTTTAAGTAGTTGACAATCTCTTTGTCGCCTGCATAAAAACCAACACGCAAGCCGGCCAAATTAGAACGCTTCGAAAGTGAATGCAGCGCCACAACACCATCAAGGCCATGCTGCAAAATTGATTCTGGAGTACGGGCCCATGTGAACTCGACGTAACACTCATCGCTAAATACAGGCACAGAGTTCTTTCGACCCCAAGTCGCAAGAGCCTTTAAATCGTCTAGATCGCCTGTTGGATTATTCGGCGAGTTTGACCAGATCATCAACGCACGCGCGACATCACTGGGTGAAATTTTTGATGTATCGAGACCACCAGTCGACGTCATTGGCACGGCAACTGGTCGACAACCAGCCAAAATTGCACCCATCTCATAAGTCGGATAAGAAACCGCAGGAAACAAAACTGTGTCACGATCTGGTGAGCGCAACTTTAAATACTGTGGTGTTGTTGCGACGAATTCTTTGCTACCGATACATGCGGCTATCTGTGAAGTTGGTACAGAAATATCGAACTTTCGTTGCATCCACGCTTGGGCAGCATTGCGCAGTGCATCCGAACCGATACTTGTCGGGTAACCACGTTCGCTATTTGAAGATGACAATGCAGCCACAACCGCCGGGGATGGAGCATCGCAGGGTGTGCCAATTGAAAGATCAACTAATCCGCCTTCATGTTTTTCGGCAAGTGGCTTGAACTTGTCCAAGCGGTCATAGGGATACGGTGGTGGAACAAAACCTTGGGTCATTGCGCAACCACAAATTCACTCAAGCGACCAACACTTGCATCTGCGAGACGGGCACGAATTCGCATTGCGGTTTCTTCATTAGATGTAGACACAACTTCGCCCTCTCGGTGCACCGTGGCCACGATGTCGCCACGATCATACGGTATTAACAATTCAATCACCGTTGTTAGGGCACGCATGCGATCACCAATTGCCAAAAGTAAATCGTTGAGTCCATCACCAGTGACTGCAGAAAACGCGACAGCACCACGGTGCTCGTGCACAAGACGTTTTGCCGAGTCTGGGTCGAGGTCGCTTTTATTTATGACCAGCAACTCAGGAACGGCATCAGCTCCGATTTCGGCGAGCACTTCGCGAACAGCAATTATTTGACCGTTTGGATCAAATGCTGACGCGTCAACAACATGCACCAACAAATCACTGGCCGAAGCAACTTCGAGCGTGCTCTTGAACGCTTCAATCAACCCGTGTGGCAATCGGCGAACGAAACCTACGGTGTCGGAAAGCAATACTGGCTCACCACCTGGCAACGCGAGACGCCGGGTCGTTGGATCAAGAGTTGCAAACAAACGATTTTCTACCAAAACACCGGCACTAGTGAGTCGATTCAATACTGAAGACTTGCCGGCGTTTGTGTAACCAACGATCGCGACTGAACCCAGGCCACTTCGTCCACGACTCTTGCGTTGCTCTTGTCGAGTTTTTTGCAAACCATCAAGTTCGCGATCGAGTCGGCTGATACGTTCTGAAATTCGTCGACGATCAACTTCAAGTTTGGTTTCACCAGGTCCGCGAGCGCCGATTCCGCCTGCCTGCTGCGACAAACCAGCTTTGGCACCTCGTCGAATTCTCGGCAATCGATAACGCAAGAGTGCCAACTCGACTTGCGCTTTGCCCTCAAGAGTGTGTGCATTTTGCGCGAATATGTCGAGGATCACCGCGGTTCGATCGAGTGCCGTGCGACCGAGAAGTTTTTCGAGATTGTATTGTTGCCCCGGTGAGAGTTCGTTGTCAAAGACAACGGTGTCTGAATCGAGGGCCAAACAAAGCTCTTTTAATTCTTCTGCTTTTCCTTTGCCGATGTAATAGGCGCTGTCTGGAGAGTCACGCCGTTGGGTAATGCGAGCGACTTCGTCCGCGCCAGCAGTATCTATCAACTGCGCAAGTTCGTCGAGTGATTCTTGCGTCTGATCATCGTCGCGATCAGACATCGTCACTGCAACCAAAATAATTCGCTCGCGAATACCGCGAGAGATGAGGGTCGAACCGAGTGCCTCCTGATAAGGAGTGTTCACAGTGCGATCTCTAAATTGTGTCGCGAAGAAAAGTGTGCTGGTCCAATGAGTGTGACATGGCCAATTTTTGGATGATCAAGACGCGCTATTGAGTCTCCGCCGGGTTGATGGACAATAATTTCGCGAACCGAGCCAGGCACTAATCCCCATTTGCTTGCCGCCCAAGCACTCGCAGCCGCGCCGGTGCCACATGCTTGAGTAATGCCGGCGCCTCGTTCGTGAACACGCATTGTGATCGCATTATTTTCTGGACCAGCCTCGACAATTTCGAGATTCACTTGCGGCACTTTGAGTCCGATCTCCAATAAATTGACAAGTGCAACATCTTCGACACCAACAACTGAATGTGGATTGCCGACCGACAAATGCATTACTGGTCGATTGGGATCAGATCCGATCGTCGCCCAATTGTCTGGTTCACTAATATTCACGATCGGCCCCATGTCGACACTCACATTGACTTCGTCTATCGAAGTGAATTGCACATCAACGGCACGCTCGCCAGCATCGGTCGAGACCATATAGGTGACTGGTTCGTCAAAACCATCAAGATTAAATGCCGCTTGCGCCAAACACCTGATGCCGTTACCGCTCATCTCGGCGCGTGACCCATCTTGGTTGTACAACTGCATACTAAGTTTGAAAGCCCCGTGACGCGAAAGCAACAGCAGACCGTCAGCACCAATGCCGTCTTGGCGATCACACCACCGTCGCGCAATGCTTGGCCAATTTATTTTTGTCGGATCAAAAGAAGTATCTGCCAAAAACTGTGCGGTCTCTAGAACTAGAAAATCGTTTCCGAGTCCGTGATGTTTTGTTACGACGACTTGCATGGTGTTAGAT
>BJGF01000053.1 GCA_014190295.1 Actinomycetes bacterium | reverse complement strand
TCGTCGGGACGCAACTATTGCAGGCATTCAAACTGTTTCGGGGATGCGTGTGCACACACCGAATAGTGCGTTCTATGTCTTTCCAGAAGTGTCCGAGACGATGAGTCGAACCGGCCATGACGATGTCGCAAAGTTTGCCTCAGATGCGTTGCATAACTCAGGTATGTCATTTTGCACGAGAAAACATTTCGGCCGCGCCGCAAATGACGAAAAAGGAAACTACATCCGACTTGCCTATAGCGGCATAAATAATCCGCAAATCGACAAGGGCCTTGCGCGGTTGGCCGACTGGGTCAATTCAAAATGAGTTTGAAAGTAGTTGTAACTGGCAAGATTCCAACGGCAGGTTTAGAAACTTTGCATTCAGCCGGTCTTGCGCCAATTGCGTGGGACAAAGATCAACCGATGACTCGCAACGAATTGCTCGTCGCCGTCAAGGGTGCCGAAATTTTGATCACTTTGCTCACCGAAAAAGTGGACGACGAATTACTTGATGCTGCGGGTTCGCAACTTCGGGCAGTGTGCAACGTTGCGGTTGGTTACAACAACATTGATGTCGCAGCCTGTTCAGCACGCAATGTCCGAGTCACCAACACGCCGGGTGTGCTGACAGATGCCACCGCCGATATTGCTTTTGCTTTAATTTTGATGGTGACGCGCAGACTCGGCGAAGGCGAGCGCGTGATTCGAAGCAACAACCCGTGGCAGTGGGGGATGCACTACATGCTTGGCTCTGGAATACAAAATCGTCAACTTGGCGTTATCGGAATGGGAGCGATCGGTGTAGCAACCGCGCGACGAGCAAAAGCCTTTGGTATGAAGGTCGCATATTATTCAAGATCTAAAATTGACGACAAGATCGCTACCGAACTTGGCGCCAGGCAAATGTCGCTTGAAGAGTTATTGGCAACTAGCGATGTTGTTTCGGTGCATTGTCCATCGAATGATTCGACTCACCATTTAATTGGTGCTGAACAATTTGGTTTGATGAAAAAAACAGCTTTTCTAATCAACACCGCTCGTGGTCCAATTATCAATGAGCAAGATCTTGTGGATGCTCTTGACGCAGGCGAAATCGCCGGCGCAGGACTCGATGTATTCGAGTTTGAACCAAAAGTTAATTCAGGTTTGCTGAACCACGAAAATGTCGTTTTAATTCCGCATCTTGGATCGGCAACTGCAGAGACTCGAGCAGCCATGGCGACTCTGGCGGCAAATAATGCCGTGGCGATCGCCTCTAACCAGAATCCACCGACGCCGGTCAATTAATTTTTATGCGTGGACTCGGGACTTTGATAAACACCGCAACGGTATTGGTAGGTGGCGGACTCGGACTGATAATCGGAAATCGCATTCCCGACCGAGTCCGAACGATAATCGTGCAAGTAATCGGACTAGTAACAATTGCAATCGGATTGCGTGACGTGATCAAGACGGACAACATGGTGTTTCCGCTTGTTGGCATGGTGCTCGGTGCAATTGTCGGAGAGATGTTGCGAATCGAAGATCGACTCGAAAGTCTCGGCGAGATTCTGCGACGTAAGTTCTCGAAATCTGGCAACGAAAGCAAGTTCGTGACTGGCTTCGTGACGGCGACACTTCTATTCTGCGTCGGACCACTGACAATTTTGGGAGCGATCGAAGACGCAAGCGGCAAAACTCCGCAGTTGTACATCGTCAAAGGCACCCTGGATGGATTCATGATGATTATTTTTTCAGCCGTCTACGGTGTCGGAGCGATATTCAGTGCCGCAAGTGTTTTTGTCGTGCAAGGTTCACTGACTTTGTTTGGGACGAGCCTTGACTCGTTACTTGATGATCGAATGCGTCTCGAACTTTTTTCGGCCGGGGGTCTGGCCGTGCTGGCAATTGGCTTGAATCTGCTCGAAATCAAGAAGATTCGCCTCGGCTCGATGCTGCCAGGGCTGGTTATTACGCCGCTGCTCGTGTGGATCTTTGCGACACCCAATGGTTTGATTCACTAGCGAATCAAAAATGTGTGGCAGATTTAATTCGATAGCGAGCGGCAAAGATTTCGCAGCCGTGTACGACGCCGATCTTTTAGTTGGCGAGTTGACACCGAACCATAATGTCTCGCCGACACTACCGATTTATGTATTGCGAAATGGTGATACGAGATTGGTTCTAGATGTCATGTCGTGGGGTCTCGTGCCGAGTTGGTCAAAAGACAAGACGCGTGCGGCAAGCATGATCAATGCGCGCAGCGAAACCCTTGCCGAGAAACCAAGCTTTCGCAATCTGCTTGCTCAAAATCGATGCGTATTGCCGATGCAGGGTTTTTATGAATGGCAAAATTTGCCGAGTGAAACAAAAAAACCTAAAAAGCAAGCACACTATATTTCGCGAACTGATAACAAGCCGATGACGCTGGCCGGCCTGTGGACGTCATGGAAGCAGCCAGATGACTCGCTGTTTTATACCTGCACGATCATCACTACTGATGCAAATGAAAAACTTGCGCCGATTCACCACCGCATGCCAGTGATTCTTGAGCGAGACAGTGTTGAAGCCTGGCTAAGTCAATCAAAATTGGTTCCTTACGAGTTGTTGACCGCCGCAAAAGATGATCTCGTGACTAGCGAAGCAACAAGTCGTCTAGACCGCCCCAGTAACCCCAGCAGCACGCAACTCGGCGACGATCAAACTGGCCGCTTGTTCTAATTCTTTTCGGTCGACGTTCGTTCGGGCGTTTGCAAATTCGAGATCTGCCATCGAATTACTTGGAATCAAATGTAAGTGACAATGCGGAATTTCATAACCAGCAATAACCAATGCGATTCGTTGGCAAGAAAAAACCGTTTTTTGTGCATTGCTGATTTTTGAGGCGATAGCAAAAAGATGTGAGGTTAGCGAATCGGATAAATCAGTCCACTCGTCAACTTCTTGAATCGGCACCACCAACACGTGACCAGTCGTGATCGGACTGATCGTCATAAATGCCACGCACAACTCATCGCGATAGACGAAAGTGCCCGGAATCTCGCCTTGAATAATGCGACTGAATAGGGTCGGCGACATGAATTTATGATACGTGATGACGAGGCTTGTACGCTCTTTGCGTGCCGTCGCGCCAGATTTTCACAGTGCCAAACCTGATCACTTTGCTTCGGCTTTGCTGCCTGCCAATATTCTTGTGGCTGTTATTTAGCGTTGAAGATCGTGGTGCCGCGGCTTGGCTACTTGGTGGACTTGGAGCAACCGATTGGGTTGATGGCTGGGTCGCAAGACGTTTCAACCAACAGAGTGATTTCGGAGCGATTTTTGATCCGTCGGTAGATCGTTGTCTATTTATAGTTTCAGTTTTCGCTGTGATGGTCGATAAGTCGATACCTATTTGGTTTTGTTTGGCGGTTCTGGTGCGAGAAATCGTCGTAGCCGGTGCAATGTCGATTGCGACGCTGTTCGGCATGCAACGTTTTGCAGTAAATATTTGGGGCAAGCGGTACACATTTTTATTGATGTTCGCTGTGCCGTTGATTCTTCTTGGTAAAGCCGATGGTGCTGGTGCTAAATGGGTGACGTTGGGGGGCTGGATATGTGGGATACCAGCGCTAGTGATGTCGTATACGACAGCCTTTGCCTACGCTCCGCAGATACGAAAACAACTTCATGCAGGCCGAGCACTGCGGCGAGGCTAACTTTGGGTTATGAACATCCCTGAGGGTTTCAAGTATTCCAAGGATCATGAATGGGTACGTCTCAAGGGCTCCATCGCTCGTGTCGGAATAACTGATTATGCGCAAGACGCACTAGGCGATGTCGTATACGTGCAGTTGCCAACCGTGGGCAACAAAGTTGCAGCAGGATCAAGCTGTAGTGAAGTTGAAAGCACAAAGAGCGTTTCTGATATTTATGTACCAGTGTCCGGGAAAATTGTGTTGGTCAATGAAGCGTTAACAAGTTCACCAAATTTAATTAACACCGATCCATACGGAGACGGTTGGATAATGGAGATAGAAGTCGACGATATTGCGAATGTCGCCGAACTATTAGACGCATCTGCCTATAAACAGTTGATTGAGGGTTGAGAGTTAATGGCATACGTATTTTGTAATCAATGCGGACACCGAAATCCACCCGGTGCTTCTTTCTGTTCTTCGTGCGGCAATGTTTTGGATCTTCCAGATGAACGAACGGTTGTGATCGCACAAGTTGACCCGATGCAAGATGCACCGGGCTCGCAAGATAATGCCGCGATTCGTCTCGGTGACATCAGTGGTCACGGGGTGTTGGTTGTTCGCGCCGGAGATCTAACTGGAACAAGATTCTCAATAACCAAAGACACAACGAAAATCGGACGAACAACCGACAGCGATATTTTGCTGGACGATATATCTGTTTCTCGTAGTCATGCTGAGATTGTCAATAGTAAATCAGGGCTCTTGGTGCGTGATTTGGGTTCATTGAACGGAACGTATGTCAATCAAGTTCTGATAGAGCAATCGTCGCTGACGCATGGAGATGAACTACAAATTGGAAAGTTCCGGATGGTTTTTTTCAGTAAAGCCGATATTTTGTCATGATGAAATTTTTTGTGACCCCAAAATGACCACTGCTCGCAATTATTTATCAATCGGAGAAGTCTTGGCTTTGTTGCTCGAAGAGTTTCCGGATGTAACTATTTCGAAGATTCGGTTTTTAGAAAGCCAAGGATTGATCGAACCAGAGCGCACTGCTTCTGGTTATCGAAAGTTCTCACAACCAGAAGTCGACCGCCTTAAATTTATTTTGCGAGAGCAACGAGAGAATTATCTTCCACTCAAAGTAATTCGTAATCGATTAGAAGGCGACACTAGTGATGGAATGCTGCGTAACGACGAGATAACTGCACCGCGCGGAATCGGTCACATTCCGGCGCCACGCGGCAGTAGTCACCCTGCTGGCATCGGTGGCACGCGTCAGGCTAAATCTTCTTCGATAATCGCATTGGTCAAGCCGGCGATTACTGCTGATGCCAATTCGGCGAGCTCATACAACAGGCGCGAAATAATTCAAGCCGCATCAATTAACGAAAAAACGTTGGCCGAGTTGGAGCGTTACAGCATTCTGAGATCGCGTCGTGTCGGTGAAACTGATCTTTACGACGAGATAGATCTTGAAATTTTGATTGTTTGTGCCAAGTTTTTGAGTCTGGGCATTGACGCCCGTCATCTAAAGGCCTGGCAGTTGGCTGCAAATCATGAAGTATCGCTTTTCGAGACTCGAATTGTTCCGTTGATGCGTCAGCGCAATCCAGCGGCTCGACAAGAAGCCTTGGCGATGTTTGCCGAACTGATTGATCAAGGGGGTCGACTGCGTGCCGCGTTGATCGCCGCCCAAGCCCGAGACCATATCGAGACCCGTTAAAGCATTTTTGTTAATCCAGGTACGCTAAGCACATGATTGAAATGCAGCTCGAAGGAATTCGTCTCGAGATACCTGCAAACACCCCTGTTTTAATGTTGCGCGAACAAGCCGGCAGCCGCAGAGTGATGCCAATTTATATCGGAGCTCCAGAAGCATCTTCAATTCATTACGCGCTCGAGGGTCTACAACCAGATCGTCCGCTTACTCACGATCTGTTGATTAATGTCGCAGAAGGTTTGAATGCTCAGCCGGTCAAACTAGTGATCACCAAAATTGAAGAACACACTTACTTTGCTGATCTGCATTTTCTTCAGGCCGGAGCATTGGTCGTTGTGAGTTGCAGACCATCGGATGGTGTCGCAGTTGCGGTACGGTCTGGAATACCTATTTATGCAGAATCTGCATTGCTAGACGAGGTCGGCAAGGTCGTCCCTGAAACTCCTGCAGAAGATGCAGAAGAAATCATTGACGATTTCAGGCAATTTATAGATTCCATACGCCCCGAAGATTTTCAAGGATAATTTCGATTGACTTTTGTCAATCATCCCGTAGCCTAAGAATACGATCGCAGTAGATGTCTTGATGGGGGATTGCAGATGACACAGCAAAGTTTCAGTGGCGCACAAGCCGCGCAAATTGCCGGCATAACTTATCGTCAGCTTGATTATTGGGCTCGTACAAATTTGATTCGACCTTCGTTAGTTGACGCCAAAGGTAGTGGGTCTCGTCGAAGCTACGTTTATCGCGACTTGCTTGAGCTCAAAGTAATCAAAAATTTGTTGGACGCCGGAATCAAACTTGAATCAGTTCGTGAGGTTTTCAACTATCTTCGAAACCATGTTGATACCGACATCGCAGCAGCACACATTGTGATCAGTGGCAAAGCAGTTGTGCTTTGCCAAGGTGACCAACTAGTTGATGTTGTGCGTAATGGTCAAGGTGTACTAAACGTTCTACCTTTAGCTGCCGTTAAGAGTGATGTTGATGCGATGATCGTGAATATCGGCAGACCGAAAGTCGCCATTCGTTCGACTATCAATAGTGGCGTCAATTTCGTGGCTACAGAATCGGTCGCTCAAGCCATCGCTCTTTAATAATGCCAGGGTTGCGTTTATCGCCACTTGATATTGCTCATCGTGCGCTGAACGCAAAAATGGTCGAGTTCGGCGGATGGGATATGCCAGTCGCATATCCGACGGGCACTATTGCCGAACATCTTGCTTGTCGGTCGAGTGCAGTTGTTTTTGATGTCTCGCACTTGGGGACGGTTCGCGTCGAAGGCTATTACGCGAAAGCCGCTTTGCAGGGCGTGCTGACAAATGATCTTGACAAAATCGATATTGGTCGCACTCAATATACGCACCTGTTGAATGAGCAGGGCTGCGTTTTGGATGACGTCATCGTTTGGTGGATAAAAGAAGATCGCTTCGATGTGATGCCTAATGCATCGAATACCGACCGTGTTGTGTCGGCGATCGGAGGAGTCGATGTGACGACTACTCGTGCCGTGTTGGCAGTGCAAGGGCCAAAGGCCAAAGATTTTCTTGTGACAATTAACAAAGAATTTTCCGAGATTGAAAAATTTTCAGTGAGACAGATTAATTGGCGGGGTGTCAAGTGCACTGTTGCGGGCACCGGTTACACCGGAGAAATTGGTGTCGAGATCGCAGTGCCAAATACTCATGCGATTGAATTATGGGATGCTCTCGTCTCATCTGGGGTGACGCCTGCTGGTTTAGGAGCGCGCGACACATTGCGACTTGAAGCAGGTCTTCCTTTACATGGTCACGAATTGTCGCCTTTGATCACGCCATTGGAAGCAGGTCTCAATTGGGTTGTGGCGTGGGATAAACCAGAATTTACTGGTCGGGGAGCGTTGATCAAACAACGTGAGAGTGGTGTCGAGCGACGTTTGGTTGGCATTACCACCCTTGGTCGTCGTCCACCACGAGACGGTTGTCAGGTTTTTTCTGGTGGAACACCGATCGGAATAACAACAAGCGGAAACTTTTCACCGTCGCTACAACATGGTGTCGCGATGGCGTTCGTTGAACCCCAAACCCAAGTTGGTGACGCTGTAACTATCGACGTGCGTGGCACACGTCTAGAAGGTGTTGTTGTAAAGCTGCCTTTTATTGCAAAGAAATAGCGTACGACTCGAGCGGTTCGCACGAACAAATTAAATTGCGGTCGCCGTATGCGGCGTCAATTCTAGAAACCGGCACAAAGTATCCGCGCCCACGCATTGCTGAAGTCGGGTATGCGGCTTGGTGTTGCGAATATTTGCGGTTCCAGACCCCGCAGAGATCCTCGACCGTATGTGGTGCGTTGTGTAATGGTGAATCTTCGTGAGATATTTTATGTTCTGCGATTTGCTGAATCTCGCCATAAATCGCGATCATCGCATTGCAGAACCTGTCGAGTTCGCCAATAGTTTCGCTTTCAGTTGGCTCGACCATAAATGTGCCCGCAACGGGAAAACTCATAGTCGGTGCGTGAAATCCAAAATCCATCAATCGCTTGGCAATATCATCGTTGGTCACGCTCGAATTTTTGGTGATCTCACGAATATCAAGAATGCATTCATGGGCGACGAAACCATTTTCTCCGCGATATAAAACCGGAAAGTAAGCATCTAGTCGAGTGGCAATATAATTCGCATTTAATATTGCATGCATCGTTGCTTCGCGAAGTCCACAAGCGCCCATGAGTTTTATATACACCCACGAAATCGGCAATATCGACGCCGACCCATTAGGTGCGCCGGCAACGGCACCAACTTTGGTTTGATCGAACTTTGCCAGCGGGTGTGCTGGAAGAAATTCAGCGAGATGTGCTTTGACGCCGACCGGTCCGACACCAGGGCCGCCGCCGCCATGCGGAATGCAAAATGTTTTATGCAAATTCAAATGGCTCACGTCGGCTCCGAATGCGCCAGGCCGAGCAATACCGACCAGCGCATTTAGATTCGCACCGTCTACATAAACTTGGCCACCATACGAATGAATCATTTCGCAAATATCGGTAACTTTTTGCTCGAAGACTCCGTGAGTTGACGGATAAGTAATCATCAAAGCTGCAAGTTTGTCTTTGGCAAGTTCACACTTTGAGCGGAGATCATCTAGATCCACATTTCCGCGTTCATCGCAAGCCACTACGACCACGGTCATTCCTGCCATTACGGCGCTCGCAGCGTTCGTGCCGTGAGCGCTGCTCGGGATCAAACAAATGGTTCGGTCGATGTCACTTCGACTGCGATGGTAGGCACGAATTGCTAATAATCCGGCAAGTTCGCCTTGGCTTCCGGCATTTGGTTGCAGGCTGACCGAGTCATAGCCGGTCACTTCGACCAGCATCGTGCCGAGCTCTTCAACGAGTTGTGTGTACCCAGCTATATCTGCGCTCGGAGCGTATGGATGAATATTTGCAAACTCTGGCCAAGTAACCGGAATCATCTCTGTGGTTGCATTCAATTTCATCGTGCAAGAACCCAGGGGAATCATTGTTCGGTCCAGCGCTAAATCTTTATCGGCGAGTCGACGCAGATAACGCAGCATTTCGTGTTCGGTGCGATATCTATTAAAAGTACTTTGAGTCAAGAATTCATCAATTCTGCGCATCTCTTGACTAATGCCTAAGTCGCAGTTCAAGTCAAGTCGGTCAACATTGGCATCTACATCAAAGATTTCAAAGAGTCTGGCCACAGTCGAAGCGGTGCTCGTTTCGTCGAGACTTATGCCCACAGTCGTGTCATTGACGTGACGTAGCAAAATATTGTGTGCTAGCGCACGATCGTGGATCGCGCTGCTTGATTTGACGCGCACTTGTATGGTGTCGAACCAACTTGTATTTAAAACTTCGACTTTGGCATCATTAAGACCTGCAACCGTGATCGAAGTTAAACGATGCACCCGCTCGGCAATTCGCGCGAGCCCTTCGCGGCCATGCCACACCGCATAAAAACTTGCCATATTTGCAAGTAGCGCCTGAGCAGTGCAGATATTTGAGGTTGCTTTTTCACGACGAATATGTTGTTCGCGAGTTTGCAAGGCCAAACGCAATGCTGGTCGACCTTGAGTATCTGTGCTGACTCCGACCAATCGGCCTGGCAATGCGCGAGCGTGATTGTCACTCGTCGCCAAAAATGCCGCATGAGGTCCGCCGCCACCCATCGGAACCCCGAATCGCTGTGCCGACCCGACTGCGACATCGAAACCTAAACTTGCAGGGGGAGTGAGCAAGATGCAAGCAAGTAGGTCGCAAACTGCAATCACAATGCCTTGTTGCGCGTGCACTGCATTGCAAACCGAATTGATTTCTGCGACTGATGCAATCAAACCACTTGAGCCAGGCCACGAGATGAGAGCACCAAAACATGGTGTTGATTTGATTTCTTGAAGTGATACTTCACTAATCGTCAATCCGATCGCCAATGCTCGCGTACGCAAAACAGAGACTATTTGTGGGTGAGTATCACGATCAACTACAAACACAGTCGAATCAGACTTGCTAACGCGCAGTGCGATGGTCATTGCTTCGGCAGCGGCAGTTGCTTCGTCTAGTAACGAAGCATTAGCAATATCGAATCCGGTAATTTCGGTGATCATCGTTTGAAAATTCAGTAGCGCTTCTAAACGGCCTTGACTAATTTCAGGTTGGTAGGGGGTATATGCCGTGTACCACGCTGGATTTTCTAAAACATTACGGGCGATTACTGGCGGAGTAATCGTGTTGTAATAACCCATGCCGATCAAACTTGTGCGAACTTTATTTTTAGCCGCAATGGCCCGCAGTTCGTCGAGCACATCGACTTCGAGCATTGGTTCGCCGAGATCTAGTAATTCGTCATGACGAATTGTCTCAGGAACCGTTCGCTTCACCAGATCTTCAAGACTCGATGCACCGATTGTTTTAAGCATCTCTGCTCGAGAATCTTCATCTACGCCGATGTGCCGAGAGATGAATTCGTCGTTTGCGATTAATTGCTTGAGTGAACGCCTTTTGTCGAGTCTCATGTGGTGCCTCATTTGGGATGTGCATAATTAATGCACCCCAGCTGTTTTGGCACCTGAGAGCTTCCCGCACGAGTTATCGCACAGTTTCCCCTTCGGTAGAGAATTGGTTTACCCAAATCTCAATTTCCAGCGTCGCCACTTTTGAACGGTCCATTTACCTGAGAGGTTCCGGGGTGGTTGCTCCTTCGGTGTGACTGCACTGGATGTGTAGGCACTCTTCTGTACGAAAGTATTGGCAAAGCGAGCATACTCTATAATTCAAACATGGAAACTCTTAACGAATTTCAAGTTGCGTCTTTGATCGCACCAATCATCGGATCTGTCGGATCAAAATATATGCTCGACGCTGACACTGCGGCTGCCGGAACGGCGGCGGGATATCCCAATACTTTTTCTTTTTATTTTGCGGGTCGCGGTGGGGTACTGGGCGATGTTGATGCGGACGTGGTGCATGCTGCTTTTATGTTTTTTGATCGTGCGCTTACAGAAAAACTTTGGGGTATCGGTATCGCTGTCGAAGGCGCTCGCGCTGCAGGTCGACGCTATATGCAGTGTTGCGATGATTGGGGTAGAAAGCATTTGTCGAGTGTTTCAGAACTTGAAAAATTTATCGCCCCAGCCGAAAAATTGGTTGTGAGCATCGATGCCTCAGGACTTTCGCTTTTCGCGGGTCTTCGTGCCGAGCCACTTCCGACTGATGCAACTGCGCGTGCTTATCGATTAATTACATTGATTCGTGAGTTGCGCGGCTGTTATCACATCGCGGCGCTCGTCACGCATGGGCTTACGGGACTTCAGGCGACTCTTGCTGTTGACGGCAAACAAGACACAGCAAAGATGCACGGCTGGGCGCCGCCATATCCAGATTGCTCTGGTTTGGTCGATCAGCGTGTTGCAGCAGAAGTTGCTACGAATAATGCCATGGCTCGCGCAATCGCAGCAGCGCTAACGACTGATGAAATGAATCAACTGGCTAACCAAACGATGCGGATCAACACAGCGATCGCTGGCTAGTCGATAGTTCCGTAACTGCCTTTGTCGCCAGTTTTGCCTTTTGCAACAACTTGCGCAGTAGCAAGTTCTAAATCTTTTGCGAATAATTTAATTTTGTCATGATGAATTGCGTTTACTGTGCAATGCAACGAGTCAGGAGGGGATTGTCGATCGACATACCAACCCAGGCGCCACAATTCGTCGGCAACCGCGAAAACATTTAATCGCCCTGGATCTTTCGCGCCAAAACAAACCAACGTTGTTTGCGGTTGTGCGCGCAGTTGATAATCGTCGCTCGCGTTAACAATCTCTGCGAGTTGCAATGTCGCTTCGCGCGCTTCACGGGTCAAACGCAGATATCCATCCTCGCCGAGATAATGCATCACAGCCCAGGCGCTAGCCATTGATCCACCAGATTTGGTGCCGAGCATTCCAGATGATCCGTACATGCCGCCAAGCCAGTTGTCGGTCACGAAACTTTGAAATGATCTTAAATATTTCGTTGCATACATTATTACTGAAGCGCCTTTAGATGTGTAACCAAATTTGTGTAGATCGACCGAGATCGAACTGACACCTTCGACTTGCAAATTCCATGGCGGAATATTTTCACCAAGGCGAGCAAGATAGGCGAGTGTGACACCACCCATACATGCATCCACATGACAATTAATTTGAAAATCTGTGGCGATCTTGGCGATACCAGTTACATCGTCGATCACGCCTTGCGGATATTGTGGGGCAGAGGCGACCACAAGAACGGTGTTGCTATCAACCTGCGATCTCATGGCATTGACGTCGGCGCACCAGTCAGTACCAACTGCAACACGCCGGGTTTCTAATCCAAAATATGCACAAGCCTTTTCGAAAGCAGCATGCGCAGAACTGGGCAAAACAATGTTCGGTTTCGTAACCGAACGCTCTTTAAATAGGCGATCCCGAGCAGACTTGACGGCCATCAAGATGCTCTCGGTGCCACCTGAGGTCATAAACCCAGCCGACTCGCTCGTCGCCCCAAGCCATGACCCCGCCATCGCCACGACTTCTGCTTGGATCTGACGCAGGCTAGGGAAGGCATCTGTACTTAGGGCATTTTCGCCACTAAAACGCCTATAGGCCTCCTCAGCCACGCTTAGAGCATCTGGCCCGGCGTTGTAGGCGAGACTAAATGCTCGACCTTCGCGCCAGCGAATATCTTTGCTTCGTAGCGTCTCAAGTGAATCGAAAACTTCGGTGGCTGACCAACCGATTTTTGGCAGGCCAGAACCTGGCGCAAGAGTGCGGTTGTTAAGTGACTCTGTATTCATTGCCGTTTCCGCCTATAACAACTTTACATAACTAACATTATGGGCGAACGCACACTAGCCAACGAACACGAACATCTCTCAGGATGCCCGACTTGGACTTGGATGAATCTGGTCTTCGGCTAATGG
>BJGF01000052.1 GCA_014190295.1 Actinomycetes bacterium | reverse complement strand
GGCCGAATTGCTCGCCAATGGTCGGCAAGCTTGCACCAATAGATGCCGGCGGACGTGTTTTTTTAGCCGTAAACAATTTTCCCACGAACTCGATAGTTGCTATTGCAACTCTGTTTATCTCGTCATAGGTGTGAGTGAACAACAAAGTGAACATTGCCCTCTAACCGCTTGCGGTCGCTAGCCAGTAAAAAGCCCTAAAATCAGTATGGATTGGATTCCCAGAGAGCGCTAAAGATTGCCTCTGATTGCACAAATCGGTTTAGGAAACCGTTGCTCTATCCACTGAGCTACGGGGGCGAGGACGGTGCGAAATGTGGTGCGAAATAAACCAACACAGTTTGCGCCGTCGCTCGGAAGGCTACTTAGAGGATCAAGGCGAAAGTAGCCTGGTAAGTTCACGACCTGCGGTAGAATTCTCATATAGAAAACAAGAACTCTTTAATCACGCTGGCGATTTCAGTGGTCGTTTTGTCGGTCGCACTCGCCTGGGGTCTGCAACATGTCGGTGATGGCATTGCGCGTCGTGGCGGTGACACAGTTAGCGTTCGAGGCACCGCCCAACTCAATGTAAAAGCCGACCGCGCAGTATGGAAACTCAGTGTTTCTCAATCTGCAGAAACCGCTGCTGCGGCTATCGCAGGTGTCAGCACGGGTGTTGATCAGGTCGTCACGTTTATGAAGTCGAAAAATGTCGCAGATGACGAAATTGTTTTTGGTTCAATCACTAGTTTTGCAAACAAAGAATACATAGACGGCAACTCAACAGGACGTGTTTTGTCGTACGAGGCAAGTCGAGAAGTGATCATTCGAATGGATGATGTCGACAAAGTTGCGTCTTTGGCAGCCGATCTTGGCGAAGTACTCGCATTAGGTGTCAACATTTATACGGGTGGTCCCGAGTACTACCTTGATGCGCTCGAGTCACTTCGACCGACTCTCTTGGCTGAGGCTATGACTGACGCCAAACTGCGGGCCGAAACATTGCTCGGTGCTGTCGATGGCAAAATTGGCGAAGTGCGCTCGGTTTCAAGCGGTCCGTTTCAAGTGACTGCGCGAGACTCGACCAATGTTGAAAGTGGCGGTTATTACGAGACTGCGAGTATCGAAAAAACGGTTGTCGCGACTGTTTTAGTCGAATTCGCCACCAAATAAGCGATAAAAAATTTGGCTCATTGGCGCCCCCGGCATGAATCGAACATGCGACCTGCGGTTTAGGAAACCGTTGCTCTATCCACTGAGCTACGGGGGCTCAAGATGATGCTAGACGGATTAGTTATCGAAAAGGTTTGCGGTCGATGAACGCCGACAAGATGAGCGTGGCGACAACGAGGCCGATTATTTGCATGATGATGAACATCGGAACCGACTCGCGTGCGATGCCCGCGAAAGATTCGCTGAAACTACGGGCAATTGACACGGCGGGATTAGCCAAAGATGTCGATGATGTGAACCAATAGGCGCCGCCTATCCATACGCCGACTGCGACTGGCACCGACTCGGGTCGCGGACCACGAGCGATTAGAAAAATCACGAGCAACAAGCCAACAGTTGCGACAACTTCGCCGAGCCAGATGCCCGAGCCTTCGCGAATTTTTGTCGACGGCCCAAGAATGTCGAGACTAAACATTGAGTTAGCGATTGCCGCGCCAATGATGCCACCGATTGTTTGACTGATCGCATACGGCGCCAACTCACGCCATGGTCGCGCGTCGAAAATGCAAGTTGCCGCAGTGACGACTGGGTTGAAGTGCGCACCCGAGATCGGACCGAACATCAAGATCAGTGCGATCAACGCACCGACAGTCGCGCCGGCGTTGGCGAGAAGTTGTAGCGCGACATCGTCGGTGAGGTTCGTCGCCATGATGCCCGAGCCGACGACTGAAATGATCAGCAGCGCGGTGCCGAGCGCTTCGGCGAATAATCGCTTGATGAAATTTGTGGGTTGCATAATTTTTACTTCGTTTCGATGCCGAGTTCGTTGAGTAGTTCTACTACACGGCGACGAATTTCGTCGCGAATTGGTCGCACGGCGTCGACGCCCAAGCCTGCTGGGTCTTCAAGTGCCCAGTCTTCGTAGCGCTTGCCCGCAAAGATCGGGCAAACATCACCACACCCCATGGTGATGACAGCGTCAGCGGCCTTGACATTTTTGATCGTGAATAATTTTGGCGATTCGTTGGCGATGTCGATGCCGACTTCGAGCATCGCTTCAACCGCGGCGAGGTTGATATGTTTGCCGGGGTTTGAACCGCCCGAGTACACATCAACACGATCGCCTGCAAAGTGACGCACCCAGCCCGCCGCCATTTGCGATCGCCCCGCGTTGTGCACACAGACAAACAACACCGACGGCTTACTGGTGAGCGAATTCGCCATCCCAAAAAGTGTAATTATCATGCGAACGACAGAGCCCTCGCGCCAGTGAACACTTGATTAAATTATTTTACGCGATGCGATAAGGTTTAGGCATGAAAACTTTCAATAACTACATCAACGGCAAAGAAGTTGCGGCCAAAGACGGCCGCACTACATCGATTATCGATCCAGTAACTGGCAAACAATATGCAACTGCCGCCTTGTCAGGCCCGGCAGATGTTGACGACGCGATGAAAGCAGCGGCAGACGCATTTGAATCGTGGAAGCATTCGACGCCGTCTGTGCGTCAAAAAGCGATCAACGACATCGCCGATGCGATGGAAAAAAACATCAACGAATTGATCGAAGCCGAAATCGAGAACACAGGCAAGCCACGGTCGATTACTTTCAGCGAAGAAGTGCCGCCGATGATGGATCAGATTCGATTCTTTGCTGGAGCGGCGCGAATGCTCGAAGGCAAGAGCGCAGGCGAATACATGACGGGCCACACCTCATATATACGACGCGAACCAATCGGCGTTTGCGCGCAAGTCGCCCCGTGGAACTATCCGTTAATGATGGGAGTTTGGAAGTTCATTCCGGCGATCGCTGCTGGAAACACAACCGTATTAAAGCCAAGCGACACAACACCTGCATCGACTGCGTTGCTCGCAAAAATTGCTGGCGAAGTTTTGCCACCGGGTGTGCTTAACGTAATTTGTGGCGATCGCGACACAGGCCGGTCAATGGTTGTGCACAATACACCTGGCATGGTTTCGATTACTGGTTCGGTACGCGCCGGCATGGAAGTCGCCGAGGCTGCATCAAAAAGTTTGAAGCGAGTTCAACTTGAACTTGGCGGAAAAGCACCAGTCATTATTTTCGACGATGCCGACATCGAACTCGCCGTTTCGACGATCGCAATGACTGGTTATTTCAATGCTGGACAAGATTGCACGGCGGCAACTCGCGTGATCGCTGGCCCGAAGATTTATCGTGACTTCGTTGACGCGCTAACTGAACAAGCGAAAAAAACAAAGACTGGTAAACCAGACGAAGATGTTCTCTATGGGCCACTCAATAACGAAACACATCTTGGAAAAGTCAAAGGCTTTCTAGACCGAGTGCCGAAGCATGCAAAAGTTACGACTGGTGGTTCGCAAATTAAGGGTGCAGGATATTTCTTTGAGCCAACCGTCGTTTGTGATTTGAAACAAACTGACGAGATGATTCAAAATGAAATTTTTGGACCAGTTATCACCGTGCAACAATTTAGCGATGAGCAAGAAGCGCTGAAATGGGCAAACGGAATCGAATATGCGCTCGCCTCTTCGGTGTGGACACGAGACTTGGGTCGTGCGATGCGAATGACCAAGAATCTCGATTTTGGTTGCGTGTGGGTGAACACGCATATTCCGATGGTGGCCGAGATGCCACATGGTGGATACAAAAAATCGGGCTACGGCAAAGATCTCTCGGCATATGCGCTTGACGATTACACGCGCATCAAGCACGTGATGATCAATTTGAATAGCTAAACAGCGACGCTGAATCGCGCGTGGCGTGCGTCTAAACAGCTACCGGCGCTTGCAATCGTCGCGCGGTTGCTTGCAACAATCGATCAAGAATCGTCGCCATAATCACAACTGCTAGACCGACCTCTACACCGAGGCCTGAGTCAGGACCAGTGAGCGCCGCTATTGAGCGATAGCCAAGACCGCCGCCGCCGACCATCCCTGAAATAATCGCCATCGCCAAGACCATCATCACCATTTGATTGATCGCCAAAATAATTGATGGCATCGCCAGTGGCACACGTACCCCCCACAAAACTTGGCGCTGCGTTGCACCAAAAGTAATCGCTGCCTCGACTGATTCGTTGTTGACCTGGCGGATACCAAGACTCGTGAGACGAATGCCCGGCGGAATTGCGTAGACAACTGCGGCGACTATGCCTGGTACTGGGCCAACCGAGAAAATCATCACGAACGGAATCGCATAAACAAGATTCGGAATCGTTTGAAATGCATCAAGCACTGGCGCAATTATTGCTTCGATGCGCGGACGGCGACCGATCCAGATGCCGATCGGCAACGCAATCAGAATCGAAATTAACACGGCGACGACTGTCTGCGTGAGAGTGTCGACGGCGTCAAGCCACCTGCCGGTGAGACCGATGAATGTGACGCCGCACGCGGTGAATAAAGACAACTTCCAGCCGGCAACGTAAAACGCGAAAGCGGCTGCGACTACAACAACCGCCTGCCAGGTGATCGTCTCGTTAAACAGTGTTTGTGCTCGAACGAGAATTTCGCGCACAATGAAATCGTTGAATGGCCGAGTGACAACATTGAAAGTTGTGCGAAACCATTTGAAGCCTGTGTCGATCGGGTCGGCAAACGATGTGCCCCACGAAAACGGAAACTCAACCCAACCCAACAACCTGCCAACAACGGCGACAAGCGCGAGACCAATTAGCGACATATATAAGGTGTTGCGTTTGATTCTGACTCGTCGCGCCCCGGGCGTTGAAACAAGCGACATGCTGACACGGTCGAGCACGAGCGCAACCGCGACAACGGCAAGGCTGACGACAAGCCCGCGACCAGGTTCGAGACGGCGTACGGTCTGATTAATCTCTTGACCGAGACCACCGGCGCCGACCAATGTTGCGATCACGACGATGCCAAGCGCCATCATCACGGTTTGATTGATGCCCGTGATTATTGACGGCACAGCTAGCGGCAACTGAACTTTTGCCAAGATCTGACGTTTGGTTGCGCCGAACATTTGCGCCGCTTCGACTGCCGATTTTGGCACTTGCTGAATGCCGAGCGCCGTGAGTCGAACCATTGGTGGCAACGCGTAAATCACTGTTGCGATCGCCGCAGGTGCTGGGCCGATGCCAAAAAACAAAACAATAGGGATGAGATAAACGGTTGCGGGCACAGTCTGCATGCCGTCCAAGATCGGGCGCAATGCAACTTCAACGCGTGGCTTCAACGCCGCCAGCACACCAAGAGGTACGCCGATTAATACACAGATTAAAACAGCAACTGCCATCAGCGAGATTGTGACAATGCTTTCAGACCAGACGCCCACAACACCTGGGTAGATAACGGCAAAGGCTGTAAATGTCGCCAGACCCCAACGTCGGGTGCGCGCGACAATTGCGAACACGATGATTGCCGGCACAAACCATGGCAACCAAGTGAAAACTGATTCAACTAATTCGATGCCGAATTCGACGGCTGAAATGAATGGGGTCAAAATAAATTCGAACATCCAGTGGTCGTTGCGATTTTTGCGAACCCACGACTGAAGATTTGTGATCGGTTCGGCAAGACCGATGTTCAGCGAATCGGGAAACCCCCGCGTGCCCAAAGTCTGAGCAAGAATTATTAAGACAAACAGACCGCTTAATCGGCGTTTCATTTTTGTTCGGCTTGCAAAATATTTGCAACACTTGCGCGATTGACCACACCGATTGCTTGATTGTTCGAGTCGAGAACAGTGATGGGTTCATCGCGCTCGAGCAACATCGGGATGATCGTCTCAATTTTTGCCGACGCAGCGACCGAGCGGCCATTTGCAGTTGATTGACCGGCGACAGTCACCGACTTGACACTCAGAACTTTTGCGCGCGGAACGTCGTTAACGAACTCGCGCACGTATGGGGTTGCTGGTGCCGAGACAATTTCTTCGGGCGTGCCGATTTGATCGAATGAACCATCTTTCATGATTGCGATGCGATCGCCGAGTCGAAGCGCTTCGGCGAAGTCATGCGTAATGAAAACGATCGTACGTTGCATTGTTTTTTGCAATCTGATCAATTCGTCTTGCATTTCTTTACGGATCAGCGGGTCAAGTGCCGAAAATGGTTCGTCAAACAACAAAATTTGTGGATCAACTGCGAGCGCACGTGCAAGGCCAACGCGCTGTTGCATGCCGCCTGATAATTGTTGCGGATAATGATCGGCCCAACCATCTAGGCCGACGGTATTTAAAACTTCAGTTGCGCGGGCAAGACGAGTCGACTTGTCTATTTTTTGCACCTCGAGGCCGTACGCAATGTTGTCGATCACTTTGCGATGCGGAAACAAACCAAAATGTTGAAACACCATTGATATTCGTCCGCGGCGCAATTGGCGAAGTTGGTCTTCATCCATTGCCAAAAGATCGTCGCCACCGAGTGATATTTCACCTTGTGTTGGCTCGATCAATCGCGACAAACAACGAATCAGAGTTGACTTGCCTGAACCCGACAAACCCATGACGACGAACGTCTCGCCTTGCGCCACGCTGAACGAAACATCTCGAACTGCAACGGTTTGCTGAGTTTGTTGCAAAATATCACTTCGGCTCACGCCAGTTTTAGCTAGCTCAATAGCGCGACTGCCGTCTCCTGGGCCAAAAACTTTCCAGATATTGCGCAGATCAATCGCTGGTGTATCCCCCGAACCCATTGCCGAAACAATAGTGCGAGCTATCGGTGAGACACCAAAATTGCTATGGTTATGAAGAGCCTCAACAGGGGCAAGATCTAAATCAAGGGGAGATTATGAGACTACAGAGCAAGAAATTAGCCGTCGGTTTATTTGCCGCCGGAGCATTGTTGTTTGCCGCATGTGGGGGCAGCGATAGTGGCAGCGCAGGCGGCACTGAGACCATCAGAATCGCACGCAACAACTGGACCGCTTCGGCGATTGAGGTTGAAATTGTAAAACAATTGATTGAAGCAAACTTGGGCAACCCGGTTGAAATCGTTGACATCGATGAGAACGCAATGATCCCTGGTATGTCAACAGGCGACATTGATGCCAACGTTGAAGTGTGGCCATCGGGCTTCTCACCAGAAGAGCAAGCTTTTGTTGACGACGGTTCGGTTGTCAACATGGGTGATCTTGGAGCAATTGGCAAAATTGGTTGGTTCGTCACACCAAACGCACTTGAGCAGTTTCCACAGCTCTCATCGTGGGAAGGTTTGAAAGACCCAGCAGTTGTCAAAGGTTTTGCAACTGCAGCAACTGGTGCGCAAGGTCGCATGTTGGCGATGGATCCGTCTTTTTCTGGCTATGAAGAGCAGCTTGTGAAGAACTTGAAGCTTGACTTCAAAGTTCAATATTCAGGTTCTGAGGCTGCGACTCAAGCAGAAATTGTTTCAGCAACCGAAGCCGGCAAGCCAGTAATCATGTACTACTGGATGCCATCAGCAGCAGTCGGTAAATACGGCTTGAAGAATCTTGTATTGCCAAAAGCAAATGTTGATTGCGCACTCGAAGCAGATAAGTGCGACGGAGACTACCCAGAAGATGTGTTGTTCAAGCTTGCATCAGCAAAGCTTGAGGCAAAAGATGCAAAGGTCTTCAACTTCTTAAAGAAATATAAGATGACCACTGAAGAACAATTGGCAACTTTGCCAGCAGTTGAACTTGATGGCAAGCCAGCAGCAGAAATTGCTGCCGAGTGGATTGCCGCCAACAAAGCAACTTGGTCTGAATGGTTTAAATAGAAATTAGCTAGTTGTTTAATAGAGACGGCGGGCCTTCGGGCCCGCCGTTTTTATTTGTGCTGCAAGATTTCTGCGAGCTAACGGGGGTTATTTCTTTTTAAAACCGCTTGGGCACGTCGGGTTAACGCCTGTCACCTTTTTGGTCGTCTTGCCCTTAATACAAGTAATGGTCGTTTTTGTTGTTGTTTTCTTGCCGCCAGTGATTGCAACTTCAGCAGACGATTGTTTAATCGAAATCGTGCCGCGTTTGATTGTGTAAGTTACATCGCCAAGAGCGCCAGCGACTGCAGTCGCATAATAAATTCGAAAAACATTTGTTGAAACTTCGTAACCCGTCGGGTCGAGTCGGCGAAGATCAGAACCCGAAATCTTTTGTGGTGTCGCCCAGGTTAAACCGTCGTTTGAAGTCGACATATAAAGTTTTTGCACGCGATCGCCACAGCCTGGGCCGTCAGCCAAAACCATCAACCATTCACCAGTCTTCGCACGAAGAATTTCTGGGTCAACACTGATCCCATTTTCAAGTCGCCAACCCGCTTCCTTTGTAAATGTGATTCCGTCGCTCGAAATATAACTGGCGAGTTTTTCTGTGCAGTTGCCTTCAACTGGCGACTCAACAACGTATAGACGCACTTTGCCATCGGGTGTAAGAACAGCATCTGGCACACCCCACGCTTTAACATTTTGTGAGACTACAAGTTCTGCTGCAGCAACAGTTGATGTGCCAACCGCCGTGCACGCCGCCGTCGAACAGGCCGCAGACGACACAGACTTTGTGCCAGCATTCGGCGAAATCTCAACAAAATATGCGCGACGAGTGCCATTAGGCAATGTGATCGCCGTGAAGTCGCTACCCAAGCGCCCTGTAACGGGCACACTCGCACACGCACCAGCGTCAGTGCAATCACTAACAATCGTTCCGGCGAGACTCGGGTACCAAAGTCGGTCAGCGTTGCCAGTGCGTTCGACGTGTGGTGAAACACCTGTGATTCCGAGCGATAATGCGTCTTCGGCTAGTGCCCACTCAACAACTGCATGCGCAGGTTGAGTCGAGATAACAGTTGCCAATAGTGTCGCCAGAGCTACTGAAACAAATAAAGATTTGCGAAACTTGACCATGTAACGCTCCTTTTTAATCAGTTTTTTGGCCAATGCCAGAAAATAACAATGATAGTTGTAATCTGTGGCAATGAAAATCGGTGTACAACTTTGGCCACAGGCCACAAACATAAACGAGATGCGTGCGGCATGGCGAACAGCCGACGTGATGAAAGTCGACAGCATTTGGACTTGGGATCATTTTTATCCGCTTTCGGGTGACCCAGAGGCGACCCACTTTGAGTGCTATTCGCTGTTATCAGCGATGGCTGCTGATACTTGTCATGCGCAGATTGGTGCACTCGTTTCTTGTTTCACATATCGCAACCCTCAGTTGTTGGCCGATATGGCGCGCACGATCGACCACATCAGCAACGGACGATTTGTGCTCGGTGTTGGTTCGGGTTGGTTCGAACGCGACTACAAAGAATACGGATATCACTTCGGCACGGCGATTGAGCGCCTCAAGTTGCTTGAAGCCGGCTTGCCTGTGATTAAAGAACGGTTGGCGAAACTAAACCCGCAACCGGTGAACGGCAAAGTGCCGATCATGATTGGCGGAGGCGGCGAAAAAGTTACGCTACGTCTCGTTGCTCAACATGCCGATCAATACAACTATTTTGGTCCACCAGAAAGTTATGCCAACAAAATTAAAATTCTTGACGAATGGTGTGCGAAAGTCGGTCGCAACCCGCGCGAGATTGAACGCACGGTGGCGATTTATCCAAAAGAAGTTACGCCTGAAATTTTTGAAGCGTACAAACAAGCGGGCGCCGAGCACATCATCTTGACTTGTGCGGGACCATTCGACTTCAGCGATCTTGAAAAACTTTTGAGCTGGAAGTAGTTCTTTAGTGGCGCGTTAGCCATGCGCCGATTAATTAAACTTCAATGATGAAGCGTTTAATGCCGTTCGTGATGTTGCAAGTCTCAAACATTTCTTCGGGCATCGGCAACGGAATCGTGATGATTGCAGTGCCGTGGCTCGTGCTAGATCGCACGGGCTCGCCCGCCGCTGCGGGTTTACTTGGCGCACTTGTCAGTCTTCCGGGCATCGTGGTTTCGCCGTTCATTGGCACGCTGATTGATCGCATCGGGCGACGCAAAGTTTCGATTTATGCCGACGTGCTTTCTGCTATTTCTGTTTTGCTGTTCGTCGTTGTCGATCGACTTGGTTCGCTGACATATGCGTGGATAGCGGCGCTGGCTGTGCTCGGCGCCGTGTTTGACCCTGCTGGGCATACGGCGCGCAAAGCGCTCATACCTAACGCTGCAACCGCATCATCAATAAAACTAGAAGCTGCGAACAGTCGTCACGAAGGACTGTTCGCCGTCGGTTGGGCGATCGGGCCAGCAATCGGTGCCGCGCTGATCAAACTTGTTGGACCAGTTGATGCAATGTTCGCAACGAGTTTGTTGTTCTTGATTGCGTCCGTGAGCGTGATGTTGATGCGCGTAGTTGACGCGACTAGTCAAACAGTCGGCGAAGATTTAACGCACGAAAACTTTTGGCAGTCGACTATTGCCGGGTTTCGTGCGCTGCACGCCGACCGTGCCCTGTTTAGTCTGACGCTGATTTTTATGTTCACTTCGGCGATTTATATGCCAATCGAAATGGTTTTGTTGCCCGTGCACTTCGAGCGGCTTGGTGATGCAGGTGGCCTCGGCGCGACGATGACGGCGCTCGCGTCGGGAATGGTGCTCGGTGCATTTAGTTATGGGGCGATTGCACGACGCTTCTCGCGTTATGCAATTTTGCGCGGAGTAATGGTTGGTGTTGCTGTTGCGGTTCTGCCAATGGTGCTTTTGCCAGCGACTTTTGTTTTTATATTCGCCGGTTTTTTGATGGGAATAGTCTGGGGC
This sequence comes from Actinomycetes bacterium, assembly GCA_014190295.1. Lineage (GTDB taxonomy): Bacteria > Actinomycetota > Acidimicrobiia > Acidimicrobiales > Ilumatobacteraceae > BACL27. The sequence goes on along the minus strand of BJGF01000052.1, from coordinate 2,096 downwards.
CCGTTTAATCCATTGTGGAACACGTTGATTCAAAGTCGCGTGCCCTCTGAGATGCAAGGGCGGGTTTATGGCGTGCAAATGTCGGCGCTTTATGCCGCCCCGCCACTCGGACAAATCATCGTGGGTCTGGCAGTTGAGCGATTTGGTTTGCAACAAACATTCGTTGTGTTGGCGATGTTGTTCGTTGTTGTCGCAATGTTAACTATCTCGTTGCGAAGCCTGCGCGACATCTCAACGACTAGTTGACTAGCCGACTAGCAAATTACGTCAATTCTTCGAGAGTGCCTTCGCCAACAATAGTTGCATCTTCAATTTTGTAAATACGATCACAATGTTGCACAGTTGACAATCTGTGTGCGACAATCAAGATCGTTTTGAAGCCCTGTAGCGCACGAATCGCGCTCATAACTTCGGTCTCAGTTTCAATGTCGAGACTGCTTGTGGCTTCGTCTAGCACCAACACTTGGGGTTCGTGATACAGCGCGCGGGCGATGCCGATTCTTTGTCGCTGACCACCTGAAACACGCACGCCACGCTCGCCCACAATCGTTTGCGTTTTCTCTGGAAGTGTCTCAACAAAGTCCCAAAGTTGTGCCGACTTGAGCGCACGTTCTATTGCCGCTTCGTCAATTTCATCTTCAGCGATACCGAAGGCGACATTGCGCCGCACGGTGTCATCAATGAGATAAATCGACTGGGCTACGTAGCCGATAGTTGATTGCCACTCGAGATTATTTTTGTACATGTCAATGCCGTCAATTAGCAGTTCGCCCGAGGTTGGTGGCAAAAGACCCAAAATAACATCCACAAGCGTGCTCTTGCCAGCGCCAGACGGCCCGATGAAGCCAACTGTTTCGCCTTTGCGCACAACAATATTTGCATTCTGCAAACTCGGCGTGATCGTATTCGGATAACTAAAACTCAAATTTCGCATCTCAATCTGACTCTTGAAAGCACCCAGATGAACTAGTTCGACACGAGCTAAAGAACTCTGAACTTCGTTGTATATCGAATCAATTGCCGGCCGTACAACCCGCAATCTGTTCGTCGCGACTATCAAACGATTTGTGCTTGGCACAAACCTAAACGAGACTGCAGTCAATAAGCCAAGAACTGGAGCGATTCTTCTTGGATCAGTCTCTTGCGTCAGCATTACAAGAATTGTTACTACGAGTCCAAGTACTGCAACAAACTCAATCCAGATTGCTGGGACTTTAGTTAACAGACCATAGCGTGATGCAGTTTTTCCTAACAAGAAATTTTGTTTATCAAATTGTGTTGTAAAAGACTCGCTGAGACCAAGTACGGTGACGTCTTTAATTCCTCCAAACCCTTGTGAAACATATTGAATTTTTTTTGGAGACTCTTTTTTTAAAACGCCGGCCAAACTGTTTAAGGGGCGCCGAACCACTCGATTATAAATAATTGCCGCAAACAGCAGCATTAACAGAGTCGAAATTGACGCCCAAAGATTCGTATAAAGAACCAGAACTCCCAAGGCAGCTACAACTAGCGTCTCAGATAAGACCGAGAGAATCAGGACTATCGCACCCGAAAACTGTCCGACTTCAGAATTGATTGAATAAATCAGATCTGCCGAATTTCTCTGCAAATGAAACAAATACGGTCGGTTCATAAACGACTGAAATAATTTGCTAGAGATATCTTGCTCAATACGTCGCCCAAAATCAATTTGAGCCCAATTCAAATACACACTAAACACAGACTTCAGCGCAAATACGAAAGCTAACAACATAAGCACAAATACCACGATGTCTGCGCTCTTGAGAATACCTAGACGAACGTAAACGGGCTTTAAAATTGAATTGTTTGTGCCGTTCGTGCTGTCTGTTATGACCGTAACAATCGGCATGATCAAGGCAATGCCGATCATCTCAAGGACAGAGCCAACGATCATTAACAAAACTTGCCAAATTGTCTGAAACCTCATATTCGGGGGAACAAGTGCCCAGAGTTTGCGCAGGGATTCGGCTTTGATCGGGGACTTATACATCTGGCTCCAAAACTACTTGACAGCGATATTCTCTAATGGCGCAAAGAGTACGCCAGTTATCAGAATAAATAGAGAAGCCGCC